>VGTK01000226.1 GCA_016874715.1 Deltaproteobacteria bacterium | reverse complement strand
CGCGTCACGCCCGCGACGCGCCGGACGTCCTGCGTCACGCGCGCGACGCGCCCGACGCCGCCCGCTGCGCGCGCGGGCGCGCGGCCGGCGTGTTCGACGCTTCCTCCACCGGCAACGTCCCCATCCGGCGGCGCTCGCCGCTCCAGCGGATGTCCGGTGCGAGCACCGCACGGTGCCGCGCGATGCGCTCGCGGTGCGGGATCAGGTCCGACAGCACGTCGGCGAGCTCGGTCTCCATGTCGCGCGTCGGACGGTAGCCGAGGTTCAGCAGGTGCTCGTGGTCGGGCTTGTAGTGGTGGTGCTCGATCTCGGCGCGCGGGTTCTCGAGGTGCACGATCTGCGGGTCGAGGCCGAGCGTCCGGCCGACGGCCTGGACCTTCCGCGCCAGCGTCGCGACGTCGTAGACGTCCTCGAACTGGTTGAAGACGCGGTACTCGCCGCGCTCCGGCGGGTTCTCGAGCGCGAGCGTGAGGCACTGGATCGAGTCGCGCAGCGGCAGGAAGCCGCGCTTCTGCCCGCCGGTGCCGTAGACCGACAGCGGCTCGCCGATCACCGCCTGCGTGCAGTAGCGGTTCAGCGCGGTGCCGAAGCACTGGTCGAAGTCGAGCCGCGTGCGCGCGCGCGGGTCGGACGGGTCCATCGCCGCGACGCGCGTCCCGTAGACGACGCCCTGCATGATGTCGGTCGAGCGCAGGCCCCAGACGCGACACGCGAAGGTCACGTTCGCCGAGTCGTGCACCTTCGACAGGTGGTACATGCTGTTTGCTTGACGGGGAAAGGGCAGGCGGTCCTTGCGGCCGCGGTACTCGATCTCGAAGAAGCCCTCGGGGATGTCGACGTTGGGCGTGCCGTACTCGCCCATCGTGCCGAGCTTCACGAGGTGCGCCTCGTGCGCCACGTCGCGCATCGCGAACAGCAGGTTGAGGGTGCCGACGACGTTGTTCCGCTGCGTGAAGACGGCGTGCTGCACGTCCATCATCGAGTACGGCGCCGACGGCATCTCGCCGAGGTGGACGATCGCGTCGGGACGGAACGACGCGAGCAGGTCGTGCACCACCGCGTACTCGCACAGGTCGCCGTCCGCGAAGACGAGCTCCCGACCCATGCGCTCGCGGAAGTAGCCCGCGCGGTCGCTCCAGCCCGCCACCGGGATCGCGCTCTCGCCGCCCATCTCGTCCACCCACGCGCGGCGCAGGAAGCGGTCGATCCCCGCGATCTCGTGGCCCTGGGAGGCGAGGTGCTGCGCCAGTGGCCAGCCGAGGTAGCCGTCGATTCCGGCGATGACGATGCGCATGCGGGCTCCTCTCCTCGGGACTGCCGTCGTCGGTCGCCGACGGCAGCGGATGCCCTACCGGTTCGCGGCGCTCCGTGCACGGCGCGCAGTCGTCGAGGGGAGGGCCGCGGCGCTCCCCTCGACCGCGAAGTGAGGGCTTCACCCCACCTGCAGGCGGGCCCTTGGCCCGCCTCCCGGGGGCAGCAGCTCGACGACGCGCAGCGCGCCCGACGTGAGCACGGTCCGCCGCGGCAGCGCGTCCTCGCCGATCGCGGCGAGCCAGGGGGCGTGGGTCGCGGTGACGACGAAGCGCACGTCGTGTGCCCGCAGGAAGTCCACCGCGGCGTCGGCGGATAGCTCGCCCGTCACGAGCTTCTGGTAGGTCCGCCACGTCTTCCGTGCGCGCTCCATCGGCATGCCGGAGTGCAGCGTCGTCTGCGCCGGCGAGCGGAAGGCGACCAGCACCGCCTTCGCCGACAGGCTCGGGATCAGGCTGTTGATCTCCGGCTCGCCCAGCACGACGGCGCGCTCGTCGACGACGTCGTCGAGCGTGCGGGCCACCGCGAGCAGGTCCGCGAACGGCAGGCGCGGCCGGCTGCGGTCGAACTTGACGCGCGCGTCGAGGCTCTCTTGCCAGGAGTCGGGAATCTCGAGCGCGGCGAGCCGGAAGGTCCGCTGGTGCGCGGCGACCCACGCGACCGACGCGGCGAGCACGACGAGCGCGAGCGGCGGTGCGAGCGCGGCCGCACGACGGACGAGGCCGCCGGCGCCGTCGGGCCGGATCGCGAGCCGTCCGGCGAGCAGGCGCAGGATGAACGTCGCCGCGATCCCGTACGGCACCGCGGCGAGGATGCGCCAGAGGTGAAACGGCGTCAGCAGCTTGCCGACCAGCCAGCCGGTCTGCGGCACGATGGCGAGTGCCGCGACGCCGAGCCCGGCCGCGACGTAGCGTGCGACCCGGTCGCGGCGTGAGCGCGCGAGCGCGAGCAGCAGGGCGAAGCCGCCGAGAGCGCGCCAGAGCGGCGGTGCCGAGCGCTTGCTGATGCCGTAGAAGCGCGTCCCGGGGACCACGTCCACGCGGCGCTCGCGCGCGCCGCGCATCGCGTTCGCCTGCAGCGCGGACTCGACGTCGAAGTAGGCCGGGCTCCGGGCCTCGGTCGGCACGAAGCGCACCGACGCCGCGAGCGCGGTGATCGGCAGCAGGATGGCGAGGACGCGCAGCGCGTGAAGATTGCGCGCTGCGACGAGCTCCAGTCCCGCGAAGGCGCCGACGACCAGGAAGAGGATCCCGAGCGCCGTCGGATGGACGAGCGCGACGCCGGTCCAGCCGAGGGCGAGCGCCGCGAGCATCGGCCCGCGCTCGCCGTCGAGCACGCGCGTCGCCAGGCGCAGGACGACGGGTCCGAGCACGTACAGCGCGAGGAACTTGTCCTCGGTGAGACGCTGGAAGAAGTGGCGGCCCGGCTCGTCGCGCGTGTGCAGGAAGAGCAGCAGCACGACCTGCAGCGTGGTCGCGACGACGGCGGCGCGACGCGACATGCCGAGCGCGCGCGCCAGCGAGTACACCGCGAGCACCGACAGCGGCGCGAGCAGCGGGCCGAGGTAGAGCGTCGTGAGCTGGAGCCCGTGCAGGCCGGCGAGCGAGGCGATCAGCGCCTCGGCGAGCGGCCAGAACGCGAGCCAGTCGCGCGGCGAGATCACCGTGGCGCCGCCGAAGATGATGGCCTGGAAGCCGAGCGCCGGGGTCTCCTGGAACCACGTCATGCGCGCGACGTAGGTCATGTCGTCGGCGCCCATGACGGGCGCGAAGCAGAGCCGTGCGGTCGCCAGCGCGGTGCACCCCAGCGCCAGGACCTCGAGCACGGCGGGCCAGCCGGCGACGGCGGTTCGCGGCGGCAGGCCGCGGGTCGCGGCGGCGGCGAGCGCCGCGGCACCGGCGAGCCAGAGCCCCGCGGAGACCACGAGTGGCGGCAGGGCGAGGACGCTGCCGGCGAATCCGAGGAGGCCGGTCACGGCCGCCCCGAACAGCAGCGCGTCCGGGAGGCGAGCGATCGCGGCGCGCGGCTCGCATCGGTCGAGCAGCCGCGAGAGCGCGAGCCCGGGCGTGCAGAACAGCAGCAGCCCCAGCGCTGCCCGGAGCCAGGGCCACGGGTCGAGCGCACCCTGCCAGGGCAGCGCCCACGTGGCGGCCCACGCCGCGACGACCACGATCCGGCGCGCGCGCGGGCTCATCGCGGCGCGGCGCTCAAGGCGTCACCACATCGAGGTGGATCGACGCGAGAGAGAAGGGCAGCGCCGCGTCGATCGGCGTGATGCCGAGGTCGACCGTGCCTGCGGGAGCTGCGCGCAGGCGCGCGCGCAGCTCGTCGGACACCGGAACCGTCACGCGGACCGTCTGCCACGCGCCGTGCTCCGGCCTCAACTCGGCGGCGACGAGATCGTCGCGTTCGCCGAGGCGCACCAGCGTGCGCGGCGCCCGCGCGGCGCCGGGCGCGGCGTCGTCGAGACGAAGCTCGAGCTCGACGCGCAGCGCCGACGCCGCCGCGAGGACGTCGGCCTGCAGGCTGCGCACGAGCTCGCGCTGCCGCACCTTGCCCTTGCGGCAGCGCCGCAGGTCGCTCGGTGAGTACCTCACGGCGCCCGACGCGGCGTCCGTCGTCGCGTGCAGGCACACGCCGACGCGACCGAAGCGGTCGAGCGCCGCGCCCCGGAAGGTCCTCTCCTGTGCGACGCTCGGGTTCACGCGGCTGCTCCAGCGCGCGTCGGCCACGGCGCGGTAGCTTCGCATCCGGGCACGTGCACGCTCCGCGGCTACGCCGTTCTGCGGCAGCGGCTGCTTCTCCTCCGGGTCGTGCACGAGGTCATACGCGACCACACCGCCGTCGCGCGACGTCGCGACCTTGTGTCCGGAAGCCTCCACGACGCCGAGTGTGGCGCCGTCGAGCAGACTCGCCAGCACGACGAAGCCGCGCCCGGGCTCGGCCGGGTCGAGGAGGTCGCGACCGACCCAGCCGTCCGGGGCGCCGACGCCGGTCGCGGCGGCGATCGTCGCGGGCACGTCGACCAGCTGGAAGAGGCGCCGGTCCGGCGTGGCGACCCCGGCGCGGAGCCCGTCGGGAGCCCACAGCAGCAGCGGCACGCGCAGCGCCTGCTCGCGGACGTTCTGTCCGTAGACCGGCTCGCCACCGCGATCCTCGGGAAAGAGCTGGCCGTGGTCGCCGAACGCGACCACCATCGTGTCGCGCAACGCCCCCGCGGCCGCGAGGTCGTCGACGAGCTCCCGGAGCGCGTCGGCCAGCGAGGCCTGACAGGCGTGGTAGCGGTCGCGATCGCTGCCCGACGTCCCTGCAGACGCCGCGGAGTCGTACGGGCGATGGCACTCGGTGGTCCACGCCACGACCAGCTGCCGCTGGCCCGCGGCGCGGCCCGCGGCGAGCGTCTCCGCGGCGCGCGCGAAGACCCTGCGCGCTGGCACGCCCCAGGTGAGCGTGCGATCGCCGGTCACGCGCTCGATGCGGTCCATGCCCGACGCCTCGAGAGCGCGCTTGTAGTTCTCGAAGCGCAGGTCCATCGCGCCGAGGTAGGACGTCCCGAAGCCGTGCGCACGCAGCAGCGAGGGAAGGGCGCCGTCGGAGTCGACCGCGTACTGGCCGATCGAGAACGCCGCGGTCTCGGGCGCGAGGGACGGGTAGATGCCGAACAGCAGCGCCTCGAGCGTCTTCACCGAGCGCGCCTGGTGCGCGTAGACGCGCTCGAAGTGCAGCGCGTCGGGAAAGTCGCGCACGAACGGCGACTGTGGCTCCCAGCGCACCGACTCGAGTACCACCACGAGGACGTCGCGCACCGGCGCGGCGGCGACGCGGCGCGGGACGGACGGCCCGGACAGCTCGCGCTCCGCTGCCGGATCGGCCGCCGTCGCGCGGTCCGCCGCCGGACCGCCGTCGCCGAGCGCGGCCAGCAGGGCCGGGCCCGCGAGCAGGTGGCCGGGCAACGGCAGTAGCGACGCCGCGAGCAGGCCGAGTCCCGCGGCCGCGACGGCGCCGCTGCGCGCTGCGGTCCACGTGACCCGCCCGGCGAGCGGGCGCAGGGCGGACGCCAGCCCCATCGCGACCGCGAGCACGGCCGGCAGTCCGGTGAGCCACGCCAG
Organism: Deltaproteobacteria bacterium; assembly: GCA_016874715.1. Classification (GTDB taxonomy): domain Bacteria; phylum Desulfobacterota; class Binatia; order UBA12015; family UBA12015; genus VGTK01. The sequence goes on along the minus strand of VGTK01000226.1, from coordinate 3,194 downwards.
CAGCGGCACCAGCAGCTCGCTCTGGCTCGCGGCGGTCGTGAGGATCGCCGGGCTCGTCGTCAGCGACCAGACCAGCGCGAGCGGGACGACCGTGCCTGCGAAGCCCCACGGCGCCACCGCGAGCCAGGTTCCGATCACCAGCAGCCAGGCGACGCCGCGCGCCGCCCGCCGCGCGGGCGCGCCGTGCGGCGTCCGCGCGGCGACGGCGAGCAGGAGCAACGCCGCACCCGTCTCGCCGAGCGCGGCCAGCGCACTGCCGGCGTCCAGCGGGGTGGCGTGCATCCAGGCGAGCGCCGCAACCAGCACGAGCTTTTCGAGCGGCAGCGCGAGGGCGAGTGCGGGCAGGAGGTCGCGGCGCGGCATCAGGCCTCCCGGCGCCCGCAGAGGAGCGGCAGGCAGAGCACGCACAGCGCGATCATCACGACGTAGAAGGCGACGTACAGCACCGTGCCGACGGTCGCCGCCTCCTGCGTCGGAACGCCGAGCATCGTCAGCGCGATCGCCCACCACGCGGCGGTCGTGCCGATCCCCGCGATGCCCTGCAGCGGCAGCATGCGCAGCAGGACGTAGATCACGAAGCAGGCGAGCGTCGCGGCGAGGTCGAGGCGCTGCCCGGCGCCGTGCAGCAGGGCGAGCAGGGCGAGCAGCGCCAGCACCTGCATCGCCGTGGTGAGCCCCAGCAGGGCGAGTCCGCGCCGGCCGTCGGGTATCAGCCGCAGCGCCTCGGCGGCGAGGCCGAGCGCGCGCCGCACGGCGCGGCGCAGAGCCGCATCGGACGCGATCTCCCGCGCGAGCGACTCCAGCCGCGCGGCGACGTGGTCGCGTCCGACGACGTGCAGCAGCGCCACGCCGGAGAGCCCCGCGAGCAGCGCCGCCGCCGCGCCGACGACCGTGCCGCCGCCGTCGCCCAGCGGAACCAGGCCGCAGGCGACGACCACCAGGAAGAGCCCGAGCAGGACGATGAGGTCGAGGAAACGCGCGACGAACAGCGCTACCAACCCGAGGTGCACCGGAACCGCGAGCGCGCGCCGCATGAGCCACGCCGACGCAGCCTCGCCGAGCCCGCTCGGGATGGTCGCCGTGATCACGTTGTACGCCTGGTTGAAGGCGTATGCGTCGCCGAGAGCGAGCTTGCCCGGCAGCAGCATCCGCAGCCGCACCGCGCGCGGAATGCCGGCGAGCGCCAGCGCGAGCAGCGTCCACAGCAGCGCCGCGGACGGCATCGCGTGCAGGCGGCGGACGATCTCCGCGGCGCTGGTCTCGCGTCCGACGAGGGCCGCGAACACCAGCGTGACCAGCGCCGCGAGGAGCCAGCGACGGCGTGCGACCGCGTTCAGCGCAGCCACGTCGTGACGATCGCGCGCGCGAAGCCCCAGCCGTAGGTGAGCGTCATGCCCTTCTTGCTCTCGCCGCTCATGCGGCGCGTGATCGTGATCGGCACCTCGATCACCCGGAGCCCGCGCTTCAGCGCCTCGATCAGCATCTCGGAGCTGTGGAACTGCGATTGACGCAGCTTCAGCTTGCCGAGCTCGCTCACGCGGATCGCCCGGAACGCATTCGAGCAGTCGGTGATGCGGGTGAGCGTGAGCAGGCTGATGAGCCAGTTGAAGAGCACCACGCCGGCCGCGCGCACCTGGCTGTCCTTCTCGTAGGTCCCCAGCACGCGCGAGCCGTTCACGAGATCCGCCGTGCCGTCGAGGATCGGCTTCACGAGGCGCTCGATCTCCTCGGGCGAGTGCTGGCCGTCGGCGTCGAGCGTGACCACGATCTCGGCGTCGTCCTCGAGCGCGATCTCGTAGCCGGCCTTGAGCGCGGCCCCACCGCCGCGGTTGACCGTGTAGGCGACCGCGGCGTGGTTCATGCGCTCGACGACCTGCTGCGTCCGGTCGGTCGCGCCGTCGACCACGACCAGCGGCCGCACGCGCATCCCCAGGACCTCGTGCGGCACGCGTGCGAGCACGGGCTCGATGTTGTCGGCCTCGTTGTAGGCCGGGATCACGACGTAGATCGACGCGTCGTGCGCGCCGTGCTTGCGGCGGTAGTCCTGCTTCGCGAGCTCGCGGACGAGGCGGTCGATCTCGCCCTCGAGACGGCGGTTGCGCGCCAGCGCGACGAACGTCAGCACGTACTGCGCGAGCACGAAGAAGATCAGCAGGCCGAGGATGCGCTGCCCGCCGCCCTTCTCGAACGCGAAGAAGGCGAGGACCGCGTCGGCGGCGTCGGGGAACAGGCCGAGCGCCGCGATGCTCCCGGCGACCACGGTGCCGAGCAGCCACTCGAGGTTGCGCAGGCGCTGCCAGCGGAAGCGCGCCACCCAGACCAGCGCCAGGGCCGCGAGTCCGAACAGGACGCCGAAGAAGCGGAGCTCGAGCATCTCCGCCGTCAGTGAACGGATCGCGGCGCCGTCGTCAAGGCGGACACCGACGATCGACTTGGCGACCCGCGAAATTTTGAATACAGGGCCGTTCCACGATGACGACTTTTCACGCTCGACCCGTTCTCCTGTGCCTTCTGTTTGTCGTGGCCGGTTGTGCCTTCGGCACCAACCGTGTGACAGTTCGGACCTTGCCGATGGCTGCGATGCCCGCCAGTGGATCGACAGTCGGAGTCCGAGTGACGGATGCGCGACCCGAGTTGTCCGGCGCGCAAGTCGGTGTCAAGCGCAACGGCTACGGCGCGAAGACGGGTAGCGTCGAACTGGCCGGCGGGGGCTTGCTGAGCGCGATTCTCACCACCGATCTGGTCTCGATTCTGCGCGAGCGCGGGTACCGGGCGGAAAGCACCAGCGGTGACCCGCCGGCAGAGCTGAATCTCACCGCCGAGATCGTCAGCTTCGGTGTGGACAACAAGACTGGCTTTTGGAGTGGCAGCCTAGAGGGCATTGCGGTCGTACGCGTCACGATCGTCGACGCGCGCACTGGCCAGCAGATCTGGAGCGACGTAGTTCGCTCCGAAGCTAGCGAGGACGGCCTCCAGTTCGTGTCCGAGGTGGATCACCAGAAGGTTGTGGAAAGGCTCTACGACGCCCTGCTCACCAGTTTCCGTACCGCGATCCCCGATGGCCGCGCGCCGTTGCGGCCGGCCGGCAGCTGACGCGCCGCCGCGCGCCGCTTCGCGCGTGCGAGCGACGTCCCAAGGTGCGCGCGGCCTGACCCCGTCGCCGGCCTCTGCTGTCCCGCGACCGGTGCCCGCCG
>VGTK01000225.1 GCA_016874715.1 Deltaproteobacteria bacterium | reverse complement strand
GGCGCCACCGGCAGTGGCTTCCGCACCGGCGCCGGCACCGCTCGCGGACTCCGCAGGGGCTGGACCGACAGCGGAGATGCCCCCACTCGCGCCGGCTCAGCCGGCGGGTCCCGCACCGGCGGCGCCGGCAGCGGAGAGCCGCGAGCAAGCGGCCGCTCCGCTCGCGGCAGGTATGCCCGTCGGTGCGGCGGCCGGCGCGGCGCGCGCCTCGGCCGCGAAGTCGACCGCTCTGCGCGCGTCCGACGAGCGAAGGGATGACACGCGTGCGGGCGACGTGGGCACACGAGAACCGCGTTCGAGCGACACGCGCGGCGACGGCACCTTGCGCCTCCTGCCTGCGGCGTCGGACGGCACGCGCGACCTCGTCGTCGCGCTGCCGCCGTCGCTCGTAGACGCCACGCAACTCGAGGTGCGCATCGTCGACGCGAGCGGGGGACGCGAGCTGCGCCAGCGCGTCGCGGGCGCACGGCACGCGGGAGGCGAAGTGCGGGTACCGCTGCCTGCCGGCTTCACCGCCCCGGTGCTGCGGGTGGAACTCTACGCGGACGGCGCGGGTCCGCTGCTGCACGGCTCCGTCGCGCCTTGACGTCGTCGCGGGATCGTCGGTGTGGAACCCGGCGCGACCCACGGCTCGTGCGTCGCGGTGATGTCCGTTGCCGCGCCCCGCACGAGCGCGGCTCGAGCCGCGAGGCTTCCGCTCCGTGACGTTCGACGACGAAGCCGTCACCCGCACGGCGCGAAACGACCCGGTGGGCTTCGTCGACGCGCTGCCGCAGAAGGTCATCCTCGACGAAGTGCAGAGAGTCCCGGAGATCTTCACGTCGCTCAAAGCGGCGATCGACCAGCGCCGGACGGCAGGACGGTTCATCCTGACCGGGTCCGCTCACGTGCCGTTCGTACCGGGCGTGGCCGACTCGCTCGCCGGGCGCATGGGCATCCTGCAGCTCCACCCCCTCTCGCGATGCGAGATCGAGAATGCCAGGCCTCGCTTTCTCGACGCCCTGTTCGGTGGGCGCTTCCGAACCGGAATCGTCCAGCGGCTCGGCGGCGCGCTGACGGAGCGCGTCGCCGCCGGCGGCTACCCCGCAGCTCTGGCGCGCCGGACCGCGGCGCGGCGTCGCGCCTGGCACCGCGACTACGTCGAGTCGCAAGTACAACGCGACGTGCGTGACCTCTCGCACCTGCGCTCATTCGATGCGTTGCCCAAGCTGCTCGCCCTGGCGGCGTCGCACACTGCCCAGCTCGTCAACGTGGCCGAGCTGTCGGCGCCCTTCGAGCTGACACGGCAGACGATCCACGAGTATCTGACCCTGCTGGAACGCGTGTTCCTGCTCGAACGGCTACCGTCATGGCACGTGAACCGGATGAGCCGGCTGGTCAAGCGTCCCAAGCTCCACATGGGAGACACCGGAATCGCCTGCGCTCTTCTGGGACTCGATGCCGCGACGCTCGACCGAAGCCGGGAGTCGCTCGGTCCGCTGCTGGAGACCTTCGTGCTGCAGGAGCTGCGGCGTCAGGCGAGCGGGCGTCCGGAGCCGGTTGGGTTCCTCCACTTCCGCGACCGCGACGACTTCGAAGTGGACATCGCGCTGGAGCAGGGACACCTGGCCGTGGCCGGCGTCGAAGTGAAAGCCGCCGCCACCGTGGGCGCTAACGATTTCCGCGGCCTGCGCAAGCTCCGGGATGCGGCGGGCAAGCGGTTCGCCGCCGGGGTGGTGCTTTACGACGGCACCGGGGCGGGCAAGTTCGACGACAGGCTGTTCGCCATTCCCATTCGAGCGGTGTGGGAGGGCGGATGAGGTGTGAAAGGTGCGCGATCACGTTCGGGTCGCCCTTCATCAGAAGCGATACCCCGTCGGTGTCCAGGACGTACTCCACAGCTTGACCGGCTCCTTCGAACGCCGGCGCGCGCGGATCCCCTTCAGCATCTCCTCCGCCCCCTCCGCGACGTCCGGGATCGTCGAGCCCAGCCGCTCGAAGAAGTCTGCGCTCCAGCTCGACGCTTCCCTCACCCCACGTTCCAGCGCCTGCACGGTCAGCCGGTTCCGACTGATCTTCAGAGCCCGGGCTCTTCGGTCGACCGCCACGAGCAGCGGCTTCGGGATGCGTACGCTGGTCGGCACAATGTGCTTGTCCTGTACTCGTCGCTCTCTCCGGGCAAGATCGACGCCCCGCTCTCGCGCCCGTCCGCTCACCCAGGAGATGGCCGGGAACAGACGAGGTCAGTCGTCCCACTGCCCGACGTGCTCGACCAGCATCGTCGACAGCTCGTCCGCCGCGTCCTCGGGCACCCAGTGGCTCTTGCCCTCGATGATCTCGAAGCGGTACGGCGCATCGACGAAGTCGCCGCAGCGCTCGGCGCCGTAGCGCCCGAGCGCGGTGTCGCCGGTGCTCCACACGTAGAGCGTCGGCACGGTGGTCCGCGCGCCGGTCGAGCTCGTGAGGCCGAGCGCGCGGTAGTAGTTGAGCGCCGCGGTGAGCGCGCCGGGCTCGGAGAGCAGCCGCACGTACTCGTCCGCGTTCCCGGCCGCGGGTCCGGTGCCATAGATGCCGCGCAGCAGCGCTGCGTCGTTCGCGAGCAGGGTCCGCTCCGGCACATCGGGTTGCCGGAAGAACGTGATGTAGGTCGACCTGCCCTGCTGGTCCGAGTCGTTCGCCAGCGCCTGCGCGAACGCGGTCGGGTGCGGAACCGAGACCGCCGTCAGGCTCGTCAGTCGCTCGGGGTACCTCCCGGCGACCTCCCACGCGATCGCCGCCCCCCAGTCGTGGCCGACCAGGTGGAAGCGCGCGAAGCCGAGCGCGTCGGCGATCGCGATCACGTCGCGCGTCAGCGGCTCGAGCGCGTAGTCGGCCACGGCCGGCGGCCGCGCGCCCGGCGAGTAGCCGCGCAGGTCGGGCGCCACGGCGCGGTATCCCGCGCGTCCGAGTGCCGCGAGCTGCGCCTCCCACTCGAGCGACGACTGCGGGAAGCCGTGCAGCAGGAGCACCGGGGAGCCGCCGCGCGGACCGGCGACGCGCGCCTCGAAGACCAAGCCGCCGGCCTCGACCTGCGTCCGGGCGATCGTGGCGTCGTCCGTGCCGGACGAGCCGCCACCGTCGCCGCAGGCGGTCGCGAGCGCCACGAGGAGGAGAAACGTTACCGCGGCAGGCGGCGGGGCCTTGGGGAAACAGCTGCGGAGCATACCGGTGAGACTCCCACCCTCGAGCGCGTGCCGGCAAGGTGCTTCCGGCGAACCGGCCGGATCGGAGTCTCGAACGATCGCACGCGGCCGCCACACGGCCCGTGTGCTCGAGGGTGCGGGTCTGCTATTCGCGCACCATGACGTCACCGCCAAGCCGTGTGCCCCTGTCGTTCAGGCCATGTCGCCGTCGTCGCGTGTTCGTCGCAGCCCTCGCGGTCGCCGGTCTGTGCGCCACCCCCGCCGCGGCGCAGGACATGCCGAGCGGACCCGCGACCTCGAAGCTGCAGAAGGAGTTCGAGCAGGCCGACGCCGACCACGACGGCAAGCTCACCGACGAGGAAGCGAAGACGGCGGGCTTCTTCAGCGCGGACCAGCCGATGAACAGCGTCGACACGGACCGCGACGGCAACGTCACGCTGTTCGAGCTCGCCAACGCGGTCCAGCGCAGGCTGCGCGCCTCGCTGTCGGCCCGCGACGCGGCCGACACCGACAGTGACGGCTTCGTGAGCGAGGACGAGGCCAGGGTGTCCGGCGGCTCGATCTGGGAGATCTTCCGTCGCGGCGACCGCGACACCGACGGCAAGCTGTCGCGCGACGAGGTCGACCTGTTCGTGCACGACGCGTACTACAGCGAGACCGCCACCAACCGCAGCGTGGTGCCGAACATCTTCAACAAGAGGTTCTGAGCGGCGCGCACGCGCCGAGGAGTCCGAGATGCCCAACCTGCACGACTTCACGATGAACACCATCGACGGCGAGGCGCGCTCGCTCGGTGACTTCAAGGGCAAGGTCGTCCTGCTGGTGAACGTCGCGTCGAAGTGCGGCCTCACGCCGCAGTACACCGACCTCGAGAAGCTGCACGAGGAGCTCGCGCCGCGCGGCTTCTCGGTGGTCGGCTTCCCGTGCAACCAGTTCGCGGGTCAGGAGCCCGGCACCGACGCCGACGTCAAGCAGTTCTGCTCGACCACGTACGGCGTCACGTTCCCGCTGTTCTCGAAGATCGACGTGAACGGCGCGTCGCGGGCACCGCTCTACGCCTGGCTCACCGGGCAAGACGCGCAGCCCGAGGGTGCGGGCGACATCAAGTGGAACTTCGGCAAGTTCGTCGTCGACAAGCAGGGAAGCGTCGTCGCGCGCTTCGACCCGACGGTGAAGCCGACGGCACCGGAAGTGCGCGCGGTCATCGAGAAGGCGCTGAAGTAGCCCCGCGCGCACCACCCGCGACCGCGCGACGCAGCCGGGAGGAGACGATGCTCGAGACGTCCCGCGTGCTGGACCTGACCGATCACCGCGGGATTCTCTGCGGCCAGATCCTGCGCGATCTCGGCGCGGACGTGATCCACGTCGAGCCGCCCGGCGGCTCCGGCGCACGCCGCGTCGGCCCCTTCGCCGGTGACCTCGAGGATCCGGAGCGCTCCCTGCACTGGTGGGCGTACGCGCGCGGCCAGCGCAGCATCGTGCTCGACCTCGACCATCGTGCGGACCGCGACGAGCTGCTCCGCCTCGCGCGCGGCGCGGACTTCCTCGTCGAGTCGGCGGCCCCGGGCGTGATGGCGGCGCGCGGCCTCGGCTACCCGGAGATCGCGGCCGCGAACCCGGCGCTGGTGTACGTCTCGATCACGCCGTTCGGCCAGACGGGACCGAAGGCGCACTGGGCCGACAGCGACCTCGTCCTGCAGGCCGCGGGCGGCCCGCTGCGGCTCAACGGCGACGCCGACCGCGCGCCGCTGCGCATCTCCGTGCCGCAGGGCTACCTGCACGCCGGAGCGGAAGGTGCGCTCGGCGCGCTGCTCGCGCACCACGACCGCGTGCGCACCGGGCGCGGGCAGCACGTCGACGTGTCGGCCCAGGCGGCACAGACGGTCGCGACGCAGTCGCTGATCCTCGCCGCGTGCAACGCCTCGCCCACGATGGAGCGCGCCTCCGGCGGGATGCGCCTCGGGCCCATCCTGGTGCGCTTCGTCTACCCCGCCCGCGACGGGCACGTGTCGATCACGCACATCTTCGGGCCGACGTTCGGACCCGCGACGCGCCGCCTGATGGAGTGCGTGCACGACCACGGCTTCTGCGACGCCGCGATGCGCGACAAGGACTGGAGCGGCTACACCATCCTGCTGCTCACCGGCCAGGAGCCGCTCGAGGAGCTCGAGCGCGTCCAGGCCGCGGTCGCCGCGTTCACCGGCGCCCACACCCGCGCCGAGCTGCAGCGGATCGCGCTCGAGCGCGACCTGCTCATCGCGCCCATCGAGCCGATCGCCGACGTCGCGGAGTCGGAGCAGCTGCGCGCGCGCGGCTTCTGGCGACCCGTCGGTCAAGCACCACTCGACCGCGCGGTGCCGTTCCCGGGCCCCTTCGCGCGCTTCGGCGCGACGGTGCTGCGCGATCCCGCGCCCGCGCCCGCGATGGGCGAGCACGGCGACGCGATCCGCGCAGAGGCGCCACGAACGCCGGCGTTCGCGCCGTCGGGCAAGGCTCCGGCGGCACCCGGACGCCGCCCGCTCGACGGCGTCCGCATCCTCGACCTGACGTGGGCGATCGCCGGGCCGCAAGCGACGCGCGTGCTCGCCGACGCCGGCGCCGAGATCGTGCGCGTCGAGTCGCCGCGCCACGTCGACGCGTGCAAGTCCATCGCGCCTTTCCGCAACGGCGACTTCGCGAGTCCGGTCGCCTTCTACAACTACAACGCCGGCAAGCGGATGCTGACGCTCGACCTGGCGCGCGAATCCGGCCGCGAGGTGCTGCTCGACCTCGTGCGCTGGGCGGACGTGGTCTGCGAGTCGTTCACGCCGGGCGTGATGGCGCGCTTCGGACTCGACTACGCGTCGCTGCGCGCCGTGAAGCCGGACGTCATCCTGCTGAGCACCTGCCTCATGGGCCAGACCGGTCCGCTGGCGTCCTTCGCCGGCTACGGCAACCTCGCGGCGGCGGTCACGGGCTTCGCGAGCGCCGCCGGCTGGCCCGACCGCGCGCCGGTGGGCGCGTGGGGCGCCTACACCGACTACGTCGCGTGGCGCTACAACGCGATCGCGATCCTCGCGGCGCTCGAGCACCGCCGGCGCACGGGCGAAGGCCAGCACGTCGACCTCTCGCAGGCGGAGGCCGCACTGCACTACCTCGCGCCGGCGATCCTCGATCACGCGGTGAACGGGCGCGTGCAGGGCGCGCACGGCAACGACGACCCGCAGATGGCCCCGCACGGCGTCTACCCCGCCGCGGGCGAAGACGCCTGGGTGGCGATCGCGGTGCGCGACGACCGCGAGTGGCGCGCGCTGTGCGACGCGATGGGTCGCGACGACCTCGCCGGCGATCCCGCGCTGGCGTCGCTCGAGGGGAGAAGCACCGCGCGCGAGCGGCTCGACGCCGCCGTCGGCACGTGGACCGCTGCACGGTCGGCCGCCGAGACCGAGGCGCTGCTGCAGTCGCGCGGCGTCGCCGCGAGCGTGGTGCAGGACGGCGCGCAGCTGTACGCCGACGCGCAGCTGCACGGGCGGGGGCACTTCGCGACGCTCGAGCACGCGACGCACGGGGCGACCATCGTCGAGAGCGCGCGCTTCCTGCTGTCGGAGACCCCGACGCGCGTCGCCGGCCCCACGCCGGAGTCCGGCGCCGACAACGATCACGTGCTGACGCAGATCCTGGGCTACGACGAGGACCGCGTCACGGAGCTGGTCGTCGCGGGCGCGTTCGGCTGACCCGCCGCGGGCCCGGGCGGGCCGCTCGGGGGCTCTGTCCTTCGCCGGCGCGAAGCCGGTGCGGACGTCAGTCCGGCAGCCCCCAGCGCCGCGCCAGGTTGTTCTTCTGCATGTGCGACGAGCCGCCGACGATCGGCATGCCGAGCAGGTCGCGGACGTTGCGCTCCATGTCGTGGCCTTCGCTCAGGCCGTACGCACCCATCACGCGCTGGCAGGCGAGCCCGATCTGTACGCCGGTGTCGGCGACGAAGAGCTTCGCCATCGACGTCTCGACGCTGCACGGCCGGCCCTGCGAGGCGAGCCATGCCGCGTGGTAGAGCATGTGCCGGCACGCCTCGAGCCGGGTGCGCGCCTCGACCAGCTCGTGCTTGACGGCCTGGTGCGCGGCGATCGGCTTGCCGAACTGCACGCGATGCTGCGCGTAGGTCCACGCCTCCTCGACCGCGGCCTGCGCGATGCCGAACGTGACCGCGGTGATCTCGAGCTTCTCGACGTCGAGCGCGCGTCCGGCGAGCATCTTCCAGCCGCGTCCGATCGCGTCGGGGCCGCCGACGACGTTCTCGACCGGCACCGGCGCGTCCTCGAAGACCACGTCCGACGACAGCGTGTAGCGCAGGTTCGCGTGCTCGATCGGCGCGAGCGTGATGCCCGGCCCTTTCGGGTCGACCAGGACGAACGAGAGGTTGCGGTAGCGCTCCTCCTCCGGCCCGGTGCGCACCAGGCAGTAGACGTAGTCCGCGAAGTCCGCGCCGGTGCACCAGCGCTTGGCGCCGTTGAGCAGCAGCGTGCGGCCGTCGGCCGACAGCCGCGCGGTGGTGCGCACGCTCGCCAGGTCGCCGCCGACGTCGGGCTCGCTGAGCCCGTAGGCGAACAGCAGCTCGCCGCGCGCGAGACGCGGCAGCAGCGCGCGCTTCTGCTCCTCGCTGCCGTTCTCCGAGACGTTCATGCCGCCGTAGAACGCACAGTGGATGAACGGCCCCGCGGCGAACGCGCCGCCGCGGGACAGCTCCTCGATCACCGCGACCGCGGCGACGAGGTCCTCGCCCGCACCGCCGTGCTCCTCGGCGATGGTGAGCCCGCAGACGCCGAGCGCCGCGAGCTTCGCGAACAGCTCGCGCGGGAAGCGGTGCTCGCGGTCCCAGCGCTGGCGCTTCTCGGGCGGCATCTCGTCGGCGACGAAGCGTCGCACCGTCTCGCGCAGCTGCGCGACGTGCGCCGGCTCGTCGGCGAAGTGGCTAGGCATCGCGCGCTCGTCCGGGCGCGCCGTGCGGATCGTCCGCCGACGCCGTGATCAGCAACCACAGCGTGACCAGCGACGCGACCAGCATCGCCGAGATCAGCGCGGCCGCCACCAGCTTCTCCGACTGTCCGGCGCTGACGGCGATCCAGCCGACGGAAGCGCGCCACGTGAACACGACGGCGAGGAGCCCCGTGGTGGCGAGCGCGCCGCGACGCGCCCACGCGTGTCCGCGGCGCAGCAGCACGCCCCAGGCCATCGACAGCGTGCCGAAGGTTCCGCCGGAGAGCATGGCCGTCGCGGCCTTCTCCGGGTTCGAGAGGTAGCCGGCGATTCCCATCGCGATCAGGAACGCGCCGTAGCCGATCATCCAGCTGCCGATGGGCGGTGTCATCGCCCCCTCTTGTAGCGTGGCGTCGGGCGTCGCGCCCGCGGCTCAGCGCCGGCGCGCGAAGCGCGGCGCGCGCGGCGGCCCGACGTCGCGGAAGAACGCCTCGAGCTCCGCGAGCGCGTCCTGCACGCGCGCGACGTC
>VGTK01000224.1 GCA_016874715.1 Deltaproteobacteria bacterium | reverse complement strand
GCCGTCGAGGCCGCACCGCCGGCCGCACGTCCCGAGCCGGCCGACGCTCCGGCCGCACGTCCCGAGCCGGCCGACGCTCCGGCCGCACGTCCCGAGCCGGCCGACGCTCCGGCCGCACGTCCCGAGCCGGCCGACGCGCAAGCCTCGGCCGTCGCCGACACCACCATCCGCGTCGACGTCCACCTCCTCGACAAGCTCATGAACCTCGTCGGCGAGCTCGTCCTCGCCAGAAACCAGATCCTCCAGTTCACCTCCACCCAGGACGACTCCGCCTTCGTCGCCGCCTCCCAGCGCCTCAACCTCATCACCACCGAGCTGCAGGAGGGCGTCATGAAGACCCGCATGCAGCCCATCGGCAACATCTGGTCCAAGTTCCCGCGCGTCGTCCGCGACGTCGCCCTCGCCTGCGGCAAGCACGTCCGCGTCGAGATGGAAGGCCGCGACACCCAGCTCGACAAGACCATCATCGAGGCCATTAAGGATCCCCTCACCCACGTCGTCCGCAACGCCGTCGACCACGGCATCGAGTCCCCGGACGGCCGCGCCGCCGCCGGCAAGTCCCCCGAGGGTCGCCTCTTCCTCCGCGCCTTCCACGAGGGCGGACAGGTCAACATCGAGATCTCCGACGACGGCGGCGGCATCGACCCCGAGAAGCTCAGAAACAAGGCCCTGCAGCGCGGCCTCGTCCACCCAGACCAGCTCGCCCGCATGGGCGAGCGCGATCTCCCCGGCCTCATCTTCCTCCCCGGCTTCTCCACCGCAGAGGAGGTCACCAACGTCTCCGGCCGCGGCGTCGGCATGGACGTCGTGAAGACCAACATCGAGAAGATCGGCGGTACCGTCGACATCCACAGCAAGGTCGGCCTCGGCACCACCCTGAAGATCAAGATCCCGCTCACCCTCGCCATCATCCCGGCCCTCGTCGTCACCAGCCGCGGTGAGCGCTACGCCATCCCTCAGGTCAGCCTCCTCGAGCTCGTCCGCCTCGAGCCAGAGCAGGCCAGGCGCGCCATCGAGAGCATCCACGGCGCCCCCGTCTACCGCCTCCGTGGCAACCTCCTCCCCCTCGTCCACCTCGCTCGCGAGCTCGGCCAGGACGACGCCGCCGGCACCGACGACCGCGCCGTCAACCTCGTTGTCCTCCAGGCCGACGGCCGCCAGTTCGGCCTCGTCGTCGACGGCATCAACGACACCGAGGAGATCGTCGTCAAGCCCCTCGGCAAGCAGCTCAAGGGCCTCTCCACCTTCGCCGGCGCCACCATCATGGGCGACGGCAGGGTCGCCCTCATCCTCGACGTCCTCGGACTCGCGCAGCACGCGCACGTCGTCTCCGAGGTCCACGATCGCGCCATCGCCGAGAAGCCCGCCGCCGACGCCGACCACGACGCCGACCACGACGCCGCCCGGCTCCGCACCCTGCTCCTCCTCGGCACCGGCGAATCAGGCCGCCTCGCCGTCCCCCTCGACCTCGTCGACCGCCTCGAGGAGATCCCAGCAGATGCCGTCGAGCGCTCCGCCGAGCAGGAGGTCGTCCAGTACCGCGGCCAGATCCTCCCTCTCGTATGGCTCTCCGACACGCTCGGCCTGCCCCGTCCGCCCGTCGCGACGGAGCCGCTGCAGGTCGTCGTCTCGACGACGCGCGACGGACTGACGGCCGGCATCGTCGTCGAGCGCATCCTCGACATCGTCGAGGACAGGCTCGAGATCCGCCGCGGCGTGGAGCGCAGCGGCCTGCTCGGATCGGCCGTGATCCAGGACAAGGTCACCGACCTCGTCGACGTGCACGGCATCGTCGCCGGGGCCTGCCCGACCTTCGAGAACGCGGCCTGAGGAGGACGAGCCATGGCGACCGCACGACAGCTGACGACGTTCCATCTCGACGGTCTCCAGTTCGGGATCGAGGTCGAGCGGGTGCAGGAGATCATCCGCTGGCAGCCGATGACCCGCGTGCCGCTCGCCTCCCCCGTCGTGCGGGGGCTGATCAACCTGCGCGGCCAGATCGTCACCGCGATCGACCTGCGCGAGCGACTGGGGATGCCGGCACGCGAGAACGAGCTGCTGCCGACCAACGTCGTCGTGCGCACCGACGACGGCGTGGTGAGCCTGCTCGTCGACGAGATCGGCGACGTCCTCGAGATCGACGACGAGACCTTCGAGCAGCCGCCCGAGACCGTCCGCGGAACGACACGCGAGCTCGTCCGCGGCGTCTACCAGCTGCGCGACAAGCTCCTGCTCGTGCTCGACACCGAGCGCGCGCTGCACATCGCCGGCGCCGGCGCGGACCGCGACGCATGACCCGACGCGGCACCGGATTCCATCCAGGACACAGGGACGCACCTCGAGCCCGGGAACGACGACGAACATGTTGAAGAATCTGAAGATCGGAACGAAGCTCCTTCTGCGCATCGGCGTGCTCATCGTGGGCCTGCTCGGCTTCATGGCCTACGCGTACTGGAACCGCAGCGTCGTGCAGGTCGGCGGCCCCCTCTACGCGGAGGTTGTCGAGGGCAAGGACCTGATCGCCGACATCCTGCGGCCGCCCGCGTACCTGATCGAGCCGTACCTCGTGACGGTCGAGATGCTGACCGCCTCCCCGGATGCCCTGCCGAAGCTGGTCGAGCGCGGCAAGGCGCTCCAGGCAGAGTACGCCGCACGACACGCGTTCTGGGAGCAGACGCTGGAGCCCGGGCGTCTGCGCGACGTCTTCCTCGACGAGTCCTACGCCCCCGCGGTGGAGTTCTTCGAGATCCGCGACCGCGAGTTCGTGCCGGCGATCCTCGCCGGCGATCGCGGGAAGGCCGGGGCGATCCGGTCCGGCGCGCTGCGCGAGAGGTACGAGGCGCACCGCGCGAAGATCGACGAGACCGTCAAGCTCGCGCAGACGCAGGCCGTGGCCAGCGAAGAGAACGCCGCGACGGCGATTCGCCACGGCAGCTGGGTCTTCTTCGCCGCCGTGGCGGGACTCCTGCTGGTCGCAGCGCTGCTCGGCAGCAACATCTCGGGCGGGATCACCAGGCCGCTCGCGGAAACCGTCACGGTGCTCGAGGCCGTGGCGCAGGGCGACCTGACCAGGCACCTGGACGAGCACAGCACCGACGAGATGGGCACGCTCGCGCGCGCGACCAATCGGGCGGTCGCGAGCATGCGTGCGACCATCGCGTCGATCGCCGAGAACGCCCAGGCGCTCGCCGGCGCGTCCGAGGAGCTCGCGTCGGTCAGCACGCAGATGAGCGGCAACGCCGAGGAGACCTTCGCGCAGGCGAGCGTGGTGTCGGCGGCTTCGGAGCAGGTGAGCCGCAACATTCAGACGGTCTCCACCGGCGCCGACGAGATGAACGCGAGCATCAAGGAGATCGCGAAGAACGCGACCGAGGCCGCGCGCGTCGCGACCGCCGCCGTTGCCGCGGCGGAGTCCACCAACGCGACCATGGAGCGCCTGGGCGACTCGAGCACCGAGATCGGCAAGGTGATCCGCGTGATCACGTCGATCGCCGAGCAGACCAACCTGCTCGCGCTCAACGCGAGGATCGAGGCCGCGCGCGCCGGCGAGTCGGGCAAGGGCTTCGCGGTGGTCGCGAACGAGGTGAAGGAACTCGCGAAGGAGACCGCGAAGGCGACCGAGGACATCAGCCGGAAGATCCAGGCGATCCAGACAGATGCGACCAGCGCCGTCACGGCGATCGCCGACATCGGGACCATCATCACGCAGATCAACGACATCTCGAACACCATCGCGAGCGCAGTCGAGGAGCAGAGCGCCACCACCAACGAGATCGGCCGCAACGTCGCCGAGGCGGCGAAGGGCAGCTCCGAGATCGCGCAGAACATCACCGGCGTCGCGCAGGCCGCGGCGAGCACCAACAGCGGGGCCAACGACGCGCAGCAGGCGGCGAGCGAGCTCGCGCGGATGGCGTCCGACCTGCAGAGCCTGGTCGGCGGATTCAAGTTCAAGCGTGAGGGTGCGATGCAGCCGCGTTCGGCTGCGAAGCGGGACGACGTCGCGACCAACGGCGCCGCCGGACACTGGCTGGGCGACTCCGCCTCGGATGCGCCCCTCGCGCACGGCGTCGCCTGATCCCGAGCGCCGCACTCGAGAGGAAGGAAGGGAAGATGGTTCGCGCACTGGTGATCGACGACTCGCGGGCGTTGCGCTCGCTCACGGGACGCATGCTCTGCGACCTCGGCTTCGAGGTCGTCGAGGCGTGCCACGGCAAGGACGCGCTCGAGCGTCTCCGTGAGGGCACGCCGCCCACGATCGCGCTCGTGGACTGGAACATGCCCGAGAGGAACGGCCTCGACTTCGTGCGCTCGCTGCGCCGGGACGACACGTACAAGGACGTGCTCGTCATGATGGTCACCACCGAAACCGAGGCCACGCAGATGATCTCCGCACTCGGCGCGGACGCGAACGAGTACCTGATGAAGCCCTTCACCCGCGGGGCCCTGATCGAGAGGCTCGACCTGCTGAGCATCGATCACGCGTGACATCATGGGCAAGATCCGTGTCCTGGTCGTCGACGACGCGGTCGTCATCCGACGACTGCTCGGCGACTGCCTCGCCGGCGACGCCGAGATCGAGGTGGTCGGCGCGGCGGCGAACGGACGCATCGCGCTCGCCAAGATCCCGCAGGTCAACCCGGACGTCGTCACGCTGGACGTCGAGATGCCGGAGATGAACGGCCTCGAGACGCTGATCGAGATCCGGAAGACGCACCCCCGCCTGCCGGTGATCATGTTCAGCACGCTCACCGAGCGCGGCGCGGCGGCCACGCTCGACGCGCTCAGCGCCGGCGCGAACGACTACGTCACGAAGCCCTCGAACTGCGGCAGCGTGACGGTCGCGATGCAGCGCGTGCGCGACGACCTCGTCCCCAAGATCCGGCAGCTCACGGGACGCGCGATCGCCGCGGACGCTCCGGCGGGGGCGAGGCGCGACGGCGCGGGCTCCTCCCTCGCGAAGGTCGCGCCCGTGGTGCCCCTGCAGCGGCGGCCGGCAGTGCCCCGCGGCACCGCACCGATCGCGGTGGCCGCGATCGGAGTCTCCACGGGCGGACCGAACGCGCTCGCCGAACTCGTGCCACAGCTTCCGGGCGACCTGCCGGTACCGGTCGTGATCGTGCAGCACATGCCGCCGCTCTTCACCCGCCTCCTCGCCGAGCGCCTCGACGAACGCTCCGGCCTGCACGTGCGCGAAGGTGCCGCAGGCGACGTTCTCGTGCCCGGCAGGGTGTACCTCGCGCCCGGCGGCCACCACATGACCGTGGTGCGCAACGGGCCGCGCGTCCAGCTCGCGCTGAACGACGATCCGCCCGAGAACTCCTGCCGCCCCGCGGTGGACGTCCTCTTCCGCAGCGTCGTCGCGACGTACGGGGCGGGTACGCTCGGCGTGATTCTCACCGGCATGGGACAGGATGGCCTGCGCGGCTGCGAGCTCGTGCGCGACGCCGGCGGACAGGTGCTGGCGCAGGACGAGGCGACCAGCGTCGTCTGGGGGATGCCCGGCTTCGTCGCGCGCGCGGGCCTCGCCGAAAGGATTCTTCCACTGAAATCGATCGCGACGGAGATCACGAACCGCGTGCGCAGCAGCCGCGGCGCCACCGCCGCGCTCCGCCAGGCCCCGATGAAGGGATCCGGCGCCAGATGAGCCTCAGCGCCACAGACTTCGAGTACGTCCGGAATCTCGTGAAGGAACGCTCGGCGATCATTCTCGAGCCGAGCAAGACCTACCTCGTCGACTCCCGATTGACCCCGATCGTCCGCAAGCAGAACCTCGGCTCGCTCGGCGATCTGGTCGCGCGACTGCGCAACGAGCGCTTCGGCGAGCTGCACCGCAGCGTGATCGAGGCGATGACCACGAACGAGACGTCGTTCTTCCGCGACGTGCACCCGTTCGAGGTCTTCAAGAAGAAGATCCTGCCCGACCTGATCGCGAAGCGCTCGGGCGAGCGCGCCCTGACGGTATGGTGCGGCGCCTGCTCGAGCGGCCAGGAGCCGTACTCGATCGCGATGCTGATGCGGGAGAGCTTCCCCGAGCTCGCCGCCTGGCGGACGCAGATCATCGCGACCGACCTCTCGACGGAGATCCTCGACCGCGCGAAGCGCGGCACGTTCTCGCAGCTCGAGGTGAACCGCGGCCTGCCGGCGCCGATGCTGGTGCGCTACTTCACGCGCAACGGGCCTGAGTGGCAGGTCTGCGATCAGGTGCGGAAGATGATCACCTTCCGCGAGCTCAACCTGATCGATGCGTGGCCGAGCATGCCGCGTGCGGACGTGGTCTTCCTGCGCAACGTGCTCATCTACTTCGACATCCCGACCAAGAAGAGCATCCTGGCGAAGGTCCGTCAGGTGATGCGGCCGGAGGGCTACCTCTTCCTGGGTGGCGCCGAGACTACGATGAACCTGGACGACGCGTTCGAGCGCATGCAGTTCGACAAGACGGGCTGCTACCGCATTCGCGACGCAGCCGAACGAAGGCCGGGACATGCCACCGCTTGAGGAGCAGATCACCGAGATCACCCGGATGGTGTTCGACACCGTCCTCGACCTCGACGCCGTGCCCGCGGACGGCTCCTCGCCGTTCGCCGGCGCCGCCGGCATGCTCGCCGGTGCGGTGCGCATCACGGGCGCCTTCGAGGGCGTGGTGACCGTCGCGTGCTCGTCGCAGCTCGCGAGCCACGCGGCCGCGATCCTGTTCGACGTGCCCGACGGTGCCGCGACCGAGAGCGACACGCGGGACGCGCTGTCGGATGTGGTGAGCATCACCGGCGGCAACCTGAAGCCGCTGGTCCCGGGACCGAGCACGCTCTCGCTGCCGCTGGTCGCCGCGGGCTCCGCGGCGCCGCAGCTCGTCGACGCCCGTCTGCTCGGCCGGGTGCGCTTCGACTGCATGGGCCAGCCCGTCGAGGTGGCGCTCCTCGAGCGCACGCCGTGCTGACGTCCGCGGCCGCTTCGCCGGCCACGAGGCCCGCATCCGCAGCGCATCCGGTCTGACGCCCGCACCGGCTCCGCCGGCCACGAGGGCCGAGACCGCCGGGCCTCGTCCGACGGGCAGCGCGCCGCCTGGCCGAATCCGGGCCCGACCCTTGCGGCCGCGCCGGGATTCCGCTTCGCATCTGCGCGCATGTCGCTGCTGCTGAGCTGCCAGGGGATCGGCAAGGCGTACGGCGCGGCGCCGCTGTTCTCCGACCTGTCGTTCGGCCTCTTCGAGGGCGATCGCGCGGGACTCGTCGGACCGAACGGCAGCGGCAAGTCGACCCTGATGAAGATCCTCGCCGGGCTCGAGTCGCCGGACTCCGGAACCGTGTCGCCGCGGCGTCAGGTGAAGCTCGCGTACGTCGCGCAGCACGAGGAGTTCCCGACGGGTCGGACGGTCGAGGAGATCGTCGACGCAGCCCTCGCCGGCGAGCAGGTGAACGACGTCGAGCGCCACCAGCGCATCGCCGTGATCCTCGGCAAGATGGGCTTCCCCGACGCTTCGGCGCGCGTCGAGACGCTGTCGGGCGGCTGGCGGAAGCGGCTCTCGATCGCGTGCGCGCTGGTCGTCGCCCCGGACGTCGTGCTGCTCGACGAGCCGACCAACCACCTCGACCTCGACGGCATCCTGTGGCTGGAGCGCCTGCTGCGCGCCGAGACCTTCGCCTGGCTCGCGGTCAGCCACGATCGCGCGTTCCTGTCGAACGTCGCGAACCGCATCCTCGAGCTGAACCGCCGCCACCCCGGCGGGCTGCTCGACTCGCACGGCACGTACCCCGAGTTCCTGGTGCGCAAGGCCGAGCTGCTCGAGGCGTTCGAGCGCCACGAGGACGCGCTCGCGAACCGCGTGCGGCGCGAGATCGAGTGGCTGAAGCGCGGACCCAAGGCGCGCACCACGAAGTCGCAGGCGCGCATCGACGAGGCCGAGCGCCTGAAGGACGAGCTCCGCGACGTACGCGAGCGCGGACGCGAGCGCACCGCGGCGATCGACTTCAGCGCGTCGGACCGGAGGACGCGGCGCCTCGTCGTGGTCGAGGGACTGGTCAAGCACTACGGCGAGCGCTCGATCCTGTCCGGCCTCGACCTCGTGATCACCGCCGGCATGCGGCTCGGGCTCATGGGCCCCAACGGCAGCGGCAAGTCGACCCTTCTGAAGCTCCTCGCCGGCGAGGTCGCACCCGACGCCGGGACGATCACGCCCGCCGACGACCTGCGCGTCGTCTACTTCGACCAGGACCGCGAGCAGCTCGACCCGTCGGTCACGCTCAAGCGCACGCTCGCGCCCGACGGCGACCAGGTGATCTACCGCGACCGCCCGCTGCACGTCGCGACCTGGGCGAAGCGCTTCCTGTTCGGCAGCGAGATGCTCGAGATACCGGTGGGGCGCATGTCCGGCGGCGAGCGCGCGCGCGTGCTGATCGCGCGCCTCATGCTGCGCCCCGCGGACCTGCTGATCCTCGACGAGCCCACCAACGACCTCGACCTCGAGACCCTCGAGGCGCTGGAGGAGAGCCTGCTGGACTTCCCCGGCGCGCTGGTGCTGGTCACGCACGACCGTTTCCTCTTCGACCGCGTCTCGACCACCGTGCTCGCCCTCGACGGCCGCGGCGGCGCCGCGCGCTTCGCGAACGCCGCGCAGGCGATGGAGGCGCGGCGCGCGGCGGAAGACGA
>VGTK01000223.1 GCA_016874715.1 Deltaproteobacteria bacterium | reverse complement strand
CTCGCGACCGCCGGCGCGGTCGGCGCGAGCGGCGTCGCGACCGCCGCCGCCGGCGTCACCGGCGTGCTGCTGCCGAACGGGCGCTGGCGCGACGTCGGGCGCGACATCTTCTTCGCCGACGTCGAGAAGATCGCCCCGGTGCAGCGTCCGGAGTGGGCCGGCTCGCGCGTCCAGAGCTACCGGCGGCTCGGCCGCACCGACGCGATGGTGTCCGACATCTCGCTCGGGTCGGGCGGCATCAAGGACAAGGCGGTCGCGGTGCTCGCGATCGAGCGCGGCGTCAACTACTTCGACACCGCGCCCGACTACTCGCACCACACCTCCGAGCTGCTGCTCGGCGAGGCGATCCGCGAGACCGGCGGGCGCGACCGGATGTTCCTCGCGACCAAGTTCTGCACCGCCGAGGGCCACCTGCCCATCGACACGCCGGTGCCCGAGATCATCGAGGCCGTCGAGGGCAGCCTGCAGCGCCTGCAGACCGATTACGTCGACCTGATCCACATTCACTCGTGCGACCGCGTCGAGCGGCTCATGGCGCCGAACTTCCACGAGGCCTTCGACCGCCTGAAGGAGCAGGGCAAAGCGCGCTTCCTGGGCGTCAGCACGCACACGCCGCGGCTGGAGGAGGTCGCCAACGCCGCCATCGACTCGCAGCGCTTCGACGTGATGATGCTCGCCTACCACCACGGCCTCTGGCCGGGGATGGCGGAGATCATCGACCGCGCGCACGCGAACGACGTCGGCGTGGTCGCGATGAAGACGCTGAAAGGTGCCAAGGCCGAGAACTTCGGCATGCGCGACGAGGCGGTCGCGTACTCGCAGGCGGCGTTCCGCTGGGTGCTGGAGAACCCGTCGGTGTCGTGCCTCGTGGTGTCGTTCACGAAGCCCGAGCAGTGCGACGAGTACCTCTTCGCGTCGGGGACGCCGGTGCGCGATTCGGACGTCGCCCTGCTGCGCCGCTACGACAACCTCGCGAGCGCGGACTACTGCCGTCCGCATTGCGGGCAGTGCCTCGACGCCTGCCCGAACGGCCTGCCGATCGACACCGTGCTGCGCTACGACATGTACTTCGCCGACTACCGCCGCGAGGCGATCGCACGCGAGAAGTACGCGAAGCTGGTGGCGGCGAAGGTCGACGCCGGCGCGTGCGCGGCCTGCCCGGCCCCGTGCGCCGGCACCTGCCCGTACGAGCTGCCGATCCGCGCCAAGATGGTCCGCGCGCACGAGCGTCTCGTCGAGGTATAGGCGAGGCCCGGACGCGCGGGGCAGCCCGGCGCGACGCCACCGGTCGCGAGCCGTCTGCGCCAAAAAAACTCGACCAGCGGAACGCGCGCCCGGAGAATCCCGCGGCGTGAACGACTTCCCTCGCGAAGCTTCCCCCGCACGGGCCCGCTCGGCAACGACCCGGCCGCCGCGCCTGCCGACGGGCGGGTCCGGGCGACGTTCGTAGCGACGCTGGCGCCCGCTGCTGCTCGGTGCGCTGGTCGCGGCGGGCAGCGGGGGCTGGGCGGCCGCGACCCCACCCGATGCGCGGGCCGCACCCCTCGAGGTGATCGAGGTCTGTCCGCCCGTCGCGCCGGGCTTCGCGCGGTGCCTCACGGAGATGGTCGTCGCCGGAGGTCCGCAGCCGGAGACGAGTGCGGCGGGCGACTTCGTTCCCGCCGGCTTCTCGCCGGACCAGATCAAGATCGCGCACGAGCTACCCATGGGACGTCGCGCCGGCCGCGGTCAGACGATCGCCATCGTGAGCGCGTTCGACTCCCCCACCGTCGAGGCGGATCTCGCGGTCTTCAGCAAGCAGTTCGGGCTGCCGCGCTGCACCACCGCGAACGGCTGCTTCACCAAGGTGAACGACACCGGTGGGACCACCTATCCGCCGGCCGATGCCGGGTGGGCGCTCGAGAGCAACCTCGACGTCCAGTGGGCGCACGCGATCGCGCCGGGTGCGAAGATCCTGCTCGTCGAGGCCAACAGCATCAGCTTCCCCGACCTCTTCCGGGCGGTCAACTACGCAGTCCGGAACGCGAGCTACCTTTCGGGGAGCTGGGGCAGCGTCGAGTTCGCCGGGCAGACGATCTTCGATCCTCTGCTGCGGTTTCCCGGCGTGAGCAAGTTCTTTGCCTAGGGTGACACCGGCGCGCCCGGCGGCTTCCCCGCGACCTCCCCCGACGTGGTCGCCGTCGGCGGCACACGGCTCAAGCTCAAGCCGAGCGGTGCGGTCAGGAAGGAGACCGGGTAGGCGGCGAGCGGCGGCGGTTGCAGCACGATCTACACCGCGAGCGTCGCGCAGTCGTCGTTCGGCGCCAATCAGAGCGCCGGCTGCGGGAACCAGCGGGCGATCCCCGACCTGGCGATGGTTGGCGACCCCGCCACGCCGGCGGCAGTCTACGTCGACTTCGACGTCCTCGGGATGACGGGCTGGATCACGGTAGGCGGGACGAGCCTCGCCGCGCCGATCGTCGCGGCGCGCGCGGCGGTGACGGGCGAGGTCTTCGACGCGACGACTGTCTACTCCGACCGGGTCTTTCGCGACGTCGTCAGGGGCAACAACGGTTTCAGCGCGGGCCCGGGCTCCGACCTCGTCACCGGCCGCGGATCGCTGATCCGCTGAGGCGGCGACCGACTCCGCGACCGGCTCGGCCTCTCGCAACCCGCCCGGCATTGGGGTACTGAGCGGCGCATGCTGAAGACTTGGACGCTGCCCAGGGTTGGAGCTGCAGTGCTCGGCGCGCTTCTGTGCTCGGTCGCGGCCTCGCCGGTGCTGGCGCAGGAGGACTCGGAGAAGCCCGTACCCGACATGTACGGGACGCCCTACTGCGTCGCCGGCATCGCGAAGGATCCCAACTTCATCAACCTGATGGACCCGGATCGCGAGCTGTCGATCGCCGCGGTCTCCTTCGCCTACAAGACCCTGCCGAACGCGAAGGTCGGCGACCTGATCACGGTGAAGCCGGGCGCCAAGACCGCCGACGGCCAGCCGGAATTCACGGTCGTGAAGGCGCAGGACCCGAAGTGCAAGAAGTTCGTCGGTGAGTGACCTCGCGACGCGCGCCTAGGCGCGCGTCGTTCGGACCGGCGGGGGCCCCAGCACGTATCCGCCCCCGGCGGGGTTCGTGTACCAGCCGCCGGCGGCGTGCGTGCCGCCATCGACGTGGAGAGTGATCCCCGTCACGTAGCTCGCGAGCTCCGACGCGAGGAAGACGGCGGGGCCGGCCACCTCCGCCGGCTCGGCCGCGCGCCCCAGCGGCACCATGTGCGCGTGCCGCTCGAGCCCCTCCCGAGGCAGCATCGCGCGCAGCCCCTCGGTGAGGCAGATGTCCGGCGCGATCGCGTTCACCCGGATCCGGTGCGGCGCCAGCTCGAGCGCCATGGTCTGGGTGAAGTTGATCACGCCGGCCTTGCAGGCGGCATACGGCGCGTACAGCGGCGCCGCCCGTACCCCTTCGATCGACACCACGTTGATCACCGACCCGCCGCCGCGCTCGACGAGCGCCGGGGCCGCGGCCCGGGTGCCGTGGAACACCGACTTGAGATTCGTGCGGATCAGGGCGTCCCAGCCCTTCTCCTCGATCTCGAGGAACGGCCGCTGGAACGTCCCGCCGACGTTGTTCACGAGCACATCGAGACCGCCATAGGCAGCGCGCGCCGCCGCGACTGCCCGGGCGACCTGATCGCCGTCCCGGACGTCGGTCGGAACCGCGAGCGCGCCCCCCCCCGCCGCCTCGATCTCGGCGCGGGTGGCCTCCGCGAGGTCCTCCTTCAGCTCGGCCAGGACCACCCGGGCGCCGTGCGCCGCGAACAGGACCGCGATGCCCTTGCCGATGCCCGCACCGGCCCCGGTGACCACGGCGACCTTGCCTTCCAGCAGCCGCGCTGCGTTTCCCATGGCGCGTAGTCTTGCGCTGGAGCCGTCGTCGCGGCAAGGAAACGCGTTGGACGCGATCGCCGAGCGGAGCCTTCGCCGGGGCGCGCAGTGGATCCGTCGAGGAGACCTTCTTTGAAGCAAGCGAGCAGCAGGGCGAAGAAGACCAAGGCCCCGGCCTCTGGCGGCAAGGCCGCCCCCAAGCGGGCGGCGAGCCGCAAGCCAGCGACGGCGCGGCGCGTCACGAAGCCCGCCAAGGCCGCCGCGAAGAAGGCTGCACCCGCGAAGGCCTCGCCCGCGCGGGCGAAGCCGGTCGCCAAGAAGACTGCTCCCGCGGCCCGTCCGGCCGCGAAGGCGCCGGCCGCGAAGGCGAAGCCGAAGCCGGCGGCGAAGCCGCCCGCCGCAAAGCCGAAGCCGAAGCCGGCGGCGAAGCCGCCCGCCGCAAAGCCGAAGCCGAAGCCGGCGGCGAAGCCTCCTGTCGCGAAGGCGAAGCCGAAGCCGGCGGCGAAGCCTCCTGTCGCAAAGCCGAAGCCGAAGCCGGCGGCGAAGCCTCCTGTCGCGAAGGCGAAGCCGAAGCCGGCGGCGAAGCCGCCCGCCGCGAAGAAGCCCGCGGCGAAGAAGAAGGCCAAGGCGGCCAAGCCGAAGGTCCCGCTGAAGCCCATGACGGACGCGGCGTTCCGTCTGCCACGCGACGTCAAGCCGACGCACTACCACGTTCACATCCTGCCCGACCTGGTGCGCACCAACTTCCGCGGCGAGGTCGTCATCGAGCTCGAGCTGAAGCACCAGCGCCCGTCGATCGAGCTGCACGCGGCGGACATCACCATCGACCACGCCGAGATCGCGCCGCGCGGCGAGAAGGCCCGCAAGGCGCTCGCGAAGCCGGTCCTGCCCGGAGCGAAGCCGGTCGGCCCGCCGATCAACCAGGTCGCGGTGGCGATCGTGCCGCACGGCGCGCGCGAGACCGTCGAGGTCAAGTTCCTGCGTCCCGTCGGGCCGGGCAAGGTGGCGCTGAGCCTCGCCTACCACGGCAACCTGCAGGAGCGGCTGCGCGGCCTCTACCTCGCCCGGGTCGGCGACGAGAAGTACGCCTTCACGCAGCTCGAGGCCGCCGACGCGCGCCGCTTCTTCCCGTGCTTCGACGAGCCCGACCTGAAGGCACGCTTCACGTTCTCGGTGACCGCCCGCGCCGGCCTGCAGGTGGTCTCGAACAATCCGCTCGAGCGCAGCGCCAACAACACCAACGGCACCACGACCTTCCACTTCCGCACCACGCCGCCGCTGTCGACGTACCTGTGCGCGCTCGCGGTCGGCGAGCTCGAAGGCTCGCCGGTGAAGATGGCCGGCAAGACGCCGGTGCGCGTGTGGCACGTGCCGGGCAAGCGCCACCTCGCCGGCTTCGCCCTCGAGGCCGCGGTCGAGTCGCTGGCCCGCCTCGAGAGGTACTTCGGGCTGCCCTACCCGTACGAGAAGCTCGACCTCGTCGCCGTCCCTGACTTCGAGGCCGGTGCCATGGAGAACGCGGGCGCCGTGTTCTTCCGCGAGACGCTGCTGCTGGTGGACAACGCGACCATCTCGCTCAACGAGAAGAAGCGCGTCGCGGAGGTGATCGCACACGAGCTCGCGCACATGTGGTTCGGCAACCTCGTCACCATGAAGTGGTGGGACGACCTGTGGCTGAACGAGGCGTTCGCGACGTGGATGGCCTTCCGGGTCTGCGACGAGTGGAAGCCCGAGTGGCGCATGTGGAACAACTTCGAGCCGCACCGCGCCGCGGCGCTGGCGCTCGACGCGCTCTCCAACACGCATCCCGTCTACGCCGAGGTCGAGAACGCGGCGCAGGCGACGGAGAACTTCGACGCCATCACCTATGAGAAGGGCGCCTCGGTCGTGCGCATGGTCGAGCACTATCTCGGCGCGCAGAAGTTCCGCGCCGGCGTACAGGCGTACATCCGCCAGCACCGCGAGGGCAACGCGGTCGCTCACGATCTCTGGAACGCGCTCGAGAAGGCCTCCGGGCAGCCGGTCGCGCAGATCGTCCGCGCCTGGGTGCGCCAGCCGGGGTTCCCGCTGGTCGGCTTCGAGCGCGAGACCGGAGAGATGGCGGGGGGCCTCGCCGTCAAGCAGGAGCGCTTCAAGGCGAGCCCGACGACGCGCTTCCCGGAGAGCGCTGCGACGACCTGGCCGCTGCCGATGGTCGTCAAGCTTGGCCAGCCGGCCGGCAAGCCGCCGAAGATCGAGCGCATGCTGCTCAAGCGCGCGAAGGAGCGCCTTGAGCTGAAGGCCGCGAAGGACGCGCCCTGGTACTACGGCAACGTCGGCGAGGGCGGCTTCTACCGCGTCCTGCACGACCCTGCCTGCCTCGCGGCGCTCGCGCCGCAGCTCGCGACCGCGCTCACGCCGGTCGAGCGCATGGGTCTCCTCGGACACCAGTGGGCGGTCGTGCGCTCGGGGCGCGCCCGCATCGCGAGCTTCCTCGACCTCGCCGGCGCACTCGGCAAGGAGAGAGACTACGAGGTGCTCGACGCGCTCGCGGGGCCGCTGTCGTTCATCGAGGACCAGCTCTGCGACGCCGTCGGGCCGGAGTGCCGCACGCACTTCCAGGCGTGGCTCGCCGAGGTCTTCGGCGGCGCGTGGCGCGAGCTCGGCTGGGAGTCCTCGGCCGGCGACGACGAGCGCAACCTCCGTCGCGGCTCGATCCTGCGCATCCTCGGCACGATCGGCGAGGATCCCGAGATCGCCCGCGGGGCGGTGCCGGTGTTCGAGCGCTACCTGAAGAGCCGGGCGAGCGTGGAGCCCAACCTGGTCGACCCGATGATCGCGATCGTCGCGCGCGAGGGCAACGAGGCGCGCTTCGTACGCTTCCGCCAGGCGGTGGGCGCGTCGCGCACGCCACAGGAGAGCCGCCGCTTCCAGCTGGCGCTCGGCGACTTCCGCGATCCCGTGCTGGCCCGCCGCGCCGCGGAGCTGACGCTCACGCAGGAGATCCCGACCCAGGACGTCGGCTTCCTGCTGATCCGGCTGCTCGGCAACCGTGCCGCCCGCGAGGCCACGTGGGAGTTCATCCAGGCCAGCTGGGCCGCGCTCGCCAAGCGCCTGCCGCCGATGATGGTGTCGCGCGTGATCGAGGCGACCGCATCGCTGCAGACGCGCGAGCACCGCAAGCAGGTGGCGATGTTCTTCCGCGCGCACCCGGTCGAGACCGCGACGCGCGCGCTCAAGCTCGCGCTCGAGCGCTTCGATCTGAACGAGGAGCTGCGGCGCCGCGCCGGACGCGACCTGCGCTCCTGGTTCGTCGCGCGCGGCGTCACGTTCGCACCGAGCAGCGAGCCGGAATCGTCCGCCGAAGAGCATGTGGACTCGTCCGTGAGCCAGGCCTGACGACCAGCGAGCGCCCGACGAACAGGAGCATCGGTCGTGCGCGACCGCATCGTCTACGCCGGATACCTCGTCCGGTGTCCGCTCGGCGGCTACGCGTGGCAGGTGCTGCACTATCTGTCGGGCCTTCGCGCGCTCCGGTGGGACGTCGTGTTCTACGAGGACACGGGTCACGTCGAGCACGCATTCGACCCCGAGCGCGGCCTGTCCGACGTCGAGTACGGCTACGGCTGCCGCTTCGTCGCCGACTTCCTCGGCCGCCACGGATTCGGCGACAGCTGGGTGTTCCACGACGTCCGTCGCGACACGTACGCGGGCCTCGATCGCGATGCGACCGCGCAGCTGTTCCGCGAGGCGCGCGTCCTGATCAACGCGGGCGGCGTGCACCGCTTCGCGCCCGAGCGCCGTCGCGGCCGGACCGCGGTCTTCCTCGACATGGACCCGGGCTTCACGCAGCTGCGCCTCGCGAGCGGCGACGCGCGGCTGGCGGGGCTGGTCGGCGAGCACGACCGGCTGTTCACCTTCGGCGAGAACATCGGCACGTCGCGCTGCACGGTCCCGTCCGGTCTTCTCGACTGGCGTCCGACGCGCCAGCCGATCGCGCTCGCGCACTGGACGGGCGAGCCCGCGCCCGACGACGCGGCCTTCACCACCATCGGCCGCTGGGACTCGGGCGGTCGGGACGTCGAGCTCGACGGCCAGCTCTACACCTGGCGCAAGCGCACCGAGTGGCAGAAGCTCATGGAGCTTCCGGCCCGCACGGGTGCGCGCTTCGACATCGCGATGGACGTGCACGACCCGCTCGACCGCGCGCAGCTGCTCGAGAACGGCTGGCACGTACGCGACCCGATCGCGCTGTCGGCCGATCCCGACGCGTACCGCGCGTTCATCCGCGGCTCGGCCGGCGAGGTCACGACCGCGAAGGGCGTCAACGTCCGGCTGCGCAGCGGCTGGTTCAGCGACCGCAGCGCCTGCTACCTCGCGTCGGGACGCCCGGTGGTGGTGCAGGACACCGCGTTCGACGACTTCCTGCCGACCGGAGAAGGCCTGTTCTCGTTCCGCACGCTCGACGAGGCGGTCGCCGCGGTCGGCGCGATCCGGACCGACCCGGTGCGCCACGGGCGCGCCGCGCGCGCCATCGCCGAGCGCTTCTTCGCGGCGCCCGACGTGCTCAGGGCGCTGCTGGCGCAGCTCTGAGCGCCGCGCGCGCGTGCGCCGCGTCGGCGGCGCCGAGCCTCGTGTACGGCTCGCGGACGCGCACGAACGCGTCGAGGTAGACCGCCATCTGGCGCTGCTGCGTCGCGTGCCGTGCGAGCGCCCGGCGCTTGCCGTCGATCTCGTCCGGTGCGAGCGAGAGCGCTGCGGCCTGCCCGTGCGACGGCAGGTCCGCCGGCCGGTCGAGTCCGTG
>VGTK01000222.1 GCA_016874715.1 Deltaproteobacteria bacterium | reverse complement strand
CCGGCACGCGGCGCGAGCGACGACCGCGCGCGCGACGCGGAGGGGCCGGGCCTCGTCGCGAGCCACGACGGCGCGCACGCGCACGGACAGGTTCCGTTCCAGACCGCCCTCGCGGCGCACGTCCCGGACGTCGGCGGCGCGCGCCCGCACCGCCCGACCGCGGACGCGGTGCAGGCAGCGCCCCTGCCCGCGCAGGGCCACGCGCTCCGCGCCCGCGCCCCGCCGCACTCCCGCGTCTGACCGAATCACCGCAGTTCGCGTGAATTCCGGACGCACGTCGCGCCGCTCGGCGAGCGCGCGCGCCACGTCCGAGACGACGGGAGAGCTTCACGATGAGGGAGATCCGCTTCGCCCTCGGCGTGGCGATCGCCGCCGCCGTCCTCGCCGCACCGCTCCGGGTGCGCGCCGAGGTGGCGTCCGGCGAGGCCGCGCCCGGTGCGACCGAAGAAGAGACGACGGAGGACAAGGAGGGCGCCACGCCGGCCCGCGACGCGGGGTCGCTCGGCCTGACGCTGTCCGCGGACGGAAAGCACGCGTCGCTCGCCGAGCTGGTGGTCGAGGCACGGAAGCCGCTGTCCGCGGCGTCGGCGCAGGAGATCCGCGCGCGCGACTTCGAGCTGCGACCGCACGCGACGACGCAGGAGGTGCTGCAGAACGTTCCCGGGCTCGTGGTCGCGCAGCACCAGGGCGGCGGCAAGGCGATGCAGTATCTGATCCGCGGCTTCGACGCGGATCACGGCACCGACTTCGCGATCTTCGTCGACGGCGTGCCGGTGAACCTGGTGTCGCACGCGCACGGCCAGGGCTACGCCGACCTGAACTACGTGATCCCGGAGACCATCCGCGATCTGAAGCTGTGGAAGGGACCGTACTTCACGCAGTTCGGCGACTTCATGAATGCGGGCGCGCTCGAGGTGCAGACGCGCGACGAGGTCGAGGAGAACTCGTTCCTCGCCGAGGGCGCGTCCTTCGACACCGCGCGCTTCCTGTTCCAGGCATCGCCGCAGCTCGGCGCGGGCAAGACCTATCTCGCGGCGCAGGCCTACACGACCAACGGCCCGTTCGAGCACCCGAACAACCTGTGGGCCTACAATTTCTTCGCCAAGTACACGCTCGATCTCACGCCGCAGTCGGCGCTGCGCGCGTCGGCGATCGTCTACGACGCGGACTGGGACGCGTCGGGCCAGATCCCGCTGCGCGCGGTCGACGGACGCTACCCGGACGGGCAGCCCTTCACCGGACCGCGCCTCGACCGCTTCGGCGCGATCGATCCCACCGAGGGCGGCGCCACCGACTACCAGTCGCTGAACCTGCAGTACAGCAACGCGCTCACGCCGCAGGACAACCTCGACGTGCAGGCGTACGGCTTCCGCTACCGGCTCGCGCTCTACTCCAACTTCACCTTCTACCGCTTCACGGGCCTGCGCTTCTTGCGCAACGCGGCGGGCGGCATCGCCGACACCGGCGACGCGCCCGGCATCCCCGGAGCGGACTACCTGCCCGGCGACGGCATCGAGCAGGACGACCAGCGCTGGACCTACGGTCTGAATGCGAAGTACACGCGGCTCTGGAAGGTCGGCACGGCCGGCCTGCAGACGCAGCTCGGCCTGCAGAACCGCAACGACTCGATCGACGTCGCGCTCTGGCGCCAGGTGCGGCGCAACCGCTTCTTCGCGGTCAACCGGCTGCACGTCGACCAGAGCTCGCTGTCGGCGTTCCTGCAGCAGCAGGTCGTCTTCAACGACTGGATCCGCTTCGAGGGCGGGCTGCGCGGCGACCAGTTCTGGTTCTCGACGCGCGACCGCCTGCCGAACCAGGATCCCGACCCGAACTTCGAGTCGGTGCGCATCGACGGCGGCACGCGGGCCGGCATCGTGAGCCCGAAGGCCAACCTGATCTTCACGGTCGCGCCGCAAACCGAACTCTACCTCAACTACGGCAACGGCTTTCACTCCAACGATGCACGCGTCGCGATCCTGACCAGGGGCACGGGCTTCGATCCGCTCACGCGCTCGTACGGCGCCGAGATCGGCGCGCGCACGGTCCTCATGGAGGACATCGATATCGCCGCCGCGTTCTGGTGGCTCGACCTCGACAGCGAGCTGGTGTTCTCCGGCGATGGCGGCGTGGTGGACGCCGAGATCGACGAGCCGACGGGGAACTTCGTTCCGGGCCCCGCGTCACGGCGCTACGGCGTCGACGTCGAGGCGCGCTGGCGGATCGCCCACTGGCTGTGGGCGGACTACGACCTCGGCTGGGCGCACGCGCGCTTCCGGAACGGCGACTACGTTCCGCTGGCGCCGTCGCTGCTGATGAACGGCGGCCTGACGGCGCGCTGGGACAACGGCCTGTCGGCCGGTCTGCGCTTCCGCTTCGTCGGCAACCGGCCGGCGAACGAGGACGACACGCTGACCGCGCAGGGCTACTTCGTGATGGACGCCCTGGTCACCTGGCGCTGGCGCAACGTGCAGCTCACGCTGGCGGGGCTGAACCTCACCGACACCGAGTGGCGCGAGGCGCAGTTCGCCGACGACACCTGCCTCGTGAACGAGATCGGGCAGCAGCCGGGCTGCCTGCCGAAGCCGGGGCTCGATCCGGGCGACGGCGTGTCCGACATCCACTTCACGCCGGGGAATCCGATCGCGGTGCGAGGGGGGGTGCAGGTGTTCATTTAGTCCCACGAGGGGGCACGCGCCCCCTCGCTCCCCGCGCTCGCTGACGCTCGGCCGCGCGCTGCGCGCGCGGGGAGTTCGTCGTGCGCGGCGCCGGTGCGGGGTCAGTCGTCGCCGTCGTCGAGCGGGGCGTTCTGCGCAGGGAGGTTGGTCGGGCTCTCGTAGCCGGCGCGGACCTGGCCGGGGCCGAGCACGGGGACGCCGTACGAGGCGCCGTTCGCCGAGCCGTCGCAGAACGAGCCGTTGCCCTGCCACTCGCCGCCGACGCAGGTCTGGATCTGGCCGGCCTGGCAGATGGCAAAGCCGCTCGCATAGCGACGCCCCTCGTAGGTGCACGAGCCGTCGTCGTCCTGCGCGACGGCGGTCGCGGCCAGCAGGATGCCCGCGAGCCCGAGAAGCAATGGCGCGCCGTTCCTCATGGAGTGACCTCCCCGGCCGGACCGTCCCGGCCGTCGGCCTTCCATCGGCCGAAGGCGGGCACCGCGCGAGGGCGGCGGTTCAAGAAACCGCCGCCGAGGGTCGAATTGCCGAGGAGTCGATGTCTTCACCATCGAGGATCCCGTTCGAGGACGACATCGCCGTGTTCAACCGCTAGCTGTGCAGGAGTCGCCTGCGGACCGCGGCGGCGGTCGCGGACTTCTTCCCGCTGGTCGCGGCGCTGCACCTCGTCGACCTGAACGGGCCGGCGGTGGTCGCCGTGTGCGCCGTGCTGGCGGCGTTCTCGCTGCTCGCGCTGCGCTCGCCGTGGCCCGCGCGACACCCGCACGGCTTCTTCTGGCTGCAGCTGCTGGTCGACATGGCGGCCATTACGCTCGGGATCGGCCTCGCCGCCCACGGCCAGGCGGACTGCTCGCACGACCGATCTTCGTGGTCTCGATCGTGCCCCCGAGCCTGATCTCGGTGCCGTTCGGCCTTTCCGCGGCGACGCTCGCGACGCTGGGACACGGCTTCCTGCTCTGCGCGGAACGGGGCTTCTCGATCGCGACCATCGGCAGCTTCGACTTCCCCGCACCGACCTTCCTGTTCTTCCTGGTCGCGCAGTAATCGTTCGTCTACGGCGCGCACCTGCGCGAGAAGAACGTCAAGCTGGCGGCCCTCGCGCAGCGCCTCGAGGTGAGCCAGGCGCGGCTCGCCGAGGAGGGCCGCCTAGCCGCCGGCATCGCCGAGATCGGACGCACGCCGAGCGCGAGCCTCGACGACCCGGAGCCGCTGTCGCGCGTGGTCGGCACGATCCGCGAGCGCCGGTGCGCCGACTGGTACGCGCTGTTCACCGTCGACGAGGCGAGCTTTCGCCTGATCGCGGCCTGCGAGCCCGAGAGCGGCGCGAGCCACGTCGCCGGCATCGACCTGCCGATCGGCACGCGGCCGGCGATCGAGCGCCTGCGCGAGGCGCGCACGCTCGCGCTCGGCAGCAGCGAGCTCGCCGGCCTGCCGGCGTCGCTCAGCGGACGCGCGCTGCGCAGCACGCTCCTCACCGGCCTCTACCGTGACCAGGTGATGGTCGGCTTCATCGCCGTCGGACACGCGACCGCCCTCGGCGCCATCGAGCCGTGGGCGCGGAACCTGCTCGCCGGCATCGCCGAGCACGCGAGCGTCGTGCTGCAGAACCCACGCCTGCTCGAGGAGGTCCGCACCGCGAGCGCGCTCAAGTCGGAGTTCGTCGGCGCGGTGTCGCACGAGCTGCGCTCGCCGCTCATTATCGTGCTCGGCTACCTCGAGATGCTGCTCGACGAGGCGCTCCGGCCGCTGACCGACGAGCAGCGCGACGCGCTCCGCCGCACCGACCTGCAGGCGTCCACGCTGCTCGAGATGATCGATGCGCTGCTCGACCTGAATCGCATCGAGGCCGGCAAGCTGCCGGTGGAGTCGGTGCCCGTCTCGCTGCCCGACCTCCTGCAGGACGTGTGCGAGCCGATGCTGCGCAACGTCGCCCGACCGGGCGTCGCGGTGCACCGGAGCGTCGGCCCCGGAGCCGATCGGCTGCAGAGCGACCCGGGCAAGCTCGAGACGATCGTGCGCAACCTGGTGCACAACGCGCTGAAGTTCACCGAGCGCGGCGAGGTCCGCGTCAGCGCGAAGGCCGTCGACGAGGAGACCGTCGAGATCGTCGTCGCGGACACCGGCTGCGGCATGCCGCCCGAGGCGCTCGGCTACGTCTTCGAGATGTTCCGCCAGATCCCGGGCAGCACCGGCGGCGGCGTCGGTCTCGGGCTGCGCATCGTGCGGCGTCTCGCCGAGGCGCTCGGTGCGCAAGTGACCGTCGAGAGCACGCCCGGTCGCGGCAGCCGCTTCGTCGTCACACCGAAGACCGGGCTCGACCCCACCGACGAGGTCGGCACCGTCGCGGCGTGAGTCCGCCGCGCCTCGCCGACGCGGACTTCGGGGGCCGAGGCGACGTCGCCGCGGGCGGGCAACGTCACCGATGACATGACGTACTTCCGGCGCGACGCTCGAGCCGCTAGTCTCGCGGCGTGAGCGCTCAAGCGACGGACGAGAGCGGACGGTCGATCGGGCACAACCCGCGGTCGGGCTTCGACGGCCTCCTGCGCAACCTGGCGCTCGCGGGGCGCGCCGTCCGCACGCTGGCGCTCGCGACCCTGCCGGCGCAGCCCGGCTCGCTCGGCGCCTTCGTCGAGCGCAACGCCACGCGCACGCCGGACAAGCCGGCGCTGCTGTTCGCGGAGCACCGCTGGACGTGGGCGCAGCTCGACGAGGTCGCGAACCGCGTCGCGCAGTGGTTCCTCGCCCGCGGCGCGCGCAGCGGCGACGTCGTGGCGCTCGCGCTCGGCACCCGTCCGGAGGCCGTGTTCGCGCTCGCGGGCCTGAACAAGATCGGGGTCGTGGCGGCGCTGCCGCACGCGGGCGTGCGCGGCGAGCCGCTGCGCCACGCGCTCGCGAGTGTACGGCCGCGCTGGCTGCTCGCCGCGCCGTGGCTCGTCGGCGACCTGTGCGACGCCGGCGACGCGGAGCCGATCGTCTGGGACGACGGCTTCCGCGAGGCCCTCGGCCGCGCGAGCACGGAGCGCCCAGGCTCCGCGAGCGTGCAGCCCGGCGACGCGGTCGCCCTCTACATGTTCACCTCGGGCACGACCGGGCTCCCGAAAGCGGCCCGCATCACCAACCGCCGCTTCACGCTGATGGCGCTCGCCTTCGCGCACACGATCGGCGCTCTGCGTCCCGACGACGTGACGTACGGCGCGCTGCCGCTGTCGCACGCGACCGGCGCCCTCGGCGGTCTCGGCAGCGTCGCCGCGGCGGGCACCACGCTCGCGCTCCGCGACGGCTTCTCCACCACCGCGTTCTGGTCGGACTGCGTCCGCCACGGCGCGACCGTCGTGCCGTACATCGGCGAGGTCTGCCGCTTCCTGCTGCAGGCGTCGGAGAGCCCGGACGAGCGCCGGCACCGCGTGCGCCTCTTCTACGGCGCCGGGCTCAGGCGCGACGTGTGGATCGCGTTCCAGCAGCGCTTCCGCGTGCCGGAGATCGTCGAGTACTACGGCTCGACCGAGGGCAACGTCGCACTGATCAACGTCGAGGGCATCCCCGGCATGATCGGCCGCCTGAGCTTCGGGCAGGCGGTGGTGCGCGTCGACCCGGAGACCGCAGAGCCGATCCGCGATCCGCAGGGCCGCGTCGTGGAAGCCGCCGAGGGCGAGCCCGGCATGCTCGTCGGGCGCATCAGCGCGCTGACGCGCTTCGACGGCTACAGCGATCGCGACGCGACCGAGAAGAAGATCCTGCGCAACGCGTTCGGCGACGGCCACGACTGGTTCGCGACCGGAGACCTCGTCGTCAAGCACCCGGGCGGCGGGCACGTCTCCTTCTCCGACCGGCTCGGCGACACCTTCCGGTGGAAGGGCGAGAACGTCTCGACCGCGCAGGTCGCCGAGGTCCTCGCGCGCGCGACCGGCGTGTGCGAGGCCATCGTCTACGGCGTCGAGGTGCCCGGGTACGAGGGACGCGCCGGCATGGCGGCGCTGGTGACCGATCCCGGCTTCTCGCCCGACCGGTTCGCGTCCGAGATCGCGGCGTCGCTGCCGCGCACGGCACGGCCGGTGTTCCTGCGCATCCTCGAGAGGCCCGATCTCACCGCGAGCTTCAAGTACGTGACGACGCGCTTCAAGCGCGAGGGCTTCGACCCGCGCGCGCTCGCCGACCCGCTGTGGGTCGCGAGCGGCGACGGCTACGAGCCCCTCACGCCCGAGGTCCACGATCGCCTCCGCGCGGGCGCGATCCGGCTCTGAGCCGCGCGCGGCGCGTGGACGCAGGGTCGAGGACACGCTCGAGGCGCTGTCCGCGCTCCGGCGCGCGCCGCGCGACGCCGCGACCGTCGCGGCGCTGCGCGAGGCGCTGTCCGCGAAGGAAGGCCCCGTCGTCGCGAAGGCGGCGGCCGTCACGGGCGAGCTCGAGATCGAGGAGCTGACGCCCGCACTGCGCGACGCCTTCCATCGGCTGCTCGAGCAGCCCGTCAAGCGCGACCCGGGCTGTGTCGCCAAGACCGCGATCGCGAGCGCCCTGCAGCGCGGCGGCGCGTACGAGGACCAGGTGTTCCTGATCGGCGTCCGCTGGGTGCAGCGCGAGCCGGTCTGGGGCGGCACGGTGGACGTCGCGTGCGAGCTGCGCGCGGTGAGCGCAATGGGTCTCCTGCGGCTCGGGCACCCGTCCGCCGCGAGCGAGGTCGCCGAGCTGCTCGCCGACCCCGAGGCGGAGGCGCGGGCCGGCGCCGCGCACGCGATCGCCTGGAGCGAGGACGCGCGCTTCGGCCCGCTGCTGCGGCACAAGGTCCTGTCCGGCGACGCCGAGGAGCGGGTCGTCGCCGACTGCGTGGCGGCCCTGCTGCGGGTCGAGGGCGATCCGGCGCTCGACTTCTGCGCCCGCCTCCTCGACCGCGCCGACGAGGCGCGCGCGGAGCTGGTGTGCATGGCGCTCGGCGAGTCTCGACGCCCCGGCGCCCTCGCGGTGCTGCGCGACCGGTGGCAGCGGACGGCCGCGACGGAGCCGCGACGGACGGCGCTGCTCGCGATCGCCCTGCTGCGCACGGAGCCTGCGCACGCGTTCCTGCTCGAGCTGGTGGCGACGGCGACGGGGCACGACGCGCGCGACGCCGTCGCGGCGCTCGCGGTGTTCCGCGACGACGACGCCCTCCGGCAGCGGCTGCTCGCCGCCGCCCGCACGCGCGACGACGCCGCGCTGCGCGCCGCGATCGCCGACCTCGAGCGCCCGCGCGGCGACTGACGTCTGCATCGGCTTCGCCGGCCACGCGGGATGGAACCCGCACCGCGTTCCGTCTGACGTCCGCAACCGGCTCCGCCGGTCGGGAGCGCTCGACCCGCACGGTGCTTCGTCCGAAGCGCGGGCGGCGACGGGCCGCGCACCTGCCATGCGGCTCGCCCGCGCGGGCGAGCCGCGGCCGGGGCACGCGATTCGCGCGTTTGACACTCCCGGGCCGGCCGCTGAAATGATGGCTCCGCGGCCGGGCGCCGCACTCGGAGGGGCAGGATCGCGCGGGAGCTCGGTCTGCACGGAGAAACATGACATGAAGCACGCGCGATTCGCAGCACTGATCCTGACGGCGGCCGTGGTCGCCGGGTGCGCTAGCGTCCGCAAGACCAGCGAGGGCTGGTGGAGCGACGTCACCGGCTCCGGCTCGACCGGGCAGCAGCAGGGCTCGGTCTACTACGCGGCGAGCGACGGGCTCGTCGTCCGCGCCGACGCGTCGGGGTCGTCCGCCGTGATCGGGCGCCTGCCCCTGCACGCGCGCGTCGTCCGCACCGACCTGAAGAGCGGGTGGGCGTACGTGACCAGCGACACGGGGCTGAAGGGCTGGGTGGACAACGCGCAGCTCGTCTGGCGCCTGCCGGCCGCCGGCGGCAGCGCCCCCGCCACGACGACGCGGGCCGCGCCCGCGGACGCCGCGACGACCCCGCCCGTGCCGGCGCCGTCGCCGGCCGCCGCGGCGTCGCCGGCCGAAGACGCCGCGCCGGCGCC
>VGTK01000221.1 GCA_016874715.1 Deltaproteobacteria bacterium | reverse complement strand
CCGCGCCGGCCGGGGAGGCGCCGGCCCCGCCCGCCGCGCCGGCCGGGGAGGCGCCGATCGCGCCCGCTCCGTCACCGTTGCTCGTGGTGAGCGACAGGGCACCGCTCGGCTGCTGCTGCGTCACGCACGAGGCCGCACAGGGTGCGAAGCCCGGGTGCGTCTACGGCCTCTCCGCGGACAAGTGCCGCGAGGCGGGCAGGATCGCGCCGACGTGGAGCTCGAGCTGGCGTCCGGGTAAGTGCGCCGGCTCGTAGCCCGCGCACTCGCCCGGCCTCAGGGCGGAAGCGTCGCCGGCACGCACAGCTCCTTGAGGCTCGTCGCGTCGAGCCTGCCGGTGCCGAGCTCCGTACCGATCCACACGCCACGGCGCTTGACGAAGCGCGGCGTGCCCGAGCTGGAACGCACCCGGAAGCACAGCAGCTGCAACGGGTGCAGGGGCGCGGTCGGATCGGAGCCGTTCACGTCGACCGGACTGCAGAGCCGTGTCGGTCGCACGACGTCGATGGTCAGTGGCCCCAAGGCGTCCTCGACCGGCAGGGCAAACACCGGCGCGAACTTCGCGTCACCGGGCGTGATCGTGGCCTTGTAGCAGGTGAAGTGGTCGGGATCGGGCGGCACCGGCGGTCCGGGTGGAGTGGTCGCGTCGAAAGCCGCCGGCTCGAGTGCGCCCTCGATCTTCTTGAGGTCGAGCCGCTGCGTGCCGAACGCGCTCTGCACCGGCAGCGCGGTGCGCGAGGCGCCCGAGGCGACCACGTCGCGCAGACGGACGAGATAGCCGCCGAGCTTATCGGGGTGCGCGGGTGCACCCGGGTCGTTGCCGGCGACGTTCGCCGGCAGGCAGAGCCCGGCGCGCTTGCGTACGTCGGCGGTGGCACTGCCGAAGCGGTCCTCGACCGGCAGCCCGAACACCGGTGCGAACGGCGGGCCCGTGCGGTCGGTCTTCGCGCCGTAGCACACGAACGCATCGAGCCCTTCCGCCGGCGTGCACGTCGGCTCGTCGAGCGGCGGCGCGCCCGAGCGGCAGCCGATGGGGGCCAGGCAGTAGTCCGCGCCGGTGCAGCGGTCGCCGTCGCCGCACGGCACCGGGGTCGCGGCGCACGTGCCGCCCTGGCACTCGCCGGTCGTGCAGGCGGAGCCGTCGCTGCACGGGGTTCCGTCGGGTGTCGCGCCGCAGTCGACGACGCAGGCGGTGTCGAGGGCGAGGCACAGATCGGTCGCGCCGAGGTGGATGCAGGTCTCGGTGGTGCACGCGTTGCCGTCGTCGGGACAGCTCGGGCCCGCGACGCACGCACCGCTGCCGTCGCAGCGGTCGTCCTGCGAGCAGTCGTCGCCGTCGGCGCACGCGGTGCCCGCGGGCTCGGGGCCCGTCGCGCTGCTGCACGGACAGAGCCCGGGCTGCTCGTCGTAGAGGCAGCCGATGGCCGCGGCGCAGCTGTCCGCCGTACAGGAGTTCTGGTCGTCGCAGTGGAGCGGCGGGCCCTGCGGGGTGCAGACCCCGCCCGCGCACGCGTCCTCCGTCGTGCAGGCCGATCCGTCGCTGCACGGGGCGCCGTCGGGGGCGGTCGCGTGGACGCAGCCCGTCGCGACGCAGGTGTCGCTGGTGCAGCTCTCGGTGTCGTCACAGCGCGCGTCGTCGGGTGTCGCGACGCAGCCGACGCCGTTGACGCAGGAGTCCACGGTGCAGGCGACGCCGTCGTTGCACACCCGCGGCGGGTGGATGCACGCGGCGCCGGGAGCGCAGACATCGCTGGTGCACGAGTTCCCGTCGTCGGAGCACGCCTGTCCGGTGCGCGGCTGGTAGGTGCAGCCCGCCGAGGGCGAGCAGTCCCGCGTGCACTCGTTGCCGTCGCTCGGGCACGGCGGCGTGGTCTCGACCTGGCAGAGGTGCGAGCAGCCGTCGCAGCCGCTGCCGCCGCCGTCGTCGCAGGTCTCGCCCGGCTCGATGGTCGCGTTGCCGCAGCACGCGGCGAGCTGCGGGTCGATCGACACCGAGGGCGCCGGGCTCGCCACCGCAAGCGGGTCGATCGCCGGCGCACCGGCGGTCAGGGTGACCGCGTTGCAGGCGCCACTGCCGCACGGTGTCGCGAGGAGTCGCCCGCTGCTCGTGACCTCGACGACGCCGGCCGTGATCGTGTTCGCACCGCTCGCGCCGCCGCCGCCAGCGCCGCTGTCGAGCGTGCCCGAGACCGTCGCTCGGCAGGTCTCCAGCGTGACGAAGCCGCCGTTGCCGACCGCTCCGCGCGCGTCGAGCGTGCCCGCGACGTCGATGCGGGACGCGTCGCGCAGCGTGATCGCACCGCCGCCGAACGAGCCGCCACTCGCCTGCACGAGCTTTCCGGACGCGATCGCGATCTCGCCGTCGGCGCGCACGTCGATCTCGCCGCCGCCGGCCTCGCTGCCGCCGCCCGCGCGAACGTGCCCGGCGATCGTCACGTTGCCGCCCGCGTCGATCTCGACCGTACCGCCGTCGGAGCCGCCGCCGTTGCCCTCCGCCGAGATCGTCGCAGCGATGTCGACGTTGCCGCCGGCGACGATCACCACCTCGCCCGCAGCACCTTCCGGCGTGGCACCGGTCACCGTGATCGAGCCCTGCAGCGAGACCGCGCCCGACTCGGCGAGGATCGCGACGGGGCCGCCGTCGCCACCGTCACCGAGCTCGATCTGCTCGCCGTTCGCCTTGAGCGCCCCCGCGCTGGTGACCGTCACGTTGCCGGTGTTCGCCGTGAGCTGGATCCCGCTGGGGAAGTCGCCGCCCGAGGCGTTCAGCGTCGTCGCCACCGTGACGCTGTCGCCGGAGAGGTTCATGAAGCCGCCTGCGCAGAACAGCTGGCCGGTGGCGCGGACCGGGGCCGAGAGCAGGAGGGGACCGCCGGTCGCACGGAGGAAGATCGCGCCACCGCAGGCACCGCTGCCGGTGCCGTCCGCGGCGACGCTGCCCGCGCGGACGTCGATCGAGCCGGCGGTCACGTCCAGCAGGCCGCCGTTCGTGGCACCGCTCACGTCGAGCGTCGGGCCGCTGCCGGAAAGCACGAGGGCGCCGGTCACCTGCAGGGTGAGGTTGCCGCCGGCGAAGCCGCTCGTGCCGATCGCGCGGATCCTTCCCCCGGAGAGCGTCAGCGTCCCGGCGCGCACCGTGAACGAGCCGCCCGGTGCCGTGCTCTGCAGCGTCCCCGATACCACCACGGCACGCGCTCCGAAATCGAGCACGCAGCCGGCGTCCACGTCCTTCGTGCCGGTGATCGTGCACGGGTTTGCGGTTGGGGAGCAGACGTCGTTCGCCGTGCAGACGGCCGCTGCCGCGCTGCGGCTCGCGATCAGGCTTGCGAGAAGGACCAGGCACGCGAGCCCGGGGGTAGTGGCACCGTATGCAATAGGACGTCGACTCCGAGTGTGGTTGCCGTCGCCGGGCCAAGCCCGGCGACCGGTTTATAGACTCTGCGTCCCGGGGAGGGCAACAGGGAAAAGGGTTTGCGCAGGACCGTGCGATCTACCTATCGATGAGGGATGTCGCGGACACCGATGCTCCTACGCCTCCCGGTCCTGCTCCTCGGCGCGCTCGTGCTCGCGTCCGCAGCCGGCGCCCAGGCCCCCGACGAGCCCCCCGCGCCCACGCCGAAGAAGTTCGAGCGCCCGAAGCCCGTGCGGCGCACCAAGGACGGCATGGTGCCGGTGCCGGCCGGCCAGTTCCTGATGGGCTGCAACGCCGAGGTCGACGAGGAGTGCCTCGACGACGAGAAGCCCGGTCGGAGGGTCGCCCTGAAGGCGTTCGAGATCGACGCGACCGAGGTGACCGCCGCGCGGTACGCGGCCTGCGTTGCGGCGAAGGCGTGCTCGAAGGAAGGGCTCACCATGCCGTTCGTCGACGGCAAGGACGATGCGAAGCTCGCGTCGTACTGCAACTGGCAGAAGAAGAACCGCCAGCAGCACCCGATCAACTGCGTCGACTGGAGCCAGGCGAACGCCTACTGCAAGTGGGCGGGCAAGCGGCTGCCGACCGAGGCCGAGTGGGAGCGCGCGGCGCGCGGCACCGACGGGCTCCTGTTCCCGTGGGGCAACTCCGCCCCGTACCTGGTGAAGCTCGCGAACGTCGCCGACGAGGCGGCGCGCAAGGTCTTTCCCGAATGGCGGCACACCGGCGGCTACGACGACGGCGTCGTCGGCACGGCGCCGACGGGGTCCTTTCCCGACGGCGCCTCCCCGGTCGGTGCGCTCGACATGATCGGCAACGTCTGGGAGTGGACGGCGGACACCCGCGAATCGGGTCACGTCGTGCGTGGCGCGTCGTGGACGTTCGACCCGGTGTGGGCACGTGCCTCGCTGCGCGGCTGGACGAAGGACTCGACGCGCGCCGCCGACGGCGGCTTCCGCTGCGCGCGGTGACGGCGCTGTTTGCTCGTCGTCCGGGGCTCGGATAACTGCCGCACATGTCGCGCTTCCAGGGCCGGGTCTGCATCGTCAGCGGCGGGGGCTCCGGCCTGGGTCGCGCCACCGCGCTTCGCCTCGCTGCCGAGGGCGGATCGGTCGCCGTGCTCGACCTGGCACTGGAGTCCGCGCAGCGCGTCGCCCGGGAGGTCGAGGCGGCCGGCGGTCGGGCGCACCCCTACCAGGTGGACGTCGCCGACCCGGCGTCCGTTCGCGCCGCCGTCGACGCGGCCGCCAGGGATCTCGGGCGCCCGCAGGTGCTGGTGAGCTGCGCCGGCACGGGATGCTTCGCGAACTCGCACGAGATGCCGTTCGAGGACTGGAAGCGCATCATCGACGTGAACCTCACCGGCACCTTCCTCGTGGCGCAGGCGGTGCTCCCGCACCTGCTCGATGGCGGCGGCAGCATCGTGACCGTCGCGTCGAACGCGGGCCTGATGGGCATCGCGTACAGCGCTGCCTACTGCGCCTCGAAGGGCGGCGTGGTCAACCTGACCCGCGCGCTCTCCGACGAGTACGTGAAGCGCGGGGTGCGCGTGAACTGCGTCGCCCCGGGCGGCATGGCGACGCCGTTCCAGAACGCGTTCCGCAACATGCCGCAGGGTGCCGACCTCTCGTCGCTCGGCAAGATCCGCTCGCCGCTCGGCATGGCCGAGCCGGAAGAGGTCGCGGCGCTGATCGCGTTCGTCGCGTCGGATGAGGGACGCTACATGACCGGTGCCATCGTCTCGATCGACGGCGGCATCACGACCTGACGCCCGACCGGCGGCCGCATCACGCGCGGCCGCGTCGCCGACCCGGCGTGCGTGCGCGCCGCGGGCGGGTGCGCGCCGCGGCGTCCGCCGCGAGCGTCTTGCGCAGGAACACCAGCTGGTGCCCCGGCGGGTAATCCTCGAGCACGCCGAGGATGTGGTAGCCGTGCTTCACGTA
This sequence comes from Deltaproteobacteria bacterium, assembly GCA_016874715.1. Lineage (GTDB taxonomy): Bacteria > Desulfobacterota > Binatia > UBA12015 > UBA12015 > VGTK01. The sequence goes on along the minus strand of VGTK01000221.1, from coordinate 3,341 downwards.
GAAGTCGGGCGCCTGGAAGCTGTGGCTGTCGAGGCGCGCGGCGTGGCAGCCGCGGGCGATCGCGAAGCGCTCCGCCTCGCGCAGCAGTCCGCTCGCGTGGCCGGCGCCGCGGAACGGCTCCGCGATCCAGAGGTGCGAGACGTGCAGCCAGCCGCCCCAGATCTGGCCGAGCAGGCCGCCGACGATCTCGTCGTCGGGGTCGCGGAGAAAGATCGACAGCGCGTGCCAGCGGTCGATCCCCGTGGTCGCGACGTTGAACAGGTCGAGGCGGTCGGACAGCGATCGCCGCAGATCGTCGCCGGCCTGGGGCTCGACGGACATGCGGAGCACGGGCTCCCCTGCGCGGCGCCTGCGGGTCGGCATGCTCGAGACCCGTACCATCTCCTCCCGGCCTGGCTCGCATGGCGCCGATCCGGCCACGGGTCCGCCGTTCGTGCGCACTGGTGCGAGCCAGGACTTGCTGTGCGGCCTCGAGGCCGTCGCCCCGGGCGGGTGACCCGGGGCGCTGCACGGTGGCCGCTGAAGGCGCTCGGCGACGCCGAGTGAGCCGTGGCGTGGTCGCCGCCGCCCGCCGCGCAACGTCGGCCCGGGCCGGCGGTCCACCGCTCACTGCAGGCGAGCGGTGGACGGTACGCAGAGGTGGTCGCGCAGCACGAGACCGACGACGTCGCGCCCGCTCGCCGACGTGACGGTGACGGTTCGCGGCCGGAACACGTCAGGGTTGTGCCCCCACACGCGGCGCTCCTGGATGCGGTAGCAGACCTGGTGTACCTGCTCGTGGAGCACGCCGCCCTCTGAGACGCTGGCCGGGTTGCAGACCATGTCGGGTGCGACGACGTCGAGCGTGCCGCTGCCGAACTCGTCGGTGAGACGCGCGCTCACCGGCACGAAGCGCGGGGTCTTCGGCCTGGTCTCGGCGGCGTAGCACTTGTAGGCATCGAGGCCGGGGCTCTCGGGGACGCTGCTCGCGCCCGCCGGCAGGCAGAGTTGCTTCGCCTTGCCGACCCGGAGAGTCAGCTCGCCGAGCGCGTTGCGGATCTGCAGCGTGCGCGGCGTGTCGCTGCCGCTCGCGCGCTGGATGCGGACGCACGCCATGCGCGTCGCGCTCTGGCCGTCGGGCTGCGTCAGCGCGCTGCAGGCCTGCCGCGTCGAGCCGAGCTTGAACGATGCGTCCTCGAACAGGTCCTCGACGCGCACCGTCGCCGGGCTCAGCCACCAGAAGGGCTTCTGCCAGCTGAAGGCCCAGTAGCACTGGAACGAGCCGACGCAGGCCGTGGGCTCGAGCTCGCCGGGCTCGCACGCGCCGGCGACGCAGGCGTCGTCGACCGTGCACGGGTCGCCGTCGTCGCACGTGGTGCCGTCCGGCGCAGGTCCGCCGACGCACGCGCCGTTCGCGGGGTCGCAGGCTCCGCCGCCGCCGCAGGCATCGTCACTGCCGCCCGGCGCACAGACCACCGGATCCGTGCCGACGCACGTGCCGCCGCCGTCGCAAGCGTCGGTCCGCGTACAGAGGTCGCCGTCGTCACACGCCGTGCCCGCGTCGGCGGGCGGACCGGCGACGCAGTCACCGGTTGCGGGGTCGCACGCCGCCGGCGAGCCGCACTGGCCGCCATCGTCGGCGCACAGCACCGGGTCCACGCCGCCGCACGCGCCGGCGCCGTCGCACGCGTCGGTCTGCGTGCACAGGTCGCCGTCGTCGCAAGCACTCCCGGCTGGCTCCGCCCGGCAGGTCGAGGAGCAGCAGTCGCCGTCGTCGCGGTTCCCGTCGTCGCACGCCTCGCCCGGATCGAGGGCCGCGTTGCCGCAGGTATCGATCCACGCGAACACGTCGGAGACGAAGTTCGAGTCGTTCGCGACCAGGTTGGTGGCACTGCTCGCGAACACGACGACGCTGCCGTCGGCGGACACGTTCGCCCACAGGGTCGAGCTGCCGTCGGCTTCCGTCCCGTCGACGGCGACGTTGACGCGCGTCGTGGTGCCGAGCTGACGGTCGCGCAGCAACACGTCGACGCGGCCGTTGGTATCGTCCGGCACGAGGTTGCTCGCACCGCTGGTGAAGGCGACCCAGCGACCGTCGAAGGACAGCGAGGGCGGATCGACGAATCCGCTCTGGTTGTTGCCCTCGCCGCCGAGCGTCGACACGCTGACGCGCTCGGTCGCGCCGCTCACACGATCGTGCACGAAGACGTCGGTCCGGCCGTTCGCATCGCCGGGCACGAGGTTGGTCGCGTCGCTGTCGAAGGCGACGAAACGTCCGTCGCCGGAGACCTGCGCACCGACGCTCTGGCGCGTGCTCTGCGCACCCGTGGACGACACGCTGACGCGCGTCGTCGTACCCGTCGCGCGATCGTGTGCGAACACGTCGGCGACGTTGTTGGTGTCGTTCGTGACGAGATTCGACGCGAAGCTGTGGAAGACCACCGCCGTGCCGTCGGCCGAGATGCGCGGCGCGAGGCTGAGGCCGTTGCTCTGCGTGCCGTCAGACGCGACGCTGGCGCGCGCCGTGGCTCCGGCGACCCGGTCCCGGACGTAGACGTCGAAGCTGCCGTTGGTGTCCTCCGGCACGAACGGGGCCGCGCTCGCGAACGCGACGTACCGGCCGTCGGCCGAGATCGCGGGCGCGATGCTGTCGCTGGTGCCCTGCGTGCCGTCGGCCGCGAGGCTGACCATCTCCAGCGTGCCCGCCTGCCGGTCGCGCACGAACACGTCGAAACGGCCGTTCGCGTCGCCCGCGACGAGATTGGTCGCGGCGCTGGTGAACGCGACGAAGCGGCCGTCGGAGGACAGCACGGGAGTGGCGCTCTGGCCGTTCGCGTCGGCGCCGTTCGGGCCGACGCTGATGCGCTCGGTGGTGCCGGCGGCGCGGTCGCGGACGTACACGTCCAGGAGCAGGTTCTGGTCGCCGGGGTTGAAGGTCGAGGAGCCGCTGACGAACGCGACGGCACGTCCGTCGGCCGAGACGGCCGAGGTGGTGCTGCTGGCGTCGCCCTCCGAGCCGTCGGTTGCGACGCTGATGCGCTGCACGTCGAAGGCGCCGACCGACGCGGCAGCGAGGATCATCACCACCCCGGTCGAGAACGAGAAGCCGAAGCGGACGAGATCGAACCAGGTGCGGGACCGAGGCGCGGTGTGGTCCCACACGGCGGAGGACATGGTTGCCCGGAGATGCATGTCGCGGAGTGCTGCAAGTCGGGTTCCGTCGGCGCGAGGCGGCGTCCGGATTGCTCCGGCGGCGGCCCCGCACTGCGCCCGGCGAAGGCTGCGCAGCGGTTTTGCGCCGAACCGGCGTTGCTCGCACGCGGCAGCGGGGACCCGGGGTCGGCGGCGCGCGGCGCGCGCTT
>VGTK01000220.1 GCA_016874715.1 Deltaproteobacteria bacterium | reverse complement strand
CTGTCGAAGACCGGGGTCGCGAAGATCGCGGCGGCAACGCTTGAGGACGCGCTGCGCAGTCGCAAGATCGATCCGGCCGCGAAGGACCTGACGCTGAGATCGGACAACGGCCTCGTGTTCGGCGCGAAGCCCTTCGTGAAGGTGGTGCGTCGCTACGGGCTCGACCAGGAGTACATCACGCCCTGCACGCCGGAGCAGAACGGGATGATCGAGCGCTTCTTCGGGACGCTGAAGTCGGAATGCGTCTGGCAGCATCGATTCCGGGATCGCGACCACGCCTTCGAGGAGATCGCTCGGTGGCTGGATGGCTACGACGCTGAGCGTCCGCACTCGGCGCTGGGCTACCTCCCGCCGGTGGAGTACCGGGAGAAATTAGCGGCCTGAGCAGTACGGAAACCGAGGGGGCACCACACCACTTCAAGATGACGAATCCGCCCACGACTCCACTCGCGGCGTCGACCCACAGCCACCCGAGGAATCGGCCGGCCAGGAGGGCTCCGATGGCTAGCGCGCTCGTGAGGGTGTCGGCCATGACGTGCGCGAGCGCCGCCCGATGGTTGTGGTCGGGCGCAGGCGCTCGGAGGCCGCGCCGAGCGCGTTTGTCGTCCTCGTGCTCCCCATCGTGATGCCCGTGAAGCAGCAGCACGCTGACGAGATTCACGACGAGCCCGACCACGGCGACGGGGAGGGAGCTCCGGAAATTGATCGCGTGGGGGTGAAACAGACGCCCGATGGACTCACCACCATGACGGTGGCCACCAGACCGAGCGCCGCCGCGCTGGTGTATCCCGCCAGCGCATGCACCTTTCCGGTCCCCGAGGTGAAGGCGCGATGAGACTCGTAGCGACGCGCCACCACGTAGGCAGCGCTCGCCAGACCCAGCGCCCCGACGTGCGTGGCCATGTGCCAGCCCTCGGCCAGGAGCGCCATCGAGTTGGTGGCGTAGCCCACGACGATCTCGATCACCATCATCGCCGCGGTCAAGACCACCACCGCGAGGACGCCGCGTTCCCGCCCGTGAGGAGGCGTGGGTCTTCGCGCGGCACATTTATCGGCGTGGGCGCTCTCTGCGTGCATGGCGTGCCCGCTCAGCGCACGAACTGGCGGATCACCTGCGCCAGCTCCGTCGTCGCCGCCGTCCGATCCTTGGTCGGGATCCGGGGCGCTCCGAGGTGGTCCTCGAGGTGATCGCAGAGCACCTCCGCCGCGAGCGCGTTGATCGCGCCCCGAGCCGCGGCGATCGTGCGAACCACCGCCTCGCAGCTCTGTGCCCCCTCGAGAGCGCGCTCGACCGCCTCGATCTGCCCCCGCACGCGCCGCACGCGGGCGATCAGCTTCTGCTTGTGGCGAACCGTATGCACCACGACAGGATACCCCATGGGGTATCTCGGACAAAACTTGCAACCGAGTTGCAGGGGAAGTAGGGATGCGAAACGACCTTGAGGGAGGCGCGCCATGAAGAAGATCCCCGTCACCGTGCTCACCGGCTTTCTCGGCTCTGGGAAGACGACTCTGTTGAACAGGATCCTCACCGAGAACCACGGAAAGCGAATCGCCGTCATCGAGAACGAGTTCGGAGAAATCGGCATCGACCAGGCGCTTGTCATCAACAGCGACGAAGAGGTCTTCGAGATGAACAACGGGTGCATCTGCTGCACCGTGCGCGGCGACCTGATCCGCATCCTCGGCAACCTGATGAAGCGGCGAGACAAGTTCGACCACATCCTCGTCGAGACCACGGGCATGGCCGACCCGGGCCCCGTCGCGCAGACGTTCTTCGTCGATGACGACCTCCGCGACCTGTTCTCGCTCGACGGCATCGTCACGCTCGTCGACGCGAAGCACGTCCAGCTTCATCTCGAGGACTCGAACGAGTGCAAGGAGCAGATTGCGTTCGCCGACGTGCTCGTCCTGAACAAGACCGACCTCGTGACGGACGCAGAGCTCGACGCTCTCGAGCGGCGCGTGACCAGCATGAACACGATGGCCAAGGTGCTGCGCGCCCACAACGCCAACGTGCCCATCCCCGCCGTGCTCGACGTCGGCGGGTTCGACCTGGATCGCGCGGTCGCCACCAAGCCCACGTTTCTCGAGCCCGAGTACCCCTTCGAGTGGGCCGGCACCTTCGAGGTCCAGGAGGGCGACTACGAGCTCGAGCTCGGCGACGGCCCGGACCCGACCATGGATCTGGTCAGCCTCTACCTCGACGAGGGTATGCAGGCGCACGATCGGCCGGCCGCGGAGCGCGCGTTGCGCGTCTGGTCGGAGCCGGCGCAGGAGGTCACGACGGAGGCGCCGAGCGTCGAGCGCGGCGCAGGCCAGGCCGCGGCGCTCCAGCTTCGCGCGAGCGGGACCAAGCGCTTCGGTCTTCGCGCGCCACGCGCGGGTCGGATCGGCCTCTATGCGCAGCACCTCGCATCGGAGTTCGCGCTTCGCGTTTTACGAGGCGGCACCGAGGTGACGCCGCTGACGGAGCACGAGTTCGTCGCCGGGCATTCGCACGACGACGATGTGACGTCGGTGGGGATCCACCTCGAGGGCGCCGTGGATGAGGACCGGCTCAACCGGTGGGTCTCCGAGCTGCTCCGAGAGAAGGGGACCGACATCTTCCGAATGAAGGGCATCATCAGCATCAAGGGAAACGAGAAGCGCTTCGTGTTCCAGGGCGTCCACATGCTCTTCGACGGCCGCGAAGATCGCCCCTGGGGGGACACGCCTCGGGCGAGCGACCTCGTCTTCATCGGTAAGAATCTCGACCGCGACGCCCTGACCAAGGGCTTCGAGCGATGCCGGGCGTGACGGCGATGGAGCCGGCGTGCGCCAAGACCGAGCTGGTGCCGAAGTGGCGCATCGACGTGAGCGACTACGTGGCCGCCGCGGACATCTCGCGTGACGGGACGATGTGCGTGCTCGGCGTGGGGAACGGCCAAGTCGTCGGGGTAGATCTCGCGACGGGGCAGCAGCGCTTTGCACTCCACGCGCACGGCGGTGGCGTGCTCGGGACGAGCATCAGTCCGGATTGCGAGCGATTCGTCACCTGCGGCCAGGAGCCGAGCGCCAGGATCTGGAGCCGCAGCGGTGAGCTCCTTCGCGAGCTGCCGGGCGGAGGGGCGTCCTGGGTCGAGCACGCCGCGTGGGCGCCGGCCGGCAGGCGAGTGGCCACCGCCGCGGGGAAGAAGGTCCGCGTCTGGACGGAGGACGGCGAGCCGCTCGTAGAAACCGAGCCGCTCGAGAGCACGGTGAGCGCGCTCGCGTGGCGCGCCGACGGCTCCGGCCTCGCGGCGGCGTGCTACGGCGGCGTGTACATCCTGCCCTTCGTCTCCGGCGCCAAAGCCCGCCAACTCGCGTGGAAAGGATCGCTCATCTCGCTTGCCTGGAGCCCTGACGCGAAGATCATCGCCTGCGGCAGCCAGGACAGCTCGGTGCACTTTTGGAGGCTCGCCTCCGGCCGGGACTCGCAGATGAGCGGCTACCGGTCCAAGCCCAAGGCGCTCGCCTTCGACCGCGAGTCGAAGCTCCTCGCCACCGCCGGCGACGCCACCGTGACGGTCTGGGATTTCCGAGGGAAGGGGCCGGAGGGCACGCGGCCGATCCAGCTCCAGTCGCACCGGGGCGTGTGTACCAGGCTCGCCTTCAGCCCGCGAAAGGGTGTGCTGGCGAGCGGGAGCCAGGACACGTCGGTCCTTCTATGGGAGCCGCGGAGAAGCACCAAGCCGAGTCGCTTCGCCTTCCTCGAGGACGAGATCACCGCACTCCAATGGCATCCGGCCGACGGTGGGGTTCTCGCTGCGGACGCGAGCGGCAACGCGGCGTACTGGGAGACGAGCGGATGATGTTCGGACCGAAGAACGACGAGAGGCGAGGATCCGCGATCAAGTCCATCACGGCGATCGCCCGTGTCCTCGGGCGGGCGGCCAGGAAGCACAAAGCCGCGATTTTGTCGTAACGTCAGCGGTATCGGACATTCCGCGCTTGGCTCCCTCCGCCCGGATTCGCGCGGTCCGGGCAGTTGTCGCGCCCGCACGCGTCGCCCGCCTGGCCGAAGCCGTCGTGGTCGGTGTCTCGACAGGTGTCGCACGCGTCGCCGATGCCGTCCGCGTCGTCGTCGAGCTGATCGACGTTCGGCACGAGCGGGCAGTTGTCGCACGCGTCGCCGATCCCGTCGCCGTCCGAGTCGAGCTGCAGCGGATCGTAGTCGCGCGGGCAGTCGTCCTCGGGGCAGGTGTTCGAGGAGAAGTCGGGCTCGCCGAAGCCGTCGCCGTCGACGTCGGTGCAGGGATCCCAGGGGTTGTCGATGCCGTCGCCGTCGACGTCCGCGACCGCCTCGATCACCTGCACCAGGTTGCCGCTCGACTCCTGGCCGCCGAGCGGCGCGTTGGAGAACGGCGTGCAGCCGGTCACGACGGACCGGTCGACGACGTTGTCGTACGCGCCGAGGAAGCGGAAGCAGGTCGTGTTGTTCACGACGAACCCGTACAGGACCGAGTTGTCGTGCGGGAAGGTCCAGCCCGGCGGATTGTCCTCGAGGTACGCCTGGAAGGTGAGCCCGACGCCGTCCAGCGCGTTGCCGTCGAACACGTTGCCCGACGACGAGCCGCGCACGTGCACCAGCTTGTCGCGCGCGACGTTGTGCGAGAAGACGTTGTCGGTCGCGTGCTTGACGTAGAACGAGGCGGCGCCCGCGTCCTCGCTGATGTTGCCAGTCAAGGTGCAGGCGGTCGCCTGGAGCAGGTAGACGTTCTCGTACGCGCTCCGGAGGAAGACGTTGTCGTCGAGCTCCGCGCCCTGCGTGCCGACCCCGAGGTGGATGCCCTCGTCGCCGCTGTCCGTGATCAGGTTCCCGACGATGACGTCGTCGACCGATGGCCCGGCGGCCGTCGCACCGGCCACGTCGATGCCGTAGGTGTTGCCGGCGCTCTGGTTGCTCTCGAGCCGGTTCGACGCCCCGCCCCGGATGCGGAGCCCGCGGCCGAAGCCGGTCACGCGGCAGTTGCGCACGGTCGCCGCGGTCGCGCCGTCGAGGTTCACGCCGTAGGACGCACCGGTGCCGCCGTCGCCGCTGATCGTGTGCCCGGCGCAGTCGAGGACGACGCCCGACTGCACGTTCAAGCCGACGTGCGTGCACGGCCCGAGGTCCGCGGTCAGGGTGGTCGACGTCTGCACGGTGTCGCCGCACGCACACGCAACGGCGCCACCGCACAGCAGCGCATGCGCCGGACGGGCGGCGAGCGTCACGAGCAGCATCGCGGCGGCGAGCGCCGCTGCGGTCGACCTTCGGGGACGGCGTCTCATCGGATGCGCGGCGGACCGTCGCGAACGTAGCGAGCGCGCGACCTCGGGGTCAATCGACAATCCGAGATTTGCCGATCGCGCGCGATCGTCGTGAGGCGAAACGCCTCACATCGCGAGGCCGCGCCTCACGCCTTCGGGCAAAGCCGCGGGAAACCGCTCGTCCTTGGAGGAATGCCATGCATCCGGAACGTCATCGATCACATCGAAGCCCTCGCTCGCGCACCGCTTGGCTCGCGAGCTTGCTCGTCGCCCCGCTCGCGCTCGCCGCGACGGCGGCGTCGGCGAGCGCCGGCGTCGCGTGCGGCGCGCGCATCGCCGCGGGTGAGGCCGTCGTTCTCGACCGCGACCTCGCGTGCGACGACGTCGCGGCGGCGCTGATCGTGACCGGCCCCGCGGTCGTCGACCTGAACGGCTTCGCGCTCGGCTGCACCGCGGACGGCGTTCGCCGGGTCGGCGTCGTCCTGGTCGGCGAGGGCGCGACGCTGCGCAACGGCACGGTCGCCGACTGCCACCACGGCGTCCTCGTCGCCGGACGCGGACGGCACGTCGTCGACGACGTCGCGGTGATCGGCGCGAGCGACGGCTTCACGCTCGCGAGCGACGCCAACCGGGTGACCGCCTCGCACGCGTTCTTCAATCGCGACCGCGGCTTCGTCGTGACCGGTGACGGCAACGCGGTCGCCGACAGCACCGCCGCCGGAAACGCCATCGGCTTCCGCGTCGCCGGACGAGCGACGCTGAGCCGCAACGTCGCCGACCGGAACGAGCGCGAGGGCTACCTCGTGACCGGCAGCGGCGCGGCGCTGCACGAGAACCGCGCGATCGGCAGCCGGATCGGCTTCCAGGTCCACGGCAGCGGGCACCACCTCGTCCGCAACGAGGGGCGCGGCAACCTGCTCGGCGTGTTCCTCGATCGCGCGACGCGCGACAACCTCGTGCTGCTGAACGTCATGAGCGGCAACCTGTTCACCGGCATCGTCGCGACCGGCGACGGCAATCGCCTCGCGATGAACCACGCGAGCGACAACGCGGCGCACGGCGTGCAGGTGACGTCGAGCGCACGCTCGACGACCGTCGTCGGGACGACGGCGCGGAGCAACGGCGTCCACGACCTCGCCGACGACACGCCGGGCTGCGGTGCCGTCTGGCGCGAGAACGAGTTCGAGACGAGCAACCAGCCGTGCATTCGATAGAACGAGCGGTCACGCGGCTCGGCGGGCGGAGCTCAGGTCACGACCCCTGGCACGCGGGGTCGCTCGCGACCCACGTGCACGCGGCGTTCGCGTCGCAGGCGGCCTGCTCGAGCTGCGTCCCGCAGACGTTCGGCAGGAAGCCGTCCTTTCGCACGCAGCACGGGCGGTGCGAGAAGATGAACGACGAGTTCTGCGGCGCGTACATGCCGTGGCAGCCCATGCAGTCGGCGTTGGTGACGAGGTCCGGCGTCTCGGCGCCGCCCGGGCAGCTCGCCGCCGCGGCCTCGGCGGTCGCGACGCAGTCGCCGTTGCACGCGCGGCAGAACGGCACCTGGTCGTTCTGGCCGCAGCCGTTCGGCTGCGGCGCGTCGTGCGCGACGAGGAAGCTCTCGAGGGTCGCGTTGCCGAGCGTGCACGGGAAGTTCGCCTCGAACTCCGGCTTGTAGAACGGGAAGTTCGTCGACGAGCCGCGGAGCGGCCACTGCGTGCTGACGAGGAAGTAGTTCTGCCACACGTTGTCCGCGCCGAAGTATTTCTTGATGGACGCGACGTACTGATCGGTGCAGTTCGTCGGGATGATCGTCGAGACGGTCGGGTTCGTTCCGCGGGCGATCTGGTTCGGCGCCGGCGACGCCGGCAGATCGGAGGCGTCGGGGTAGAGGAGGAGGTCCGGACAGCAGCGGTAGTCCTCCGGTGACGAGACGCCCGGCTGGTAGCTCGCGCACTCGTCCGCGGTCCGGACCGGCGTGCACGTCGGGTCGTAGAAGGAGAAGTCGGCCGACCCGTCGTTGATGCCCGCGGTCGGGACGTTCCCGCGGTGCTCGAACGTCGCCCACACCCACTCGGGGTTCCCGAACAGCGCCGGCTGGTAGACGATGTGGAGCCCGACGAGGCCCATCGTCTTCTTCGGGCAGAGCCGCTCGCCGCTCGGACCGTCCTCCGCTACCGCGAACGTCTGCGTGAAGAACGTGCCGCCCGCGATCTCGGCCGAGGTGAGCTCCTTCCACGCCGCCTTGACCTCCATCGACCCGACGTCGCCGGCGAGGCCCGCGAGCGAGTCGCCGGCGATCGCCGCCGGGAAGCCGCCCGGCGTCTGGCCGGGCGGATCGTCGTAGTTGCGCTGCAGGTTCTTCTGCAGGGCGGCGAGGCTCACGCCGGTCTTCCAGTAGTCGTTTTGGTTGACGATGAACTCCCACTCCGTCCGGTTGACGCGGATGTCGTACTGCACGACCGCGCCGTTCTGGTCGATGAGCACGCCGCCGCCCGCCTGCAGGATGTCGCCGAACCCGGCGGGCGGCTCCGACTTCGCGAGGAACGCGTCCGAGAGCTTCGACGCCATCTGGAGCGTCGGCCCCTCGCACTCGGGCGGGACGCCGAAGAGCTGGTCGGCGGTCGGGTAGTCGAGCCAGACGGTCTTCGCGAAGCCGTTGCCCGACGGGTCGAGCGCGCCGGGCTGCCGCGTGGGGTCGGGGTAGCCCGGCTGGTTCGGGTTCGCGGGCCAGTTGAGCGCGATGAAGAGCTGCCACGCGAGGTTGTCGGAGCTCGCCTGGCCGGGCGCCCAGGCGGGGCTCTGCTTGCGCGGGTTGCACACGTCGGCGGGGATGCACGCGCTCGGCGGCTCGTCGGTGATCGCCGACGTGCACGAGTCGAAGCCGCCGGTCATCGCGCTGCTCGCGCCGGTCGGATTCGTCGTCGGATCGTCCGGCGTCTGCGCGTCGACGAACGAGCACTCGTAGAACGTCAGGCGCTCCCGGCAGACCGGATCCTGCTGGTAGAAGGTCGTGCCGACGTGCTGCCCGTCGGCGTCGTACTGCGAGTACTCCGGATAGCCCCAGTCGAACGTGGGCTTGGTCTGCTCGTCGGTCTTGGCGTCGCTGCAGCCGAGGGCCGCGATCAGGACCAGCGCGCCGGCCCGTGCACGAAGGGTGCTGTCCATCCGCCTCTCCTCCTCCGGATCGTAGGTGCCACAAAGCACCGATTTCACGCAATACCGCCTATCAGGCGTTGGCGGCGGCAAGCTCCCGCGCGCGTATACGGCGCGCACAAAGGGGCGGTCAAGGCGATTCGGCGGTCGCACGCGGGTTTGCCGAGCGGTAGGCGGCCAGGAAGCACAAAGCCGCGATTTTGTCGTAACGTCAGCGGTATCGGACATTCCGCGCTTGGCTCCCTCCGCCCGGTGCCCGCAAAGTACGGACTCCTCACCGCCGCCGGCTTCTGACGCGACCCTCGGCCGGGGGTCACG
>VGTK01000219.1 GCA_016874715.1 Deltaproteobacteria bacterium | reverse complement strand
CGCGTCGACGCGGCCGCCGGTCACGCGCCACCCGGTGCGCGGGTCGGGCGTCGGCGACGCGGCACCTGCGGCCTGGCGAGGCGCGCGGCCGGACTCGACGAGCGCCGGTGCGAGCCCCGGGTACACGAGCCCGCCCGCGCCGAGCGCCGCCTCGATGCGCGGTCCGACGACCGTGATGCGGCCGAGGCTCGCGGCGCCGGTGTCGAGGTCGAGGGTCGCTCCCTCTGTCCGGATCAGCTTCGCCGCGAGAGCTGTCTCCTGCGTCCCGGTCAGCTGGACGTCGGCGAGCTCGACATCGGCGGTCACGCGGTCCCGCTGGTGTTCCGGGTCGAGCTCGTACGTCAATCGGCCGCTGGCACGCGCGGAGAGCGTCGCGAAGCCGGCTGGCAGCACCATCCGGCTCGAGTCGATGGCGGCGCCGCTCAGGTCCGCCTCGGCAGCGATGCGCGTCCCGCCCGCGGTGCGATCGACGCGCGCCCGCGCGGTGAGCGGCACGCCGTCGAGCGTGCCGCGCAGGTCGCCTTCCCACGCCCGGCCCTGGTCCGCCGTCGGCACCTGGCGGAGCGTGAGCTCGTCGACCGCGAGCGTGATCGGTGTTCGGCGCAGCTCCGGCGGCGGGACGAGCGCCAGGCGAGCGTCGCCGAGCACGATCTGCAGCACGCGTACCTCCGGCCCGCTGGCGGCTCCGTCGCTGGACGAGATGGGCAGGCCGCGGAGCGCCGGGCGTCCGCGCGCGTCCTGCTCGACGGTGCCGCGCAAGCCGTCGATCGCGAGGCGCTCGATGACCAGGCGGCGCTCGAGCAGCGCGCGCCAGTTGGGACGCACGGCGAGGCGCGTGATCGTCAGGGCATCGCCGTCACCGATGGTCACGTCGCGAGCGCCGAGCTCGCCCGCCGCGAGGCTCGTGACCCCGAGCCAGGCGACGTGGACCGGAGCGCCCAGCGCGGCGCTCGCGGCGCTCTCGATCGGCGGCCGCAGGAGGCGGGGCGTCAGCGCGACCAGAGCGGCCGCGACGCCGAGCAGCGGCAGCGGCAGGCGGAGGCTGCGCCACCACGCGCGCTGCAGGTCGCCGGGCAAGGGCTCCTTCGCGCACCGCGCGCGGTCAGCCGCGCGTCAGGCCGCGTTGGTCGTCGATCGTCTGCGCCATGGAACGCTCTCCTCAGGTACGAATGCGGAAGCCGTGTAGATCATCCTGCACGATCTCGCGCTGTGTCGCGACCCGGTCGACGCGCGCACCCGGCGGCCCCAGCCGGCACCACGCGATCAGCTGATCGACCGCGAGCGGCAGACCCTGCGCGAGGATCTCGACCGAGCCGTCGGGCAGATTGCGCGTCCAGCCGGCGACCCGCAGCCGCATCGCGGATCGCTGCGTCGCGGCGCGGAACGCCACGCCCTGAACCCGGCCGTAAACCGCGATGCGCACCCGGATCGGATCACCGGACACCGGCGGCGCCGACATGCGAGAGAGAAGTCCGCGCCCGCCTCAGCCCGTCTTGCTGACGTTCGCGGCCTGCGGTCCCTTGTCGCTCTGCGCGATCTCGAACTCGACCTCCTGGCCTTCGACGAGGGTCTTGTAGCCGTCACCCTGGATCGCGGAGTAGTGGACGAAGACCTCGGGTCCTCCCTCTTGGACGATGAATCCGTAGCCCTTGGCGTTGTTGAACCACTTGACCCGACCGACTGGCATACCACGCTCCCTGACTGAGTGAGGCGGAGCTCCGAGATGTAGGGTTTTTGGGAGCCTCGCGATTCCCGCCCGTCTATCAGAACCCGGACGGCCCGTGAAAGTGGCCGACGGGTACGGGACGGCGAATAATCGCCGGATGGAGGTACGATCTCGCCCCATCCCGGCGGGGGACCCTCGAGGCCTACTCGACGGGCAGGGTGAGCCGGTACTGGGCCGGTCCGCGCTGGATCAAGACCTGCGTCTCCGTGGCGCCGCGCAGCGAGGAGACCGCGCGTCGGAAGGTGCCGACCGACTCGGTGGCTACGCCGTTGAGGGCGATGAGCAGGTCGCCGGGGCGGATGCCGACGCGGTCGGCGGGGCTACCCCGCCGGACCGAGGCGATCGCGACGGCGTCGGTGCGGCTCCTGTCCTTCACCTTGAAGCCGAGCAGGCGCCAGCCGACGTCGTCGAGCTGCTCCACGGTGAGCTCGCGGGCTGCGACCGCGACGTCGCGGCGGCTCGAGCCTCGCTGCACGGTCAGCTTCAGCGTGGAGCCGATCGCCGCCGCCGACGCACGCTCGTCGAACTCCGAGCGGTCACGTACGTCGCGCCCGTCCACCTCGAGGATGACGTCGCCGGGCTCGAGGCCGGCGACCGCGCCGGGGCTGTCGTCGGCGACCTCGCGCACCACCACGCCTTGGCGCACAGCGATGCCCAGCGCACTCGCCAGCTCGGGCGTGAGATCCTGCACCTGGATGCCGAGGTACGAGCGGCGCACCTCGCCGTAGCGGATCAGCTCGGCTACCACCTGGCCCGCGCGCCTGGCCGGGATCGCGAAGCCGATGTTCTGAGCGCCGCCATAGATCGCGGTGTTGATGCCGATCAGCTCGCCGCGGATGTTGAGCAGCGGCCCGCCCGAGTTACCCGGGTTGATCGAGGCGTCGGTCTGGACGAAGTCGAGGTATGTGCGGCCTTCGCTCTTGAGGGAGCGGCGCACCGCGCTGATGACTCCGGTCGTCACCGTGTGCGAGAAGCCGAACGGATTTCCGATCGCGATCACCGTCTCGCCGATCAGCAAGTCGTCCGAGTTGCCGAACTCGAGGTGGGGCAGGGTGCCCCCGTCGACCTTGAGAACGGCGATGTCGGCGTCCGCGTCGACGCCGACCACGCGCGCGTCGAGCTCGCGCTCATCGGCCAGCACGACCTTGATGTTCTGGCCACGTGCGATCACGTGCGCGTTGGTGAGCACGTAGCCGTCGGGCCGAACGATGACGCCGGAGCCGAGGCTCGTGCGCGTGTAGCGCTGGCGGCGCGGGCGGGCCTCGAAGAAGTCGTTGAAGAACTGCTCGAAGAACGGGTCGCGCGACACGAGCACGGCCTGCTCGGCCGAGATGTTGACGACGGCGGGGCTCGTCTGCTCGACGGCGCGCACGATGGGCGTGCGGCGCGCATCGTCGTGGGCCCAGGCCGGGTAGGCCCCGGACGGCCCGTAGACCGCGATCGTCGCCAGGAGGCAAGAGATCGCCGCCCCCATGCGGGCGGCCGCGGCGCCGCTGCTCACCCGCCCGCGGCGCGGCTACGCGCCAGCATCTGCTGGTCGGAGTCCTCGACCTCGAGGTAGGTGTACCCGGAGAGACCCTGCTCGTAGCGCCGGCGAAGCCGCGCGGACTCCTCGACGGTGATGCGCTTCTCGCGCAACGCGATCTCGATCGCGCGCCGCGCCCGCTCGACCAGCTCGGCCTTGGAGTACTGCACGTAGCCGAGCACCTCCTCGACCGAGTCGCCCTCGACGAGGTGCTCGATCTCGATGCGGTCGTTCTCGCCGAGCCGCACGTGGACGGCGTCGGTGTCGCCGAACAGGTTGTGCAGGTCGCCGAGGATCTCCTGGTAGGCGCCGACCAGGAAGATGCCGATGTAGTACGGCACGTCCTCGAGCGGGTGCAGCTCGAGGATGTGCTTGACGTCACGCCGGTCGATGAAGAGATCGACCTTGCCGTCCGAGTCGCAGGTGAGGTCCGCGAACACGCCGCGCCGGCTGGGTCTCTGGTCGAGCCGGTGGATCGGCATCGTCGGAAAGAGCTGCTTCACGGCCCAGTGGTCGGGCGCCGACTGGAACACGGAGAAGTTCCCGTAGTAGGTGTCGGCCATCGCGCGCTCGAGGCCTTCGAGCTCCTCGGGGACGTAGTCCATCTCGCGCACCACGCGCAGGATCTTCTCGCAGCACGACCAGAACAGGCGCTCGCAGCGGCCGCGCGTGCGGAGATCGACGTAGCCGAGGTTGAACAGCGTCAGCGCCTCTTCCTTGGCGGACACCGCGTCGTGGTAGGCCTCGATGACGTTCTTCCGGCTGATCGACTGGTACGCTTCGAAGATCTCGTGGACGACCTTGTGGTCGTCGGGGTCCGGTGCCACGGGCGCCGTCTTCGGCAGGACCTGGTTCACGCCGAGGACGTTGAAGATCAGCACCGAGTGGTGTGCGACCATGGCGCGCCCGGTCTCGGTGACGATGTCCGGATGGGCGATGCCCTTCTCGTCGCAAGCCTCGCCGACGGTCGCGACGACGTCGCGTGCGTACTCGAGGTTGGTGTAGTTCATCGACGACTGGAAGTTGGTCTGAGAGCCGTCGTAGTCGACGCCGAGTCCGCCGCCGACGTCGAGGTACTTGAGCCCCGCCCCCATCTCGACGAGGCCGACGTAGAATCGCGTCGCCTCCTTCACGGCGTCGCGGATCGCGCGGATGTTCGTGATCTGCGAGCCGACGTGGAAGTGCATCAGCTCGAGGCAGTCGAGCATGCCCTCGGCCCGCAGGCGCTCGACGGTCTCGATCAGCTCGTCGGCGGTGAGACCGAACTTGCTGCGGTCGCCGCCGGACTCCACCCAGCGCCCCGCACCCTTGGCGGCGAGCTTGGCACGTACGCCGATGTGTGGCCGGATGCCGAGCTCGCGCGCCACCTGCAGCGTCAGCTCGAGCTCGTGGAAGCGGTCCATCACGATGATCGGCGTGCGGCCGAGCTTCTGCGCGAGCAGCGCGATCTCGATGTACTCGCGGTCCTTGTAGCCGTTGCAGACGATCAGGGACTCGGGGTTGTCCATGATCGGCAGGATCGCGAGCAGCTCCGGCTTGCTGCCGGCCTCGAGCCCGACGTCGAATGCGCGTCCGAAGTCGATGACCTCCTCGACCACGTGGCGTTGCTGGTTCACCTTGATCGGGTAGACCGCGCGGTGCCGCCCCTTGAACTGGTGCTCGGCGATCGCGCTGCCGAAGCACTCGCAGAGGCTGCAAATGCGCGCCGCGAGGATGTCGGAGAAGCGGACCAGCAGCGGCACGTGCAGCCCGCGGCCCCGCAGGTAGAGCGTCAGGTCGTAGAGATCGATTCCCGGTCCGCCGTTGCCGCGCGGCCGGATCTCGACGCGACCTCCATCGTTGACCGTCACGAAGCCGGAGCCCCACGCGTGCACGTCGTAGAGCTCGATCGCGTCCTGGATGGTCCAACCCCTCATTGCAGTGCCCACCTATAGCGACGGCCGACAGTGGGTGCTACCCGGCGGCGGGTTAAAGTTGCGTACCGGTGGCGGCGCCCTGCGGCGCGAGCGCGAGCTGCAGCGGGATGCGGCACGTGAAGGTGCTGCCGGAGCCCGGCGTGCTCACCGCCTCGATCACGCCGCCCATGAGGTGCACCAGGTCGTGCACGACGGTGAGGCCGAGGCTGACGCCGCCGAAGCGGCGCGAGTTCGACGAGTCGACCTGCGAAAACGGCTCGAAGATGTGCGGCAGGTGCTCGGGCGCGATGCCGATCCCGGTGTCGCGCACGGACGCCAGCAGCACCAGCGGCGGTCCGTCGCCGGCGGCGCGCTCGAGGCGAAGCTCGACCTCGCCCGCATGGGTGAACTTGATCGCGTTCGCCATCAGGTGGGCGAGCACCTGGTGCAGCTGGCGCGCGTCGCCGCGCAGCACGCCCGACAGCGTCGGATCGCAGGACAGGTGGAGCGCGATGTCCCGGTCCCGAGCTCGGGCCGCGAACTCGGCGACGAGGCTGCGGCCGAGCTCGCGCGGGTCGAACTCGACTGCCTCGACCGCCTCGATCGCGAGACGCCCGGCCTCGCTGTCGGCGTGGTCGAGGATCTGGCTCACCAGCGCGAGCAAGCCCTCGGCGCAGCCGCGCGCGCCGAGCAGGAACTCGCGGCGCTCGATCTCGTCCCCGGATTCGAGCGCCAGGTCGATCATTCCGAAGACGCCGTTCAGCGGCGTCCGCAGCTCGTGACTCATGGTCGCGAGGAACTCGGTCTTCGCGCGCGACGCCGTCTCGGCGGCCTGCCGTGCGATCTGCAGCCTCTCCTCGGTCTTGCGACGCTCGCTGACGTCACGGGCGATCACGCAGACGTACTCGCGCCCGCGCTGGGTCGCGAAGTCGAGCGAGACCTCCACCGGCACCTTGCGGCCGCTGCGCGTGCGTTGCTCCGCCTGGATGACCATCGCCCCGGCACGGCGGATCTCGGCCAGCGTCTCGGGCCAGCGCTCGGTGGGCTCGTCGGACCGACGTTCTGCAGCCGCAAGCGCAGCAGCTCGTCGCGCGGGATCTCGAGCAGCTCCGACGCCGCGTCGTTGGCGTAGAGGAAGCGCGCATCCGCCCCGACGAGGACGATGGCATCGGTGGCGCGGTCGGTCATGAAGCGCGTGAGCCAGAGGTCGCCGAGCGCCTGCAGGCGGCCGGCCGCGACCGCGACGGAGACGACGCCCGCCGCTGTCACGTTGACGATCCAGTGCGTGAACTCGCCGCGCGGGACGTCGAGCGCGACCAGAAGCCAGCCGAGTACGGCGAGCGTGGCCGCGGCCACCGCCGTTTGGAACGTCGGTGCGACGGCGCCGGCGGCGACGACGATGATTGCGATGACCACCGACTGCTTGGGGTCGCCGGTGAGCGGCACGAAGGCGATCGCTCCGGCCTCGCCGACGAGGATCGCGGCGAGGAGCAGGTGCTCGACCAGGGGCGCCGGAACCCGCGGCATCACCGCCGCGACGAAGGCCGAAAGGATGGCGGCCGCTGCGAACATCGCCGCGAACACTCGGTGCGGCTCGGCCGGCGGCGCGGTCAGGTAGAGCGCGGTCAGCAGAGCGGAGACGGCCGCGGCGCCGGAGAAGAAGACGCGGGCGACCGACAGGTCGACCGCGGGCGCAGCCCCCGAGCTTCCGTGATCCGTGGCGCCGCCGTCCATGATTGCAGAGCGACAGCCGCTCGTGGCGATCCCCGTACGACCGTCGCCTGAGTCCTGTCGGCACACGTCCGGACGCACTTTACGGCGGATCAGGGAACGGCTGAGAGGCGCACCTCGTGGCGTTCGGCGACGGCGTCATCGCCAGCGCATCGCCGCCGGCCGGTACTCGCCGAAGACGCGCCGCATGGCGTCCGAGGTCTCGCCCGGGGTCGCGTAGGCGCGCACCGCGACGACGATCGGCGGCATCAGGTGGCCGCCGTCGCGGGCCACACGCTCGGCCTCGGCCAGCGCAGAGGAACCAGCGGCGCGGGCCGGAGTCGTCGTGAAGGCGATCTCCTGCGCCGCCGTCGAGCCCGCGCAGCGACTGCCGCGGCGGGTAGAGCCGTGGATTCCGCGAGCGTTCGGATCGGCGCCTCCGCCATGGCACCAGCGTCACCGGGAGGGGGTACGATCAACTCGACGGCCGAATCGACCGACCATGCTCAGGCGGGGCGCCGCCGCGCGTCTCGGCTCCGGGATCGGACGTGAACGTGCTTGCGCTTGCCGCTCTGGTGCTCGCTCTGATCGCCCTCTCGCGCACCGGGAAGGGCGGCGATCTGGCGCTGCGCGTCAAGCACCTCGAGGAGGAGATCGCGCGCCTGCGCGCCGCACTCGCGCGCGGCGGGATCGCGCCCGCGGCGGGCGCTGCGCCGCCCGAGCACGGGACGGCGCTGAGCGACGCCGGCGTGCTCGCGACACCCGCCGACACCGCGGACGGAGGTTCGGAGAGCGCTCCGGCCGTCTCTGCGGCGGCGGCCGAGCGCGAGCCTCTCGTTCCGGGCGCCCAGGGGACATTCGTACGGACGCTCGGATTGGAGCCGGGCGCGCCGCCGGGCGGCGACGGACCGGTGCGGGTGCCGCCCGCGCCACCCGCACCGTCGTTCCTCGCGCAGGTGAACTGGGAGCAGTGGCTCGGCGTCCGCGGCGCGGCCGTGCTCGGCGGTGCCGCGCGCGCGCTCGCCGGCCTGTTCTTCTTCCGCTACTCGATCGAGCACGGGCTGATCCCGCCGTGGCTGCGCGTCGTGCTGGGCGTGCTGGCGGGTGTCGCCGCGATCGGCGGCGCTTCGTTCGGTCTCAGGCGCCGCTACGCCGGCACGGCGAACGCGCTCGCGGGCGGCGGGCTCGTGACCCTCTACGCCGCGTTCTGGGCCGCGGGCCAGCTCTACGGCCTGATCCCGATCGGCGCGGTGTTCGTGCTGATGGTGCTGTTGACGGGCGTCGGGTGCGCGCTGTCGTGGCGGTACGAGTCGCTGGTGATTGCGGTGCTCGGGCTCGTCGGCGGGTTCCTCACGCCGATCTTCGCGTCGCGCGGGCAGGACAACCCGATCGGGCTCTTCGGCTACGTGCTGCTGCTCGACCTCGGCCTGCTGCTGCTCGCGCGGCGCATGCGCTGGCCGCTGCTCGGCGCGCTCGCCGGCACGTCGATCTACCAGCTGCTGTGGATCGGCCAGCGCATGGACGCCGACCGCGTGCTGCTCGGCCTCGCCATCCTGGGCGTGCTCGCCGTCCTGTTCGTGATCGCGCTGCCGCGGCCGGCGGACCAGGACGCGCGGCTGTGGCGCTGGTCGCGCTCGGCGGGCGTGCTGCTGCCGCTGCTCACCGGGCTCTACTTCGCGGCGAGCACCGACCTCGGCACCGGCATCCGCTCGCTCGGAGCGCTGCTCGCCGTGCTCGGGCTCGCCGCCGGCTTCGTCGCGCGGCAGCACGCCGAGGGCACGATCGCGCTGGGCGCCGCCGGGGCGACCCTCGGCGTGGTGATCGTCCGGGTGCTGCAGAACACGGGGCTCGCCGGCACGCCGTGGACGGCCGCGCTGGTCTTCGTGGCGCTCGCGGCGGCGTACCACGTCGCCCTTGAGCTCGCGCGC
>VGTK01000218.1 GCA_016874715.1 Deltaproteobacteria bacterium | reverse complement strand
ACCCGCAGCGCCCGCCGCCGCACCGGCCCAGGCTCCGGCGCCTGCGAAGCCCGCGGCCCGACAGGAGCCGCTCGCGGGGCCACCGACGGCGACGCTGGTCGTCTCGCAGGCACAGTTCGTCGACCAGACCGGGCCCGACGGCCGGACGATGCCGGTGCCCGGCGCCGCCAAGCTGACCGTGGTCCGCAACGTCGGCGGACAGTGGAAGACGACCGTGCTCGAGGACTCCGACAGCAACGTCTTCCACAAGGCGATGCCGTGGGACGGCGGCCTGCTCACCATCGGCGGCAACAAGGCCATGCTCAAGACCTGGCGGTTCGAAGGCGGCAAGTGGTCGCAGCAGACGCACTGGAACCCGAAGTTCGGCGGCAAGCACGACCGCCTGCGCGACATCGAGCACGGCGACCTCGACCACGACGGCACCGAGGAGCTGGTGGTCGCGACACACGACCAGGGCGTGATCGCGATCGTCCACCCGAAGGACGGCTGGCGCACCGAGGAGATCGACCGTCAAGCCAACATGTTCGTGCACGAGATCGAGATCGGCGACGTCGACGGTGACGGCGCCATGGAGTTCTTCGCCACGCCGAGCAAGCCCAACAAGCTCGACCAGGAGCAGGCGGGCGAGGTCACGATGTACAAGGCGAGGCCGGGCGGCGGCTGGGACAAGTCGATCGTCGACGCCCCGGGAGACACGCACGCGAAGGAGATCCTCGCGGCCGACGTCGACGCGGATGGCACGAGCGAGCTGTACATCGTCTGGGAGGGAGCCCTCGCGAAGGGCGGCGCGCTGGTCCGTCCGGTGGTCGTCAAGCAGTACCGGAGGAAGGACGGCAAGTGGACGAGCAACGTCGTCGCCGAGGTGCCCGACCGGCAGATGCGCGCGATCCAGGCCGGCGACGTGAACGGCGACGGCAAGGTCGACCTCGTCGCGGGCGGCCTCGGCTCGGGCCTGTGGCTCTTCGAGCAGAAGCCCGACGGCGCGTGGAGCAAGACGCAGATCGACGCGCAGTCCTCGGGCTTCGAGCACCCGGTGCTGCTCGCCGACCTCGACGGGGACGGCAAGCTCGAGATCTGGGTCGGCTCCGAGGACCAGGGCGAGCTGCGACGCTACCGCTTCGAGAACGGGACGTTCGCGAAGACGGTCATCGCCCCCCTCACCCGGGGCGACATCAGCTGGAACGTCAACGACGCCAATCTCTGAGGCCGACGCGGTGACCTTCGGCCGCGGGCGGCGACGCGGCATCGGCCCGCTGGTCGCCGTCGCAGCGCTGCTCGCATCGCTGCTCGCGTGCGAGCTCGTGCTGCGAGCCGCCACGCGGCGCGACGAGACGGGACAGCTGTGGCTCGGTACGCTGCGCCTCCTGCCGCACAGGCTGCCGCTCGCGCGCATCGGCGCGAGCCTCGACGAGCTTCGCGCGGGCGAGACGTTTCTCGGCTACGACGCCGACCTCGGCTGGGCGCCACGCGCGAACGCGCACAGCGCGAAGGGTCCGTTCGCCGTCAACGGCGCCGCCATCCGCTCGGCACGCGAGACCAGCGAGGTCGCGGCGCCGGGAGTGCTGCGCGTCGCGACCTTCGGCGACTCGTTCACCTTCGGCGACGAGGTCGGTCCGGACGAGACCTGGCAGGCCGCGCTCGAGAGCGCGCTGCGCGAGCGCGGCGTCGCGGCGGAGGTCCTGAACTTCGGGGTCAACGCCTACGGCATCGACCAGGCCTACCTGCGCTGGCGCCGCGACGGGCGGCGCTTCCGCCCCGCGGTCGTGCTGTTCGGCTTGCAGCCGGAGAACGCGCTGCGCGACCGCAACGTGTTCCGGCCGCTGTACTTCGCGGGGAGCGAGGTGCCGCTGTCGAAGCCGCGCTTCGTGGTCCGCGACGATGGGCTCGACCTGCTCAACGTGCCGGCCCTGCCGCCCGACGAGATGCTGCCGGTCCTCGAGGCGATGCCGCAGCACCGGCTGTTCGCGTACGACGGCTTCTTCGCGCCGTGGTACCAGCGGCACTGGTGGATGGAGAGCCGGCTCGCCGCCGCGGTCGCGACCGTGACCATCGGCCGCGCAGCCGCACGGTTTCGTCTCGACCCCGAGAGCCGCGAGCTGGCACGTCGCCTCGTGGCGCACTTCGCGGCCGAGGTCGAGGCCGACGGCGCCGCCTTCGTCGTCGTCCACCTGCCCCGGCGCGAGGACCTCGAGGCACGCCGCGCGGGGCGCGCGGTCTGGTACGACGCGCTCCTGCGCGAGGATCTCGCCGCGATCGCCGTCGCCGATCCCACCGCGGGGGTCGCAACCGTCGAGGCCGCGCTGTTCGCGCCGCGCGGACACTACGCGCCCGCGCTGAACGCGATCGTCGGTGCGGCGCTGGCAGAGCCGGTGCTGCGGGCGGCCGGCAGGCTGCGTTGACCGCGTGACGCGCCGCGAGCCCCGTGCGTGCGCGTCCCGCAGGAGTGCGCGCCGCCAGCGTCGCTGTCGGAACATGCTCACGGCGCGCCTCGTGGCGCCGCCGGTCGCGACCCACCTGGATGGCGATCTCGGGCCCGGTCACTCCTCCTGTCAGCGCAGCGGCGTCAAGCGCGTCCCGTTGACCACCCAGCGACGGGTGTGGCTCGCGGCATAGTTGCCGGTTGCGAGGTTCACGTTCACGATGTGGTCGACGCGATCCGCGCGGACGAGATCCATCGGCACGGTGCGCACGTCGAGAACCTGGCGGCCGCTGGCGGAGATGCGCAGCGTCGCGCGGCGAATGCCGCTCGCGCCGTTCGCCTCCCACACGAACAGGCGTCCGGGCTTGCGCTCGACCATCGCACCGGCGGGGATCGTCACGCTGAAGATGGTATCGTCGTCGGTGACCGAGAGGGTCAGCGGCCTGGTCCGCACGTCCAGGTCCATGGGCGACCGCGCGAAGACGAGGGACAGCGCGAGGGTGTCGGCGCCCGGCGTGCGCCCGAAGCGGATGCCGCCGCGAAGGCGGCCGATCGCGTCGGGGCGATACCAGATGGGCGACGTCCAGGCGCGCTCCTGGATCGTCTTCGGGAAGCGCGCGTCGCAGCAGGTGGCGAACTGGGCAGGGACGCTGCCCGGATTCGAGCAGTCGATCCCCTGCGCATTGCAGACGTACGTGCTCCAGCGACACACCGGGTTCTCGACGACGCGCGCGTAGTAGAAGGCACGCTCGGCCGAGTCGAACTCGGGGTCCTTCCACACGGCACAGAGCGAGTCGGCACCGCCGCCGCTCGGTGTGCAGGTGCTGGTGTCGACCGACGCACCGTTACCCGGGTCGCCGGCGACGTCGAACACCTTCTCGTGCGTGCCGCCGCCGGCGTCCACCCAGCCCTTCACGATCTGGATGTGCTGCAGCGGCGTGCCGGGATCGCCGTTGCCGCCCGGATCGCGGGTGGCGAGGACCGCGAAGCGCGGGCTCTCGTTGCCGTTCACCGCTCCGAGCTCGCCGCCCATGGGTACGCCGCCGCGGTAGCCGCGCTCGACGAAGTCGGCCGCGCCGCAGGTGATGCCGCCCAGCGTGCCGCCGAAGAAGCGCACGGTCGGTCGCGTGCCGCTGGTGGCATAGGTCTCGCGCCGCCGCATGGCGGCGAAGATGGCGTCGCGCGAGTTCTCCTCCGCCCACGCGACGGTGAGCCCGCCCGGCTGCGACTCGATCCCGCCCAGCGGGTAGGGCGTCACGATGAACGCGGGCGTCGCGTCGCGGGTGCCGAGGGCGCCCACGGGGCCGAAGTCCGCCTCGTTCACCAGGCCGGGCGTTCCGTTGTGCGTATCGGTGCCGCCGACGAAGCCCAGCGGGAACGGGTTCACACCGACCAGGCGCTCCTGCTGCAAGCCCCGGGCGAGGATGTTGCGCACGTACGAGAGCGGCACCTGCGTGCGCGACGGATCCGTGTCGGCCAGCGTCGTGCGCAGCATCTTCTCGAAGCCGCACTCCTCGTCGCTGCTGAACTTCGGATGGCACTCGGAGTCGCCCTTGTGCTGCGTCATCTCGATCAGGGGCTCCATCGTCGCGCGGAAGGCGGCGCCCGCGGCGTCGTAGGTCTCGGGGAACATCTGACCGAGGCTCAGGTTCGGGTTGTGCGGAATCGCGAGGACGTCGCAGCCGGGCAGGCCGTCGAGGCACTGTGCCTTGAGCGCCGTCCACAGCGCTTGCGGATCGCCCGCCTCGATCGTCGAGATCGGCAGCGGCGGCACGGTGGCGTTGCGGAAGATGACGTTGCGGTGGTGGTTCACGCCGATGGGCGAGCGCGTCCACTCGTAGCCGACGAACGACGTGAAGGTGCAGGCGTCGGTGCGATCGTAGGCGGCCTCGGCAGCCGCCTGCGTATCGCCCCACACCAGCGATGCGCTCGCCAGGCACGATCCGTCGGCACACCAGTTGAAGCGGCGGAAGGGCGGAATGCCCGTGTAGGGCACGGCGAAGGTGAAGACCGCCGGCGGCTGCTGCGGCGGCGGCAGCGGGATCGCCGTGCCGAGCAGGGTGCGCATCTGGACGCACTCGGGCTCGTTGTAGTGCGGGTTGCCGGGCGACTCGCAGATGCGCACCTCGCCGAACTGCTCCGCATGGTCCGTCACGGCGACGAAGTCGAGCGGCCGGCGGAGCTGTGCCGAGCGCAGCGGCTGACCGAGACCGTCGTAGGGCGGCAGCCCTACGACCGCCCCCCTGGCGAATGCGTACGCGGTCGCGGGCGTGTTGGTGACGTCACCGATCCGCGCGTCGAACGAGTAGGCCGTGTGGATGTGCGTCTCGCCGACGAACGGCGCCCGCAGCGGATCGAAGGCGGCGCAGTCGGCGCGCGTCTCGGTGCGTTGCCAGGGCGGCGGCACCGTCGCGGCACCGGCGGAGGTTGCTGTGATCACCAGGACGAGAAGCAGGCGCGACATCATGACGCGCGACCTCACTGGAAGAAGGGGACCGCACGCTCGAAGCACCACAGAGCGGCGAGCGAGCCGATCCCGTAGGCGGGCACCCGTGCCGCCCAGGCCGGCAGGCCCGGCAGCAGCCGGTGCAGAACCGAGGCGCCGGCGAGGATGGCGGCGACGAAGGCGAGCTGCCCGATCTCGATGCCGACGTTGAAGCCGACGAGCGCGAGCGGGACGTCGCCCGCGGGCAGCCCGACCTCGCGCAGCGCGCCCGCGAAGCCGAGGCCGTGCAGCAACCCGAAGGCGGCCGCCACGAGCCATGGCCAGCGCCGCATCGGCGATGGGGCAGGCGCCGGTCGCCCGATCTCCGTCGCCAGTGCCAGCACCGTGATCGCGATGGCGAGCTCCGCGAGGCGCGACGGCACGCGGAGCAGATCGAGCACCACCAGCGTCAGGGTGACGCTGTGTCCCAGCGTGAACGCCGTGATCGTCTTCACGAGCGTTCCGCCCGTGCCGACGAGCAGGACGAGGCCGAGGACGAACGCGAGATGATCCGGTCCGGTCAGGATGTGCTCGACACCGAGCCACGCGTAGTCGCGTACGACGCCAAGCGCGGACGGGCGGCTCGGAACGACGAAGCTCGACGCGCTCGGGCGCAGCACGGCCTGCACGGTGTGCCCGCCTTCCAGCACCACGCGCAGCAGCGCGTCGGTTTGCGCCGCGCCGAGGCCGTCGACGGCGATCGTCTGGCCCACCAGACCCGCAGGCCCGCAATCGACCGTCCAGCGGCTGACGATGGCGCCGCCTTCCGTGGTCTCGCGCGGCGCGTCGCTGGTGACGCACGACGCGGGCAGCCGCGGGAGGGTCGGGGAATCGGGCACGCCGAACGGCGCGGTCTTCCAGCGGACCTGCACTGCGCCCTGCGCGGTCTCGCGCAGCTCAAGCAGCGCCGGCGCGAGCGGATGCGCGCCGGCAAGGCTGGCGAGACCGGCGAGGCAGAGCCACGTGGCCGCGATCGGCAGCACCTTCACGATGGCGACACCGCGTCGTCGACGGCGACGGTGTAGCGCTGGCGCAGCGCGGCGAGCAGACGGTCGAGCTCGACGGTGGTCCGCTCGGCGATCACGCTCGCCATCACCTGCGTGCGCACCCCCTCGAGGTCGGGCACGGCCGACGGCGTCACCGCATCGACGCGTACGACGTGGACGCCGACGACCGACGGCAGGACGGCCCACTGCCCGACGGGCACGGCCGCCAGCGCGCTGGCGAACGCGTCGCCGAAGGTAGCCGCGATCTGCACCGGCGACCTCCCGTGCACGACGGTGCCGAGCGGAAAGGGATCACCGTGCCGCGCCAGCGCCGCATCCGCGGTCGGGGCATCGACCGGGCCGATCGACGCCAGCAGTGCGCGGCCGTCGTCCTCCGTCCGGTCGCCACGGCGCGCCCGGCTGAAGAACGCGTGCCGGAACGAGAGACGCTCGGGCGCGCGAAAGCGGTCGGCGTGCGCTGCGAGGTGCTCGCGCAGGGTCGCGTCGTCGACCGGTTGCCGGGCGGCGCGCGCCTGAACCAGCAGGCGCATCTTCTCGACCAGCATGCGGCGGATGACCGGGTCGTCGCGATCGAAGCCCAGGTCGCGCGCCTGACGGTAGAGCGCCTCGGCGTCGGCCGGCTCCTCGACCCCCTCGATGAAGCTCATCTTCTCGACCATCTGCCAGCGGATGCTGCGATCGTCCCGGTCGAGCCCGAGCGCAAGCGCCTCGCGGTAGAGCAGCTCCGTGTCGATCTCCCGGCGCAGCAGCGCCCGCTCGTCGTCCGCCGTCGGGGCGAGGCCCGTGTCGCGCGCGAACGCGGCCCGCATCTCCTGCACCCGGGCCGCCGAGATCACGATCGCCTGCGGCTCGACCCGGGCACGAGGTCCGTCTTCGACGCCGCGGTGCTGCACGACGAACGCAGCGCCCCCGAGGAGGAGATAGTGCAGGAGCGGCGAGCGCAGCCAGGCCATCGGTGACCAGTCCGATACTGCACACGTTCCACCGTGGGCAAGCAGGTCTGCCGGTCTGCACCGTCCCCGAGCGTGCAGGCGAACCCGACAGGCGGCGCGAGGTCCCTCGCCGGCGCGACACCTCGGGGCGCTTGTGTCACTGAGGCATCCTCAGTAATGACGATGTCTCGCTCACGACGCAGCAGAAGGAGCACCGCCATGCCGATGGATCCCGCCTACCGCACGGTCTCGCCGGACGACTTCCCCGCCATGCTGGAAGTCGGGCGCTACGCCGAGCGCTCGCCCGACTTCGAGGAGATCATCGCCCGGACGGAGGAGCACTTCTGGAATCCGGAGGACCGGGACTACATCGACCTCGTGACCCCGCCGCCCCGGGGTGAGCCGCTGCTGCCGTTCAGCTTCATCGTGGAGGCGCACACCGCGGTGTGGGACAGGCTCGACGAGAGGCAGCGCATCGACTTCGCGAACGCGTCGGCCAGGTGGACCGTGTCGAACCTGCTGCACGGCGAGCAGGGCGCGCTCAGCCTGTCGTTGAGCCTGTGCGACATCTTCCTCGACCCCGGTGCGCAGGAGTACGCGGCGAACCAGGCGCGCGAGGAAGCGCGCCACGTGCACGCGTTCGCGCTGTACGCGAAGTCGCGCTTCGGCGGCGAGATCTTCCCGGTGGGCGACACGATCGGCAACCTGCTGCGCGAGCTGGTCGCGTCGCCGGTGGTCTACAAGAAGATCGTCGGCATGCAGATGCTCATCGAAGGTGTCGCGATGGGTGCGTTCACGACGCTGCACGCGAAGGCGCTCGACCCGACGCTGCGCCGCCTCTGCCAGCTGGTGATGACCGACGAGGCCTTCCACCACAAGTTCGGCAAGATCTGGGCCCACACGACGATGCCGGGTCTGCCGCAGGAGGAGCACGACGCGGTCGAGGACTGGGCGCTCGAGTGCTTCAACCTGCTGCTCTTCAACCTCGTCAACGCCGAGCAGAAGCGCATGATCTACCCGCAGTTCGGCCTCGACTGGCAGTGGGTGCGCAGCTCGGTCATGGAGGCGTTCGGCGACGCGCAGCGCCGCGACATGATGAAGGAGTCGACCAACGTCTTCCGCACGCTCGTGAAGACCCTGCTCAAGGCCGGCATCATCACCGACCGCACGCGCGCGAGCTACGCGATGTGGGTCGACATGGACCAGCTCGCCGCCGAGGGCGATCGCATGGTGGGCGACGACGTCGCCGAGGAAGGGATCGAGAGCCTGAAGGCGATCAACGTGACCAAGCGCAAGATCGTCCGTCGCATCAACGCCTGAGGGAACGGCCGGTGGTGGGATCCCCGAAACGGACGAGCGGTACCGCGTCCGGCACGGCTACGGCGGCGGCACCCGCCGTCGTCGAGGGCCGTCAGGCGCGGCGACGGCGCGCGACCGAGGAGCGCCTCCTCGATGCGGCGCTGTCGGTCTTCCTCGAGCGCGGCTACGACGGCACCACCACGGGCGAGATCGCGCGCGCGGCCGACGTCGCCGCCGGCACGTTCTACCTGCACTTCCGCGACAAGCGCGCGGCCTACGACCAGCTCTGCGTGCGCGCGGCGCACGAGCTGCTCGCGCAGTGGCGCGCCGCGCTGAAGGCGGGGCGTCCGATGGCAGAGAGCGTCGTGCTCGCGCTCCGCATCACCGCCGACTACTGGCGCGCGGACGTCGCGCGCGCGCGCCTGCTGCTCGAGGGTGGGCCGTCGCTGGGCAGCGTCGGGCACCTCCGCCTGGTGCAGGACATCGCGGCGGTCCTCGCGGCGAGCGCGAGCGGCGGCAAGCCGTCGCGCGCCGTCGAGCGCCAGGCGCACGCCTGCGCGCTGCTCGGGCTCGGCATGAGCATCGAGCTCGGACGCCTGATCGTCGCGCAGCCGGACTCGGCGCAGGAGGTCGACGACCTGCTGCGGCTGGTGCGCGGCATGCTGCCGGCGGCCTGAGCGGCGCGGTGC
>VGTK01000217.1 GCA_016874715.1 Deltaproteobacteria bacterium | reverse complement strand
GACGCCTTCGACCTCGAGCTCACCGATCAGCTGCTGGCGGCAGTCGGCGCGATCTTCGAGAACGACGACGAGCAGCTGAGGTCGGACGACTGGCTCTACTTCCCGAAGATGCAGCGGACGTTCGAGTTGATCGCGCGTTGACCACGTTTGCATCCGTTGCCCGCGCGTCACTCCGCGAACAGGTTGACGAAGCTCTGGGTCACGACGTCGACCATGCCCAGGTCGGTGAGTCGCACGTGGGGCGAGACGGGCAGGGCGAAGCTCGATAGGGCGAGCACTGGCGACTGGAAGCGGATGCCCATCGCACGGCCGCGATCGTTGAAGGACGACACCTCCGCCGCAACGTCCTCGACGCTGCCATCGGCCATCAGGCCGGCGATCGGTAGCCTGACGCGCGCGACCACGTGGGCACCGTCGACCAGCGCCACGCCACCGCCCATCTCGACCACGGCCTGAGCGGCCAGCAGCATCTCCGCGGGCGTGCGCCCGCCCACGATCAGGTTATGGCTATCGTGTGCGACCGTCGAAGCTAAGGCGCCGCGCATCAGCCCGACGCCGCGAACCAGTGCCACGCTCGGGCGGTGTGACTGGCCGTGGCGCGGCACGACGCTCAGCAGCATCATGTCGTCCGGCAGCGGCATCGCGAGGCGTCCGCCGGCGAAACGCAGCCAGGCCTCGCCGAGCGTCGTCGTTCGTCGCGGGTCGACCTCAATTATTCGCAAGGCGACGTCGCCGTCGGGATGGCTGGGGAGAAAGTCATCGGCGGAGAGGGGCCCGACGCGCATCGAGTCGCCGACCGGTGCCGGGTACGGGTCTGGGATGTCTACCACAAGCTGACCGTCGCGGGCGACGAGTCGGCCGCTGGCGATGACGTGCGAGCAGCGGAACGTCTGGAGAGAGTCGACGAGCGCCAGATCGGCCAGCTTGCCAGGCGCGATCGCTCCGTGATCGCGGAGGCCGTACCGGGTCGCGCCATTGAGCGTCGCCAGCCGGACAACGAGAAGAGGGTCGATGCCTTCGTCGACCAGCCGGCGCATCCCGCGGTCGAGGTGGCCTTCTCGTAGCAGGTCGTCCGGATCAATGTCGTCCGTGCAGAGCGCGACATTGCAAGCGTTCGGCAGCTCGACGAGCGCGCGGGCCAGGTCCGCGGCGCCCTTGCGGAACGTGTTCTCGCGTCCATACACCCACATGCCGAGGCGCAGCTTCTCGACCATCTCCCGCCACTCGCGTGGCTCGTGGTCCGAGTCGGCTCCGGCCGCCAGGTAGGCATTCAGGTCGCGCCCAGAGAGCAGCGGCGCATGGCCCTCGAGCATCTTTCCACTCGCCAGCCCGGCCTCGACGATCGCCGCCATGTGCTCGCGCTGCCGCACAACACCCGGATAATCCATAAGCTCAGCCACGCCGAGGACGCGCGGCCAGCGCAGCATCGCGGCGACGTCCGCGGCGTCGAACCGCGCGCCCGCCGTCTCGATGCCGTCGACCGCGGGCACACTCGACGGCACGGTCAGGTAGGTGCGAAGCGGCAAGCCCTCGCTCGCCCGCAGCATGTAGTCGATGCCAGCCCTACCCATGACGTTGGCGATCTCGTGGGGATCGATGACGATCGTGGTCGTCCCGAACGGCAGCACCGCGCGGGCGTACGCCGACGGCGCGACCATCGTCGACTCGATGTGCAGGTGGGTGTCGACGAATCCGGGCAGCACGATCGCGCCACGCGCGTCGACGACGACCGGGGCATCGATCCCGTACCGCGAGTCCCAATCGACGACCGCGATGCGATCGCCGTGAATCCCGACGTCGGCGGGCGCGAGCTCGC
Organism: Deltaproteobacteria bacterium; assembly: GCA_016874715.1. GTDB lineage: Bacteria > Desulfobacterota > Binatia > UBA12015 > UBA12015 > VGTK01. The sequence goes on along the minus strand of VGTK01000217.1, from coordinate 7,052 downwards.
GCGTGTACACGTTGACGACCTGGCCGCCGCGCACGACGATGTCCAGCGGGCGATCGCCCCGTGCCGCCTCGACGAGCGCCCGCCGCGTGCTCACGCGACGAGATGCCGGCGCTCGCGGGGCAACCTCCCAATGGTCACGACCCGCTCCCGTCGCCAGAGTGCGACCGTCGCGCCAACCCCGATCGGGACGAGAACTGGCAGCGCGAGCTGCCAGTCTGCGATCGGGGCCACGGCGCGCAGCTCTCGGCGGCTGCCAGGTAGCTCCAGCACTCCGGAGTCGGTCACCGCGATCGAGCGCCCACCGCGCGCGCCGGGCGCATCGACGCGGAACGCGACGAGGTCCGGCGCTTCGGGCCCGGCGTGCGGCACGATCGTGTACCCGAGCGCCGCCCCGGGCAGCTGCCGAACGCTGAAGCTCCCCTGCTCCACGAGACCCGCGTCGACGCGAAGCGGCAGCGTCGTGGCAGGCGCGGTGCGCACCCACGTCCACCGGTTCGCCGACCCGCTCAGCTCCTGCGGGTTGCGCAGGCGCGCATGCTCCCGCTCGTTCAGCTCGTGTGCGCCGAATGGTCGGAGGTAGACGACGCCACCCGGCAGGACGTACAGCACGTTGGCTGGATCATCAGCCCGCTCCGGCATCGTCCACTTCTCCTGCGGAACAACCTCGTAGACGACGCCGTACCGCCGCGGCGCGATCGCGACCAGGCGCCGCTCGCTCCCGACGATAGTTGCGCCGTTCGCTGCGCGCACGCGGATGTTGTATTCGCCGGCGGACAGTCGGACGTGGAACGAGCGCGCGATCTCGCCGCTGTAGAGCGACATGGGGGCCGGCGGCTGCGGCGCAGGCGGTATCGCAACCGCCTGACCCGGCGGCGCCAGACGACGCGCTTCGTCCGCCTGTCGGATGTGCGCCTCGGCCACGACGCCGTACTCGCGCAGACGGTCGAGATATCCCTGCCGCTCCTGCTCGAACGCGCGACGAGCCTCCACGGCGTCGGGCCCGACGAACAGGCGTCCGCCTTCCCAGCCACGCATCGGATCGATCTGAAGGATGACGTCGACCAGCGGGAGCTGGGCGACGATCGCGCCATCGCGCGCTACTTCGAGCATGCCGTCGGTCGGCTCGTTGAGCGCGCCGAAATCGGCGCGCCAGTCACTCGTTAGCGGCCAGAAGTACACCTCCGTCGTGCTAGGCGCCAGCGCGACGTCGCTTTCCGCGAACACGTAGATCACCTCGGCCGACGCCGGCGCGAATGTCGTGTTGTACGCGCCGCCGTCCGAGACGATCAGCGAGTAGACGAGCTCGCGGCGACGGGCCGGCTCCTGCGCCTGGAGGACCGATGGCAGGAGCGCGAGAAGGAATGCCACGAGGGCCCACGGCCTCATCCGCGCAATCCCCGCGCGTCGAGCAGGCGAATCGCCGCCCACATCAGCGCCACGACGTGCAACATCGCGACCCCCATCGCTGTCAGATAGCCGACATACTCGCCGCGCGACGCGGCGTCAACTCCGTCCTGAAACAGAGAGAATGGCGACAGCCGCGCCGCGATCGCGTCCAGGATCAGAAACAGGTCGCGCGCGAACAGAAGTGGGCTCTGATTGTTGGCGACCACGATGCCACCGAGCAAGTCGGCCGCAACCCGCGTCGCGAGCAGCAGCGCGGTCACGGCCACGAGCAGCGCCAGCGCCGCGCGCACTGAACCGGTGGCGGTCGACAGGAATAGGCCCAGCGCGACGACAGCGCCAGCGGCCGGAATGGACAGGAGGACTGCCAGGGCGAGCACCCCCGTGACGCGGAACCCAGTCAGGCCGCCGTATGCAACTAGCAGCAGCGCGGCGGCCAGACCAATCGCGGCGAACGCTCCGACCTGCGCGAGCTCCTTGCCAGCGAGGTAGGACGGCGCGTCGACCGGACCATGGAAGAGCGTCTCGAGCGTGCCCTGATCGCGCTCGCGGGCAACCGCGGTCGCCGAGCTGATCGCCAGGAAGAGCATTGCGATCGTCGCGGTGATGAAATAGGGGAGGGTGAACGCGTCCGCAAGAAGCAGGATCTGGCCGCGCGCAACGACGTCGAGATGGCCGCGCAGGATGACCAGGGTCGCGAGCATGCCGAGGGCGAGCACGACGTATGGCGCGGGGCTTGCCGCCAGCCCGAGGAGGTCGCGCGCCGCGATCGTCCTGGCGGCGTGGAGCCGGTCTCTCACGTCGCGCGCACGAACACGTCTTCGAGCGTCTCACCGGGCCGAAGCAGGGAGGAGACAGGACCCTCGACCGCGAGACGACCCGCGCTGAGGATGCCGACGCGGTGCGCGGTTCGCTCGACTTCGCTGAGGATGTGCGACGAGAGGACGATCGAGACGCCGGCGGCGTTCTCCTCGAGCAGCAGTTCGCGCACCTGGCGGATGCCGTGGGGGTCGAGTCCAGAGACCGGCTCATCGAGTACGAGCAGCTCTGGGCGGTGGAGGAGCGCGCGCGCGAGCGCGAGCTTCTGCCGCATGCCGCGCGAGTAGTCGACAGCGCGTAGCCGCTCGAACCCGGCCAGGCCGAGACGTTCGATCAACGCCGCGGCACGCGCGTCCCATCCGGTCAGGCGATACAGAGCGGCGTGGAACGCCAAAGACTCCCAGGCCGACAGGTCGTCGTAAAAGGCCGGCTGTTCGGCGACCACGCCGACCCGCCGCTTCACGCGGAACGGATCGGCGGACGGGGATCCACCAAGCACCTCCACGGTGCCGGCCGTTGGTCGGAGGATGCCCAGCAACATGCGAATCGTCGATGTCTTGCCGGCGCCGTTGGGCCCGAGGAACCCGTAGATCTCGCCGCGCTGGATCGTCAGATCCAGTCCGTCGACGGCGGTCAGGACGCCGTACCGTCTGGTCAGCGACTCGGCACGGATGACTGCGCTGGCTACGTCCCGCAGATCGTCGTCATCCACCGATCGATGAAGCGCGGGGTGTTGACGCCAAGCACCACGTGCGCATTCGCGTCGTCACCGCCGACGCGGCCCGGCCTGAGCTCGGCGACGGTCATGCCGCGCGTGTGCGCGCCGTTGAGCTCGACGTCGACGCGCGTCCGCGGCGCCTCGGTGACCAGCTCGCGATCGTGCGCCAGGGCCAGTGCGAGGGCATCGTGCATCGAGCATTCGCGCTTGCCCCAGCGTCGCGAGTAGAGCTCGAGGTACTGCTGGCTGATCGCGTGCAGGTGCTTCCCGGCGGTCGTCCCACTGGCGCCGAGCTGATCCAGCTGCGCCTCGCTCAGTCGCGCTTTGTGGGTGACGTCGAGGCCGACCGCCCAGATCGGCCACGGCGCTTCGAACAGCATCTGCGCCGCCTCGGGGTCGTGCCAGATGTTCGCCTCGCCCCACTTCGAGGCGTTACCAGGGACAGCGTAGTTGCCGCCCATCAACACGACCTCCTTGTAGAGCCCGGCTATTCCGGGATCGAGCGCGAGCGCGGCGCCGACGTTCGTCATCGGGCCAACTGGCAGCAGCGTGAGCTCGCCGGGCTGCTCGTGCGCCAGCCTCACCAGCAGCTCGGCCGCGGTCTCGTTGACGGTGCGACTCGTCGGCGCGGGCAGGTTGGTGTTCCCCTGACCGTCGCGGCCGTGGACGATGCCCGTGAAGCTAGGCTCGGGGCCGAGAAGTGGCCGCGCCGCCCCACGCGCGACCGGGATCGACGCCCGGCCGGCCATCTCGACGATGCGAAGCGCGTTCGTCGTCGTGGTCTCCACCCGGACGTTCCCCCAGACGGTCGTGATCGCGACGATCTCGATCTCCGGATGCAGCAGCCCGTACCACAGCGCCATCGCGTCGTCGACGCCTGGGTCGCAGTCGATCACGCACCGCAGAGTCATTTCATTCCGGAGAGCACGGCACCCCTGAAGTAAAAACGCTGGCATCCCAAGAATAACAACAAGACCGGCAACACCGCCGAGACCAATCCGGCAAACGTGCGTCCCCAGTAGATGGTTCGATCGGTCGTCTGGCTCGCGATCATCACCTGTATCACCTGCAGGTCGAGCGAGCTCGTCGCGATCAGCGGCCAGTAGAACAAGTTCCAGATGAACTGGAACTCGATCAGCGCCGCGGTTGCGAGCGCCGGGAGCGCGTTCGGGAACACGACGCTCCAGAGGATCTGCCAGTAGTTGGCGCCGTCGACCAGCGCGGCCTCGTCGAGCTCCTTCGGTATCGATCCGAGGAATTGCGTCAGCATGAACACGATGAAGGGGCTGGCGTAGAACGGTACGATCATTGCGAGGTAGGTGTCGCGCAGCCCCAGTTCGCTCACCACGAGGTAGAGTGGGACGACCGTGACCTCGAACGGCAGCAGGAACGTCGCGAGGACGAAGGCGAGCAGCAGGTTCTTGCGCGGGAACGGTAGGCGCGCGAAGAAGTACGCGGCCATTGTGTTGAACAGCATCGAGAGCCCGACCACCGCCGCAGCGATGATCCCTGAGTTCAACAGCCCGCGGTGAAAGCGCAGCCCACCCTTCTCTCCTTCCTCAGATATCCCGTAGATGTCGAGGAAGTTCTGCAGTGTCCACTCGACCGGGACGATCGTGTTGATCGAGAAGGGAAACATGTAGCCGTGGATCTCGATCTCTCTGCGCACCGAGCCGAAGAACATCCAGACGAACGGGAGCAGGAACAGTACCCCGAGAACGACATACAGCGTGTACCGCGCGATCACCTCGACGGCGCGGCCCATCGCGCCCGCGCCGGAGCGGAGCGTCGGCGTGACCGCCGCGTCCGACCTAGTACTCAACGTTGCCCTTCAGCAGCTTGAACTGGAAGTACGCCACGGTCACGAGTAGCGCCAGGATGAAGAAGGACATGGCGCTGGCGTACCCCATGTCGTTGTAGTGAAAGCCATTCTGGTAGATGTAGTAGACGACCGCGTTGGTGGCGAAAAACGGGCCGCCCTGCGTCATCACGAAGATCGGCACGAACACCTGCATCGCCGAGATCGTCTGCGTGACGACGATGAACAGCGTGATCGGCTTGAGCAGGGGCAGTGTGATGTACAGGAACTGCTGCAGGCGGTTGGCGCCGTCGATCGCGGCCGCGTCGTAGAACATCGTCGGGATGCCCTTGAGGCCGGCGACGAAGATAATCGTCGAGAACCCGACTTCCTTCCAGACCATCATCACGACGATCGCGGGCAGGGCCCACGTGGAACTGCTCAGCAGGCCGGGATGCCGCAGGCCGAAGACCCCGAGCAGGCTCTGCAGCAGGCCGAGATCCTTGTTGTACATCATCGACCAGAGCAGGGCCGCGACCACCAGCGACGTGACAACGGGGATGAAGATGATCGTCCGGATCACGCCCATCCCCCGTACCTCGCGCGAGACGAACAGAGCGAGGAGGAGCGCGAACAGGACCTGTAGGGGGACCTTGCCGATCGCGTACTTGATCGAGACCCAGAGCGACGTCCGGAAGATGTCGTCCTCGAAGGCGCGCACGAAGTTCTTCCAGAGGACGAAGTCGCCCCAGCCGGCCAGCAGCGAGTAGTCGTAGAGGCTCGCCTGCGCGGCCAGCGCCATCGGGATGTAGCGGAAGACGAGGAAGTTCAGCAGGGCCGGCAGCACGAAGAGCAGGGCAACCAGGTATCGCCGACGCTGCAGCGTCAGCAGTCGGCGTCGTGCGGACCTGGCCGCCACGACCGCGCTCACGGTCTGCCTGCCCTACGGCTTGGTCTGCCAGTCCTTGTACTTGGCCGTCAACGAATCCGATCGGCGCGCCAGCGTAGTCGCCAACTGCTGGACGTCGAGGTTCTGCCCGGCGACCAGGTTGCCGACGAACTCCTGCATCAGGCCGTTGTATTCCGTGAAACCAACCGTCACGATGCGCGGCTGGCCGTGCATCCGGAACATCTCACCCACGGTCTTGCGCGGCGCTGACTTGTAGTCTGGCAGCGTGTTCAGGAGCTCGGCGTGCGACGGCAACTGCCCGACGCGGTCGAAGAAGATCTTCGACCCGACCGGGCCCGACAGGAACTTGATGAACTCGGCTGCCTCTTTCTTCTGTGCGCTGTTCGCGCCGAGCGCGTAGTGCCACGAGTCCGTGTGGCAGATCTGGCTGCCGCCCGGCATCGACGGCAGCGCCGTGTTGCCATAAGCGAACTTCGCGCCGAGCCGGTTGTACGTGCCCATCGCGTTGTCCGGCGAGATGTAAAACGCGGCGCGCTGGTCGAACCATGCGTTCGGAATGCCTTCCACGGCGCTCACCTTGTGCTTCTGGTACAGCTCGTGGAAGAACGTGTGGCCCTTCACCGCGTCGGGGTGGTCGAAGTAGCCGGTGATCGTGAGACTGTCGTCTCCGATCCCCTTGTAGGCGTTGCTGCCCTTGGCGCCGGCCATCCGTCGCAGCAGGCCGGCCTCGTAGTCCTGTCCGGGGGAGTTGCCCTGACCCCAGCGCACGCCGTATACCTGGGGCGGATTGTTCACCTTCTGCCAGGCCTCGAGTGCCTGCGTCGTGGTCCAGCTCTCGCTCATCTCGGCCGGCGGCTTGATGCCGGCCTTGTCGGTCATGTCCTTGTTGAACCACATGACCGAGCAGGACTCCATCTGGGGCGGGGCGAAGAACTTGCCGCGGTACTGCGACGTGAGGAGCGACGTAGGGGTCCAGTTCTTGGCGACGTAGTCCTTGTCGAACCATTCGTCCATCGGCGCAATGACGCCGTTGTAGGCGAAGCTCCAGACGTTCGGGCCGTCGGCCAGGATGATGTCCGTCGGCGTCTTGGCAGCCGCGTTCGCCTGGATCTTCGGGAACAGCTGCGCGAATGGCAACAACTCGAACTGAACATCGACCTCCGGACGCAGCTTCTGGTACTCACGCAGGATCGCGGTCAGCGCGAACTGCTGGTCGTCGCTCTGGACGCCGATGAACGACAGCTTGACCGCGGCGGGCTTCGCGCCAGCCGCCGGCTCGGCCGGCTTCGGTGCCTCCGCCGGCTTGGTGGGCGCGGCGGCCGGTGCCGGCGCGGGCGTGTTCGTGGGCGCGGCGGCCGGTGCCGCCGCGGCCGGCTTCGGAGCCTCGGCCGGTTTGGCGGTCG
>VGTK01000216.1 GCA_016874715.1 Deltaproteobacteria bacterium | reverse complement strand
GTGCGCCGCGTCCGGTGCGGTGCGCCGCGTCCGGGCGGTGCGCTGCGTCCGGTGCGGTGCGCCGCGGACGCCGGGTTGGATCGTCGACGACGTGCGTCTGCGCTTCCCGGCGCGTCAGCCGCTCGACGGCTGCCGCCGATCTCCGCCGTGTCCCGGGCCGCTCAGAGCGGGACGCCGGCCGCGTGCTGCGGCAGGTCGTCGGTGATCGCGAACCAGGGCGCCTTCGACGCGACGAAAATGTGCATCTCCGGACGCGTCCCGGGGGCGTCGTCGAACGCCCCGAGCGGTGTCACCACGATGCCGCGGCCGGCATCGTGACGCGGAACCTTGCCGCCGCAGGTGCGGCAGAACGTCTGCGTGAAGAACCGTGCGTCGGGAATCTTGTAGGAGGCGACCTGGTCCGCGCCCTGCGTGATGCGAACCGCGTCCTGCGGCGCGATCACGTTCGCCGCGTGCGCGGCGGAGCGCGCGAGCCGGCAGCGCGAGCAGTGGCAATTTCGCGCGGTGACGGGCGTGCCTTCGAGGACGAAGCGGACCTCGCCGCACAGGCAGCTGCCGCGCCGCCCCCTGGGCACCGGTGGCACGGGCAGATCGTCGAGCACGGGCGCGTCGTCGCCCGGCTCGAAGGTCGCGTGCTGCGGCAGGCCGTCGGTGATCTCGTACCAGGGCAGCTTCGAGGCGACGAAGACGTGCGCCACCGGCCGCACGCCGGGATCGGTCGTCAGCGAGCCGATCGGGACCGCGAGCCGGCCGTCCAGCGCCGCCGAGGGCACGACCGATCCACAGCGTCCGCAGAAGCCGCGCACGAACGCGGGCGAGGTCGCGTAGCGGGTGACGTTCTCCGCGCCGCGCAGCCGGAAGCCCGCGCCCGGCGCAAAGGCGTAGGTCGCGAACGGCGTCCCGTGCGCCTTCCGGCAGCGCGAGCAGTGGCAGTGGGTCATGCGCTCGAGCGGACCTTCGGCAGTCCACTCCACGTCGCCGCAGAGGCATCGTCCGTGCTGCATCGGTTCCCTCTCGTACCCATCGTCATTCCGTCCGCGCGGGGCAGCGTCCAGGGCCCTCCACGCGTGGCGAGACGCGGGGCCGTCCGCTAAGCGTCGAGGTTCACCGGACCGGGCATCCCATGGGCGAAGAAAACAGCGAGATCGCGCGCGAGGTCGCGCGCCGGCGGACGTTCGCGATCATCTCGCACCCGGACGCCGGCAAGACGACGCTCACCGAGAAGCTGCTGCTGTTCGGCGGCGCCCTGCGCGAGGCCGGGGCCGTCCGGGCGCGGCGTGCGCAGCGCCACGCGACCAGCGACTGGCTCGAGATCGAGAAGCAGCGGGGCATCTCCGTCTCGAGCTCGGCGATGCACTTCGTCTACGACGAGTTCCGCGTCAACATCCTCGACACGCCGGGCCACAAGGACTTCAGCGAGGACACCTACCGCACCCTGATCGCCGCGGACAGCGCGGTGATGCTCATCGACGCCGCGAAGGGCGTCGAGGCGCAGACGCGCAAGCTCTTCGAGGTCTGCCGCATGCGCGGCATCCCGATCTTCACCTTCGTCAACAAGATGGATCGCTACGGCCGCGACCCGCTCGACCTGATGGGCGAGATCGAGGAGGTCCTCGGCATCGACGCCGTGCCGCTCAACTGGCCGGTGGGGCAGGGCAGCGACTTCCGCGGCGTCTACGACCGCCTCGGGCTCCGGCTGCAGCTCTTCTCCGGCGGCGCACACGGCACGAGCCTCGTCGACGAGACCGACATCGACGGCGCGCACGATTCCGAGCCCGTCCGCGCGGCGCTCGGCGCGAAGGCCGACGAGCTCGCCGAGTCGCTCGCGCTGCTCGAGGGCGCGGGCGCGCCGTACGATGCCGGGCGCGTGCGCGCCGGCGAGCAGTCGCCGATGTTCTTCGGCAGCGCGCTGACCAACTTCGGCATCCAGCCGTTCCTCGAGCGCTTCCTCGAGCTGGCGCCGCCGCCCGCCGCGCGGCCGTCGTCGAAAGGGGTGATCGGCCCCGTCGCGGAGCCCTTCTCCGGCTTCGTCTTCAAGATCCAGGCGAACATGGACCCCGACCACCGCGATCGGGTCGCGTTTCTCCGCATCTGCTCGGGGAAGTTCGTCCGCGGCAGCACCGTCAAGCATGTACGCACCGGCAAGCCGATCCGGCTCGCGAACTCGACGCTGCTGCTCGGGCAGGGCCGCGAGGAGGTGGACGAGGCGTGGCCGGGCGACGTGGTCGGGCTGTTCGACCCCGGCGTCTTCCGCATCGGCGACACGCTCTCCGAGAAGGGCGACTTCTCGTTCGCGGATTTTCCGGTGTTCCCGCCCGAGCACTTCATGCGCGTCGAGCTGGGGCTGGTCGAGAAGAGGAAGGCGCTCGCCAAGGGCCTCGAGCAGCTCGCGCAGGAAGGCGCCGTGCAGGTCTTCGCCGAGGTCGGCGGCGTCAACTCGGCGCCGATCGTTGGCGCGGTCGGCCCGCTGCAGTTCGACGTCCTGCGTCACCGCATGGCGAGCGAGTACAAGGTCGAGCTCCGCCTCTCGCCGATGCCGCACAACGTCGCGCGCTGGCCGCGTGGCGCGTTCGACCCGGAGATCGTCAAGCACTCGCAGCTGGTCAAGCTGGTGCAGGACCGCGAGGGACGTCCGGTCCTGCTGTCGGAGAGCGCGTCGTACCTGCAGCGCCTGGTCGAGCGGCACGAGGGGCTCGAGCTCGCCGACCGGGCGTAGGAACGCGAGGTCCCGGCCGCGTCGTATGGCCGGCCAGCGCGGTGCACCAGCGCAGCAGCGCGACGGCGCGCGCGACCTGCGCTGCGCGGTACTCCTGTCGCTCGGCCGCCTGACGCTCCGCCCGCGCGACGATCTGCGCGGCGGCCGTCCGCGGGGTGCCGGCGCCGAAGGGCGGGTGCGGGTCGTACTCGACCGCGGGCTGGATCGCCTCCGCGGTCTCCCGCCCCGCGACCTCGGCGACGATGCGCAGCGCGAAGTCGATGCCGGCGGTGACGCCGCCGCCGGTGACGACGTTACCGTCGACCACGACGCGATCGTCCACCGGGATGGCGCCGAAGTCGACGAGGAAGTGCCGTGACATCCAGTGCGTCGTCGCGCGGCGGCCGTGCAGCAGGCCGGCGGCGCCGAGCACGAGCGCGCCTGTGCAAACCGAGGTCACCCAGCACGCGTCCGGAGCCACGCGCCTCAGGAAGGCGAGCACCTCGGCGTCGGTGAGCAGCTCGTTCACTCCAGGTCCGCCGGGGACGCAGAGCAGGTCGAGCGGCGGACACGCGTTCAGGATCGTCGTCGGGATCAGCGCGAGGCCGTGCTCCGTGCGCACCGGCCCGGCGTCCTTCCACATCAGGTGAATCTCCGCACCGGGCAGGCGCGCGACGATCTCGTAGGGGCCGATGAGGTCGAGCTCCGTGAGGCCGGGGAAGATCAGGAAGCCGATCCGCATGGGGGTTGACCCTCAGTCGATCCAGAGCCGCGCGAGCTCGATCTCGACGACCGCGAAAGGTGCGGCGCGAACGACGTCGCCGCCGGCGTGCGTCTCGGCGATCATCCACCGGCCGCCTTCGAGCGCGAGCAACTCGAGCGTGCGCGCCAGCGGGTCGACGAGCCACACGTGATGTGCGCCCTCGCGCGCGCGCAGAGGGCGAGATTGCGCGTGCGGGCGATGCGCGCCGTGGACGGCGACAGCGTCTCGCACAGCCAGTCGGGCGCGAACTCGAAGTACGGCTCGTTCGGGACGCGCGGCAGGCGTTCGCACCGCCAGCCCGCAAGGTCGGGCACCACGACGTCGCTCCCGAGGTGAAGCTCGGGTTCGGACAGAATCCACCACCCCCCGGGCCGTCCTGCGCCATGGGGCTCCCGACTGAACCCGCCTCCGATCGCAAGGCCGAGCTGGAACGATGCGAGCGCGTACGGGTTCGCGGGCCGCGGGCTCAGGAACAGCTCGCCGTCGAGGATCTCCGCGACCTGGTGCTCGGGTGCGGCGAGCACGTCGTCATGGGTCGCCTTGCGCTTCGGCTCGGCCACGGTCGCGACGCCACCATCCACGACGATGCGGTAGAAGCGACCGCATCGGGCCGCCATGGCAGGAACGACACGGAACGATCCGCAGCGACGCGCCGACGAGTCGGAACGATCCGCAGCGACGCGCCGACGAGTCGGAACGATCCGCAGCGACGCGCCGACGAGTCGGAACGATCCGCAGCGACGCGCCGACGCGGACGAGCCCGTCCCGGATGCCGGCGACCGTGTCGGCGCTACGCCGGCGCTACGCCGGAACCCACACCCCGTGGAAGCCGAACGGCACGCGCCGCGGCAGCGCGATCTCCGCGACCGGGCCGCTGGCCACGTCGAGTGCGTCGAGGATCACGAGGTCGCTCGCGTCGCGCGCGCGGTCGTAGACGTAGCTCAGCAGCCATCCGTCGCCCTCGCCCGGACCGCCCGGAACGAAGAACGCCTCCGCGGCGTGCCGCGTCGGGCCGGGGTTCCAGGTGCGGACGTCACCGCTGCGGAAGTCGACCTGTGCCACGCCGACGAAGTTCGGCGTGAGCGGATGGTCCTCGCCGTAGACCAGCCAGCCGTAGCGGTACGGGCGGCCGCTGAAGCGGCGGTCGTGCGTCGGCAGCTCGAGGTCGCGGTCGGTCACCACCTCGTCGCGGAAGCGGAGCTGATCGCCGCCGGTGTCGACGCGCCAGCGGTGCAGCGCGAGCGGTGCGGCGCCGAAGCGCTCGCCGGCGAACATGTAGTCGTGCCGGCAGACGTCGAGCACGATCTCGTCGCCGTCGCGGTACGCGTTGACCTCGTGGTAGACGTAGCAGGGGTCGATCTCGACCCAGCGGATGTCGCTGCCGTTTCCGCCGAGCGGCATCACGCCGATGCGCGCGCCGTAGTCCGCCTGCCAGGCGAACGGATTGCCGGCGCCGCTGACCGCTGCGTTCAGGTCGAACAGAACGGGCAGCTCCCAGAAGACGACGTCGCGCTCGGTGATCGCGAACGAGTGGATCATGGTCGAGGCCGTGACCGGGATCTGGCTCGAGTGGACGATGTTCCCGGCCGGGTCCGCCACGTGGTACGTCAAGTATGGCGAAAAGAACCAGTAACCGAAGAAGTGCAGGTTGCCGGTCGCGGGGTCGATCTTCGGGTGTGCGGTGAACGACGTGTTCAGGCGGCCGTCGAAGTCGTGCACGCCGATCGTCGAGAGGTCGTTCGGGTCGATCACGTACGGCGCGCCGACCTCGCCCGACAGCAGCAGCCGACCCCCGTGGTACACGCAGCTCACGTTCGACTGGTGGTTGCCGCCGATCGGCAGGCCGGGCGCGTCGCTGAAGCCTCGGCCCTGCTCGTAGAACGGCGTGCGGACGTAGCGGTTGCGGTACCAGGCGGCACGACCGCCCTCGAGCCGCACGCCGTGGAGCATGCCGTCGCCGAAGAACCAGTGCGGCGACACGCCGCTCTGCGGGTTCGAGCCGTTGCGGACGTAGAGCCCCGCGAGCTCGCGCGGGATGCGGCCGCGCACGGGCAAGTCGAGTGCGGTCGCCTCGTCGTAGACGGGAGCAAAGTTCCCCTGCAGCCAGAACGGCGTGCCGGGATCGACCTCGAGCGGAGGTGCAGTGGTACTCGCGTCGCCGCAGGCGGAGAGCAGGGCGGAGGGCAGGGCGAAGCCGGCCGCGAGCAGCGCCGAGCGCTGCAGGAAGGCGCGGCGGCCGAGCGGTTCAGGACGCAGGAGCTTGCTCATCGAAAAAACCCCTGATCGGCCGCGACGGTCTCTTCGTCGTGCTTCATCGTGTCGAGATGCCGCCGTCGACGGGGATCACGGCCCCGGTCACGTACGCTCCCGCACGAGAGGCGAGATAGATCGCGATGCCGGCCATGTCCTCGGGCTCGCCGATGCGGCCGAGCGGGCACGACGCGACGATCGCATCCTTGAACCGGTCGAGCGTCGCCGCCATCATCTTGCTCTCGAACGGTCCCGGCGCGACGGCGTTCACGGTGATGCGCTTGCCGGCGAGCTGCATCGCGAGCACCCGCGTCATGTGGTGCACCGCCGCCTTGCTCGCCGAGTAGGCGTAGGTCTCGAGCATCGGCACCTGGATGCCGTCGATGGAGCCGATGTTGATCACGCGCGCCGGGTCGGCGTGGCTCGCCGACTTCTCGAGCAGGGGCAGGCAGGCGATGGTCAGGTGAAACACGCCCTTCACGTTCAGCGCCAGCACCTTGTCCCACGCCGCGTCGGGATACTCGGCCATCGGGGCCCCCCAGTTCGCCCCCGCGTTGTTGACCAGCACGTCGAGCTTGCTCGTGTGCTTGCCGACCTCCGCCGCCAGCTTCGCGGCCCCGGCCTGCGTCGAGAGGTCGGCCGCGATCCCGTGGCAGTCGCCGTAGGCGGAGAGTTCCTGGGCGACCTTCGCGCAATCCTCCGCCTTGCGCGACGCGACGTACACGCGCGCGCCGTTCTCGACGAAGCCGCGCGCGATCATGAGCCCGATGCCGCGCGACCCGCCGGTGACGAGGGCGACCTTACCTTCAACGGAGAACAGGTTCTTCACGGAGTTCCTTTCGCTGGCCCGCGGCGGACGCGAGTCGGTGCGTCCGCGTCGTCGTTCAGGGGCGCTCGACGAGCATCGACACGGCGCCGCCGCCGCCGAGGCACAGCGTCGCGAGTCCGCGCCGCGCACGCCGGTAGCGCATGGCGTGGAGCAGGGTGGTGAGCACGCGCGCGCCGCTCGCGCCGATTGGATGTCCCAGCGCGACGGCCCCGCCATGGACGTTGAAGCGGTCGTCGGGCACGCCGAGTGCGCCGGCGACCGCGCACGACGCCGTCGCGAACGCCTCGTTGTGCTCGAAGACGTCGATGTCGTCGATGCGCAGCTGCGCCCTCTCGAGCAGGCGACGTACCGAGCCGATCGGCGCCTCCATGACGAGCCGCGGCGCCATGGCGAACGAGTCCGCCGCGACGATGCGCGCCAGCGGCTCGAGCCGTCGCCGCTCCGCCTCGGAGCGCGCCATGACGACGAGTGCGCTCGCACCATCGGAGATCTGCGACGCGTTGCCCGCGGTGACCACGCCGTCTTGGCGGAACGCCGGACGGAGCTTCGCCAGCGACTCGACCGTGGCGTCGCGGCGGATGCCCTCGTCGTGCGAGACGAGCGTCGTGCCGCGCCCGCCGGGCCGCAGCACCTCGACCGCGACGATCTCGTCGGCGAAGCGCCCGGCGTCCTCGGCGGCGGCGGCCTTGCCGTGCGACGCCGCCGCGAGCGCGTCGGCGTCGGCTCGCGAGACCGAGCAGCGCTCGGCGACGACCTCGCCGGTCTCGCCCATGTGGTAGCCCTCGTACGCGTCGAGCAGGCCGTCGTGCAGCAACGCGTCCTCTGCCTGCTGGTCGCCCAGGCGCCATCCGCCGCGCGCACCGCGCAGCAGGAACGGTGCGTTCGACATCGACTCCTGCCCGCCGGCGACGACGACCTTGGCGTCACCGGCGCGGATCGCCTGCGCCGCGAGCATCACGGCCTTGAGGCCGGAGCCGCAGACCTGGTTGATCGTCAGGGCGGGGACGGGTTCGGGGATGCCCGCGGCGAGCGCTGCCTGGCGCGCGGGCGCCTGGCCGACGCCCGCGGTCAGCACGTTGCCGAAGATCACCTCGTCGACTTCGGACGGATCGAGCGTCGCCCGGCGCAGCGCGTCGCGGATCGCGATCGCGCCGAGCCTCGGTGCCGTGAGCGGCGCGAGGCCGCCCCCGAAGCGGCCGATCGGGGTGCGGCAGGCGGCGACGATGACGGGCTGGCTGGGCATCGCCGACCCTTAGCACAGGGGCACGGTGCCGCGTCGAGCGCGTATGCGGCACCGTGCGCGGTCCGCCGCGGGAGTCTACGGTCTCCCCGTGACCGACCGGAGCCACCCGCCCGCCGCCGCGCCGTGGCGCTCGACCATGGCGCGGCGCGTCCGGGAGCTGGGTACCGTGCTCGGCAACGCGCGCCGCGCGTTCGTGCTGCTCGCGTCGACCAGCAGGCGTCTGGCGCTCGGGCTGATCGCGCTCGCGGCCGCGGACGGGGTGCTGCCGGTCGCCATCGCATGGGTGGGAAAGCGCATCATCGACGGCGTCGTCGCGGCGACGACGGACCCGTCGCCGGCGGCGACGGCGGCCGCCCTCGAGTGGGTCGCGGTCGAGCTCGCCCTGATGGTCGCGCGAGCGGGCGTCACGCAGGCCAACGGGCTCTGCCAGGCGCTGCTGCGCTCGGAGCTCGGGCTGCTCGTCAATGGGAGAATCCTCGAGAAGGCGATCAACGTGTCGTACCGTCACTTCGAGGACCCGCACTTCGCCAACCAGCTCGCCCAGGCGCGCCGCGAGGCGAGCTCGCGTCCGCTCGACGTCGTGCGCAGCACCCTGACGCTGGGCCGCAACGCGATCGTGCTCGCGGGCTACGCGGCCCTGCTCGCCGGATTCAGCGGGATCGCGGTCGCGGCCCTGCTGCTGGCCGCGGTGCCGCCGTTCGTCGCCGAGGCGCGCTTCGGACGCGAGGCGTTCCTGCTGAGCCGCGGCCGGACCTTCGCCAACCGGCAGGCGCACTACCTCGAGATGCTGCTGTCGCAGGAGGCCAGCGCCAAGGAGGTCAAGCTGTTCTCCCTGGGTGCGCTGCTGCTCGGGCGCTACCGGGAGATTCACGAGCGCCACCAGGCGGAAGACGCCGCGCTGGCACGGCGCCGCGGCTGGTCCGCGCTGCGGCTCGGGATGCTCGGCACGCTGGCGCTCTACGCCTGCTACGCGTGGGTGGTCGTGCGGACCATCGGCGGCGGCCTGACCGTCGGCGGCATGACGATGCTGGTGATCGCGCTCCGCGAGGGCCAGGCGGCGCTGCAGGCAGCGCTGCTCGCGATCGCCAGGCTCTACGAGGACAATCTCTTCATGACGAACCTCTTCGAGTACCTCGCGGTGCCCGAGGACGAGCCGCACGAGCCGATGCCGGAGGAGGCGGC
>VGTK01000215.1 GCA_016874715.1 Deltaproteobacteria bacterium | reverse complement strand
AGCGCTTCGCGCAGCGCTGGCCCGATGCATCGCTGCCGCGCGACTGGGCCGCGATCGCCGCCGAGATTTGATTTCCTCCGAATTTCCTGACGGATATACCGTCCATGGAGCCAGGCCGGCCCGTGGTCGGCGCTCCGCCTGGCTGAAGTCCCGCGTTCGCGACGAGCTCGCGCGGGACGAGGACGCGGGCGCTGCGCCGGACGTCCGTTTCCGGCGGGCAGAGCAGAGCATGGCGCAGTTCCAGTACCGGGCCACCGACGCCGAGGGGAAGATCCTCGAGGGCGTCATCGATGCCGCCGAGCGCAGCGTCGCGGTCGCTCGCCTCCAGGACCGTGGGCTGATTCCGCTCCGCGTCGCGGAGCCGACCGCGAAGAAGAGCGGTCTCGCCAGCATCTCGCTGCCGTCGGTCAGCTTCAAGCGCGGCGTGCGCGGCCGTGACCTGCTGATCTTCACGCACGAGATGAGCACGCTGCTCGCGGCCGGCATGCCGCTCGACCGCAGCCTCTCGATCCTGACCGATCTCTCCGAGCGCCCGGAGATGAAGGCGATCGTGGCCGACGTCCTGCAGTCGGTGCAGCGCGGCAAGTCGCTCGCCGAGGCGCTCGGCCAGCACCCGAAGGTCTTTCCGCCGATCTACATCAACATGGTGAAGGCGGGCGAGATCGGCGGTGTGCTCGACCACGTGCTCGCGCGTCTCACCGACTACCTCGAGCGCGCCGACGAGCTGCGCGACGAGGTGCGCTCGGCGATGGTGTACCCGCTGATCCTGCTGTTCACGGCCTTCGTCTCGGTGACCGTCCTGCTGACGTACGTGCTCCCGAAGTTCGGCGCGATCTTCAACCAGGCGGGCCAGTCGCTGCCCTTCTCGGCGCGCATGCTGCTCGGCCTGTCCGACGCGATGCGCTCGTACTGGTGGGCCGGGCTTCTCGTGACCGCCGGGTTGGCCGTCGGGGTCGTGCACTTCCTCCGCACCCCGGGCGGACGCCTGCGCTGGGATCAGGCCAAGCTGCGCATCGTGCTGCTCGGCGATCTCACGCGGAAGGTCGCGGTCGCGCGCTTCGCCCGCACGCTGGGCACGCTGCTCCGCAGCGGCGTGCCGATGCTGCAGGCGCTCGAGATCGTGCGCGACGTCGCGGGCAACCTCGTGCTGTCGCGGGCGATCGACGAGGTGAAGGTAGGCGTCCGCGGCGGGTCCGGTGTCGCCGCTCCACTGAACCACAGCGGGGTGTTCCCGCCGCTCGCGCTGCAGATGATCAGCGTCGGGGAGGAAACCGGCAAGCTCGACGAGATGCTGATCCAGGTCGCGGACTACTTCGACAAGGAGGTGCGCCAGTCGGTGAAGCGGCTCACGTCGTTGCTCGAGCCCGCGCTGCTGCTGGTCGGGGGCGTCGTCGTCGCCTTCGTCGTGCTGTCGATGTTCTCGGCGATCTTCAGCATCAACAACATGCCGCTCTGATCGCCGATTCGAAAGAAGGAGGCTCGCGCTCGTGATTCCAGAGACCATCATCGCGCGGATGCGTGTCGTCGCGGCCGCACGGCGGCGCGCCGACCGCCAGGCCGGCTTCACCCTCATCGAGCTCCTCGTCGTGCTCGTCATCATCGGTCTTCTGGCGACCCTCGTCGCGCCGAACTTCATCGGCCAGAGCGAGAAGGCGAAGCCGAAGGCGGCGCGCGTGCAGCTCGAGAACCTGCGCAACGCACTCGACATGTTCCAGCTCGACGTCGGCCGCTACCCGACGACGGAAGAGGGCCTGGAGTCGCTGCGGGTGCGGCCGAACTCGGCGTCGCGCTGGGCGGGTCCGTACCTGCGCGACGAGATCCCGGTCGACCCGTGGGGTCGCCCCTATGTCTATCGCAGCCCGGGCGAAGGTGGCGGCAACTACGATATCGGCAGCTACGGCGCCGACGGCCGCACCGGCGGCGACTCGAACAACGCGGACGTCGTCATCTCCGGCTAGGCGCGTGCGCGAAGACTCGGACATCCGTGCGTGCGGTGCGCGGCCTCGCGGAGCGAGCGCGGGGAGTGAGGCTCCGCGCGGCTTCGCCGCGTGGAGCGAGGGGGCGCGTGCCCCCTCGCCTCGCGGAGCGAGCGCGGGGAGTGAGGCTCCGCGCGGCTTCGCCGCGTGGAGCGAGGGGGCGCGTGCCCCCTCGTCAAACGACTCCGGGTTCACGTTCCTCGAGATCCTGCTGGTGGTCGGCATCATCGGGGTCGCGGCGACCCTCGTCGCACCGGCGATCGACTCCGGCATGCGCGCGCGCGAGGTGCGCAGCGCGGTGCGCGGCGTCGCAGCGACGCTGAAGACCCTGCAGGGCGACGCGGTGATCACCGGGCGTGTCCAGCAACTCGTCATCGATCCGCAGGAGAACCAGCTGCGCGTCGAGGAGCGCGACGCGTCGTTCGCGCTGGGCCCGTCGACGACGATGTCCCGCATCCACGGTGGGGAGGTGGGGCCGGCCGGCGTCGTGCGCGTGAACTTCTACCCGAACGGCAGTACCAGCGGCGTCGACGTGGTGATCGACGATCGCGAGTCGCCGGGGGACACGGGCTTCCTGGTCACCCTCGACCCGTTGATCGGGCTGGTCACGATCCAGGACGAGCCGGCACGATGACGATGCCGTCGCGGAGCCCGCAGGGCGGGTTCACGCTGATCGAGATCGCGATCGGTATGGCCGTACTGGGCCTGTGCGTGGTGTCGGCGCTGCAGGTGTTCGGCGGCTCGATGCGCCTCGCCCGCAACGCGTCGCGCATGACCGAGGCGGTCGTGCACGCGAAAGCTCTGATGGATTCCGTGCTGTGGGCGCCCGAGCTCGGCGACGCCACGACGCACGGTACGATCGGCAACGGCTTTCGCTGGCAGCGGACGATCCGCAAGGCGGGCGTCGAGGACGGGGCTGCCGAGGAGCAGACCGACCTGCGTCTCGCCGTGATCTCCGTCACCGTCGAATGGGAAGAGCCCAACGGCGTCAAGGCGTACACGATCGGCACTCTGCGGGTCTCACCGAACGATGGCGAGTGAACGGACAGGGCGGCGCGATCCGGGGCGCAGGATGCGCGTCGCGGGATCAGCGGGTTTCACGCTGCTGGAGCTGATGATCTCGCTCTCCCTGCTCGGCGTGATGCTCGCCATGGTCTACAGTGTTTTCGCGACCGCGCTGGCCGCCGTGCCGCGCGGCGAGGAGGTTGCGGCGCGCTCGGCGCGGATGCGCGCGGCGACGTCGCTGCTGGCGCGGCAGGTGCGCTCGATCATCTCGTTCCCGGTCGAAGGCGAGGACGAGTCCACTCCCTGCTACTTCTGGGGCAACCCGTACTCCTTCGAGTTCGTCACCGCCGCACCACAGCACAACGGCGGCGAGGGGCTCGCCAAGGTCACCTACAGCTCCGACGGCACGAGCTTCGCGATGCGCGAGGAGGTCGTCTTCTCCGCCGCGGCGATCACGGGCGAGCAGAAGACCAGCGTGTCGGCGGTGACGCTCCTCGACGGTCTGAAGAGCATCCGCTTCCAGTATCTGCTTGTCGACGGCACCGACGGGGAGTGGCGCGACGAGTGGGACCCCTACGAGGAGCAGACCCTGCCCGGCGCGATCCGCGTCACCCTCGACGGCCTCGGGGTCGGCGAC
Source organism: Deltaproteobacteria bacterium (assembly GCA_016874715.1). GTDB lineage: Bacteria > Desulfobacterota > Binatia > UBA12015 > UBA12015 > VGTK01. The sequence continues at coordinate 5,383 of VGTK01000215.1, read as the reverse complement.
TCGTACTGGATCCAGGAGATCCCGCTCATGCTGGTCTCGTACGGGCTCGGATCCTACGACTGCGAGGGCGGCTTCGCGCAGCGCGAGGGTGGCTCCGAGAACGGTGGTACCAGCCGCGACGTCGATCCCGAGGAAGGGTCCGAGTTCAACGGTCTGGATACCCTCAACTGATGCGCGCGCCGCCGCCATTCCCGTCCGGCGACGAGCGGGGCTTTGCGCTCGTCATCGTGATGTGGCTCTTCACCGTGCTGTTCGTCCTCGGCACCGAGTTCGCGGGATCGATGCGCCAGGACGCGACCGCGACGAAGAACTTTGCAGACGAGACGCAGAGCTATTATCTTGCGACAGCCGCGGCGAACCTGACGTTCTATCGAGCGCTCCTCGATCGGGACCGAGGCGGACAGGGACAGACGGTGGGGGAGGTGGGGCAGACCGGCAGGGCGGGGCAGCGAGCCGGCAAGCCGCCGATGCAGGGACTGAACCAGGAGGACGAGGGGCCGCTGGTGAACCGCGACGGGCAGTGGCACCAGGTCGAGCTCTGGGGCGCTCCGGTGATGGTTCGCGTCACCGACGAGGGCGGCAAGATCCCGATCAACTTTGCCGACGGCGCGCACGACGCCAAGCTCTACCCTCTACTGGTGCAGGTTCTCGGCAACATGAACGTCCCCTCCGACACCGCCGCTGCGATCGCCGACGCGATCATCGACTGGCAGGACGACGACGACGAGCATCGCGTGAACGGCGCCGAGAGCGACTACTACATGGACCTGCCGACTCCGTACCCCGCGAAGAACAAGCGCCTCGACTCGCTCGAGGAGCTGCTTTTCATCAAGGGTGTCACCCCGGAGCTCTACAACGGTGGCACGGACGAGTACCCGATCGGGTTGCGCGACGTGTTCTCGATCTTCAACACCACGGGCCAGGTCAACCTCCGCTACGCCACGCCCGAGGTAAAGCGCGTGCTGTTCGGGCTCGACGACGCCGAGCTCCTGCAGATCGAGACGCAGCAGGCGCAGGCGACCGGCGGGTCGATCCTGGCGGTGCTCGAGGGCAAGCTGCCGGTCGAGCTGCAGGGCGGCAATCTGGTCTCGGAGGACGATTCGGAGGGCGCCATCCTCTTCGTCGAGGCGCAGGCGCAGCTACCCTCGGCACGGGTCAAGGCGCACGTCGGCGCCGTGATCGACATCGAGGACTCGAGCGAGGGCATCGTCGTCTATCGCTGGATGGACCAGATGGCGGTGGTGGAGACCTCGTGAGCACGTCGCCGACCGCCCGCCTGTTCCAGCGCACCACGCGGCTCGATTTTCTGCACGGTCTGGGGATCGCGATCCAGCAGCGCAGCGTCGCGATGGTGCACCTGCAGAAGCGGCTCGCCGCGGTGTCGCTGCTGCACCACCGCGTGCAGCCGCTGCCGCCGCCGGAGGACGCCGAGGCGCGGCGCTCGGCGCTCGCCGCCGCCGTGTCGGCCTTCGTCAGCGAGCATGCGCTCGACGCCGACCGCACCTTCGTGGTGCTGCCGCGCGCGAGCACGTTGCTGTCCCGGCTGTCGCTGCCGGAAGCCGCCAAGAACGACCTGCAACAGGTCCTGGAGTTCGAGATCGACCGTCTGCTGCCGCTGTCGCGCGACGAGGTCTACTACGACACGATCGTCCGCGAGGCGGGCGGCAAGCTCGACGTCCTGGTGATCAGCGTGCCGCGCCGGGTCGTCGCCGAGGTCCTGGCGGCGCTCGAGCAGGCGGACATCCGCGCGCGCAGCGTGGCGATCTCGCCGGCCGCGATCCTCGACTTCCTGCGCTACACGACCAAGGAAGACGACGAGCACGCCGTCGCGCTCGTCGAGGACGGCGCGGGCGTCGAGTTCGACTACGTCGCGCGCGGCACGCTGATCGCGAGCCACCTCGTCCGCGGCGAGGAGGTCGCGTCGGCGCCGCAGATCAGCCGGCTCGTGAGCCAGGAGTCGATGGCGGCAGGCGCCGCGCCGGGGGCCGTGAAGGTCTACGCCTGGCGTGTGCCGGGCAGCGACGGCAGCCCTCCCGTCCTCGACCCCGAGCTGCTCGCGTCGGGGACGGAGCTTCTCCAGCGCGCGACGAGCGCGCTGTCGGTGCCCGACGACTTCGCGGCCACCGCGACGCCGTCGCTCGTGCCCGCGATCGGTGCGGCACTCGGCGCGGTGCGCGAGGGCAGCGCCGACGTCAACCTGCTGCCCGCCGAGGAGCGCCGCAGCATGGAGGAGGGGGCGCCGCTGCTGACGTTCCTGTGCGCCGCCCTTCTGGTGCTGGTGACGTCGGTGTGGATCGTCAGCGCGGTGGTGAAGGACCACCGCATCGCCGGCGAGCTCCACCAGGAGCTCTCCGATCTCGAGCCGACGGTGCGCTCGGTGCACCGCAACGAGGAGGACGCGAAGGCGATCAACGAGAAGCTGCGCATCCTGACGCAGGGCGACCGCCGCCGCATCGCGCTGGTCCTCAAGGAGCTGTCGGAGGTCGTGCCGAAGGACGCCTACCTGACGACCTTCCGCTTTCGCAGCGGCAAGGTCGAGCTCGAGGGGTTCGCGCAGTCCGCGTCGGACCTCGTGCCGATGCTCGAGCGCTCGCCGTACTTCAAGAACGCGCAGTTCACCTCGCCCGTGACCAAGGTCCAGGACAACCAGGAGCGCTTCTCGCTCGCCACGGAGATCGAGGAGTGACCGGTGCGTGATTTCCTCGCCAACCTGCTCGGTCGTCTCCGCACCGCCGACCGCCAGCAGCGACTCTACCTCGCGCTGGGCGTGGTACTGCTGCTGGTCGTCGGGCGGCTCGCGGTGACGTGGTTCCTCGAGTTCCGCGCCGAGGTGAAGGAAGACGTTCGCCTCACCGCGCAGCGTCTCGCGACGGCGAAGCGTCTCGCGCAGCGCGCGCCGCAGACGAAGAAGGAGTTCGACGCACTGCAGGCGCGCTATCAGGCGACGGTCGCCGAGCTGGTGCCGGGCGATACCCCGACGCTCGCCGCCGCCGCTCTGCAGGAGCGCGTTTCGGCTCTGGCCAGCGAGAAGAAGGTGAGCGTCCAGACGACGCAGGTCCTCAAGGACGAGGCGCTCGGACCCTTCCGGCAGGTCTCGCTGCGCGTCACGGCGTCGGGCGAGCTGCACGACCTCGCGGATTTCCTGACGGCTCTCGAGTTCGGTCCGCTGCGCGTGACGATCCCGTTCATCGAGCTGAGCCGGCGGGGCGCGATGGTGCGCAAGCAGGGCGTCGGCCGGACGGTGTCGGCGACGATCCAGGTCTCGGGTGTCGTGCAGGGCACGGCGGAGCTCGCCAAGGTCCAGCGGGCGGCGGTCAACGCCGGAGACGCGGCCGCCGCACCCGATCCGGCGGGCGTCGCGGCCGCTCCCCCGTCTGCCGGCTCGGCTGCACCTGTCGCGGCGCCGCCGGCCGGTCTCGGCCAGCGTCTGCCGCCGCCGCCGGCGGACGAAGAGCGCGCGGTCGTGCCGGACGATCCGCTGGGCACGAGCCAGATGGTGACGCCACCGTGAAGCGCTTCCGGGTCCTCAACCTGATTCTGATCGCGCTGATCGGGCTCGCAGCGTGGCGCGCGATCGGCGTGTGGCGCCGTACGCCGCCCGCCGTGGCCGAGCCGGGCGAGAACCCGTCGCAGCCGCTCGACACGGTCGGCGCACCCGGAAAGCGCCCGGCGCTGCCGCAGCTGGTCGGCAACATCACCGAGAAGGATCTGTTCGACGTTTCCCGCCAGGCGCCGGCGGCGGCGGCGGGACCGGCACCCGTGCAGACGCCTGCACCGCCGCCCACGTTGAAGCTCGCGGGGGTGATCTTCGTCGGTTCGCAGCACGAAGCCGTGTTCGTCGACATCAGCCAGAACAACAAGCAGATCCGCATGCGCGAGGGCGAGGAGATCGGCGGCTACAAGGTCGCGAAGATCAGTACCCAGCAGGTGTCGCTCGTCAGCGGCACCGGCGACGAGGTGAAGCTCGACCTGCTGCTCGAGACCGGCAAGGGGCCCGGCCCGAAAGCGGTCGGCCCGGGCGGCATCGCGGCGCCAACGCCGCGCAGCGGGCGCCCTGCGGCGCCGGGACAGGTCACCAACCCGCCGGGCGGCTTCGGTCCGCCGGGCGGGGCCGCCGCGGTGCAGCGCAACGACGCGCGCGATCGTGCTCAGCGTGCACGCGAGCGGCTCAAGCGCCTGCGCGAGGAAGCGTCCGCCAATCAATGAAGCCGATCCGCGATGGTCTTAAAAAGCTCCTCGATCTCCGCTACACGGCGGGGCAGGGGGGAGGCATGGTGCGTAACGGACCGCGTGACAGGACTGCGCGCTCGCGGAGCCGCGGCGCCGACCGTGCTCTGCGCGCGGCTCTCGCGACGATCCTGCTGAGCCTGCTGCTCCTGCCGGGGCAGATCGACGCACAGCCGGACGAAGAGGGCGGGGCTCCGCCACCGGTGGAGGCGCCGCTGCCGGCGGCCGAGGCGCCTGGCGACGACGCCATCGTCCTCAACTTCGAGAAGGCGGACATCCGCGAGGTGGTGCACAGCCTGGCGGGTGCCCTCGGCATCAACTATCTCCTCGACCCCCGCGTCGAGGGGCAGGTGACGATCCGCACGGCACCCACCGGCAAGATTCCGCGCAGCGACCTGTTCCCGATCTTCAACCAGATCCTGCGCAGCATCGGCATCGCGGCGGTGAAGGTCGGCGAAGTCTACAACATCATGCCCATCGCCGAGGCCAAGACGCGCGTCAGCGCGGCACCCTCGAAGCTGACGGGCATGAGGGACGAGGACCTGTTCGTCATCGAGCTGGTGCCCGTCAGGAACGTGGCCGCGCAGGAGATGGTGAACCTGCTCGAGCCCTTCATCACGCCCGGCGGAGACGTCTACGCCTATCCGCGCGCGAACGTTCTCATCATCACCGACATCGCGACCAACGTGGATCGGCTGCGCGAGATGGTCGACCTGCTCGACCGCGACAGCTTCAAGGAGCTCAAGGCCAAGATCTTCAAGATCAAGCACGCCAACATCGAGGATCTCGGCGCGGAGCTGCTGGCGGTTCTCGACACCTACGGGATCACCGGCGAGGCCGCCCAGGAGCGGGGCGTCTACGTGATTCCGATGCTGCGCCTCAACTCGATCGCCGTGCTCGCCTTCAACGAGGAGATGTTCAAGGCAATCGACTACTGGATGCGGCTGCTCGACGTGCCGCCCGACGAGGAGCTGACGCGCACGGTACGGGTCTACAACGTTCAGAACGCGAAGGCGGCCGACCTCGCCGTCGTGCTCAACGAGCTCTACGGCGGTGGCAGCGGGTCCGGCTCCGGCGGCGGTCCGGGTGCCCCGCAGCGCGGCCAGCCCGGCTTCGGCGGCGCTGGCGCGGTGGGCGGCATCCGTGGCATCGGCGC
>VGTK01000214.1 GCA_016874715.1 Deltaproteobacteria bacterium | reverse complement strand
TGCAGGGCTCGTTCAGCGGCGTCGGCACGATCCTGTTCAACATGGCGGTGCGTCCCGGGACCGGCGCGCTCTTCGTCTCCAACCTCGAGTCGCGCAACCACGTGCGCTTCGAGCCGCTGGTCGACGCGACACACGGCCTCACCGGGCACATCGCCGAGAGCCGTATCACCGTGTTGAGCGGCTCGTCGGTGCTGCCGGTTCACCTGAATCCGCACGTCGACTACTCCGTGCCCACCGGCCCGCCCGACGAGATCGAGCAGAGCCTCGCGTTCCCGCTCGACATGCTGTTCTCGTCCGACGGCGCGACGCTGTTCGTCGCGGGCTTCGGCTCCGAAGCGGTCGGTGTGTTCGACGCCGATGCCCTCGAGGCCGGAGCCGTCTCGCGCACGCTGGTGCCGGTCGGCGGCGGACCGAGCGGACTCGCGCTCGACCAGGCGCACGATCGTCTCTACGTCATGCACGGCTTCGGGCAGAGCGTGGGGATCGTCAGCGACCTGAGCAACGCGAAGAAGCGTGCGATGACCGCGAGCGTCTTCCTGCGCCACGACCCGTCACCGGTGACGGTCAAGCGCGGGCGCGAGATCCTCTACGACACGCGCCGCTCCGGCCACGGCGATTCCGCGTGTGCGAGCTGCCACGTCTTCGGCGACCTCGACAGCCTCGCCTGGGACCTCGGCGATCCGTTCGGCGCGGTGGCGAACGATCCGAATCCGTTCGTCCACCTGTGCTCGGGTCCGGGCGGCGGCTCGGGCACGATCTGCGAGATCGACACGGACTGCGCGCCGGGCGAGACCTGCGAGTCGACGAGCCTCGGGCGACGCTTCCACCCGCTGAAGGGTCCGATGACGACGCAGAGCCTGCGCGGCATGGCCGACGCCGGGCCGATGCACTGGCGAGGCGACCGCACGGGCGCCGACGAACCGGGCGGCGACCCGTTCGACGAGGCGGCGGCGTTCGAGCGCTTCAACCCCGCCTTCACGGGGCTCCTCGGAGCCGCGCAGCAGCTCGACGGCGAGGAGATGCAGCGCTTCACCGACTTCATCCTGGGTGTCGCCTATCCGCCGAACCCGCTCCGCGCCCTCGACGACCAGCCGAACGCCTCCGAGGCGGCGGGCGAGGCGCTGTTCATGGACCAGCCGTCGCTCGGCGCGCTCACCTGCAACGACTGCCACCGCGTGCCGCTCGGTACGTCCGGGCTCGCCTTCCACGAGGCGGAGCCACAGGACTTCAAGATCGCGCACCTGCGCAACATGTACCAGAAGGTGGGCATGTTCGGCGTGCCGCCGACGCTGGGAGGCTTCTTTCTGCCGACGCCGTTCATGGGCGAGCAGGTACGCGGCTTCGGCCTTCTGCACGACGGGACGGCGCCGAACCTCAACACCTTCGTGTCGTCGGACGTGTTCCAGCTCACCCCGGCGGAAGAGGCGGACCTCGCTGCGTTCGTGTTCGCGTGGTCGGAGCACGTGGCGCCCGTCGTCGGCCAGCAGGTGAGCGCGACCTCCTTCTCCGTTGCCGACCCCGCGACGATCGCGCGGCGCAACCTGCTCGTCGCACGCGCCGAGGCCGGCGACTGTGACCTCGTCGTCAAGGGCCAGCTCGCCGGCGTCGGGCGCGGCGGCCTGTACGATCCCGCGCTCGACGTGATCGTCAGCGACCTGCTCGAGACCGTCACGGTCGTCGACGCGTGGGGCCTCGCCGCGACGCCCGGGCAGGAGCAGGTGTGGACCTGCGTGCCGCCGGGCAGCGGCGTGCGCAGCGCCGTGGATCGCGACCTCGACGGCGCGCTCGACGCGGTGGAGCTGGCCGCCGGCACCGACGCCACCGACCGCCTCGCGTTCCCCGGCGGTCCCGGCACCGTGCGGATCCCGACGACGTCGCTGCGCCTGCGCGACGGCCACCTGACCGGCAACCCGGTCAAGCGCAAGCTCACCTTCTCGGCGCGCACGCTGGGCCTGCCCGCGGACCAGCGCATCCTGCCGCCCGCCCCGGGCTCGACCGGCGACCCCACGGTCCACGGCGCGGTGCTGCGCGTCTTCAACGCGGACAACGGCGGCGAGCAGGTGACCGTTGTGCTGCCCGCGGCCGGCTGGGACGCCGCGGCCGGCGGCTGGCGCTACACCGACAAGGGGGCGACGGACGGAATCTCCTCGGTCGTGCTGCGCGCGGACCGGCTCACGCTGCGCGGTGGCGGCGGCAACTGGTCCTACACGCTGAACGAGCGGCGGCAACGGCGGATGAGCGTCCGCCTCACGCTCGGCAGCGCGGTGGACTGGTGCGCCGAGGCCGGAGCGAAGACGACGGGCGCGCCGCCATCGAGCGCCGGCTTCGATCGCGTCGACAGGTTCGTGGCGGCGGCCTCCGCGGCCCCCGCGCGCTGCCAGTCACCGCCAGAGGGCTGAGCCCGAACCGTGCGGCGGCGCGTGGTGCGGCCGCCGCACGCGGCGCGAGCGTCCGCCGGGGTCCGCGCTCCCGCGAGTCCCCGGTAAACGCGTCGGGCGATTGAATCGCGGTACGGCGGGACCGCCAGCGTACGGCCTACGGGCTACGGCTCGTTCTCGACCCGCTCGTACAGGCGGCCCATCTCCTCCTCGAGCAGGCGGCGCGCAGAAAGAGATGCCTGCGGCGCTCCCCTCAGCCCGGGCGCCCCACCACACCGCGCTCGACCAGCACCGCGATGGCCGCGTCGTCGTGGCCGAGCTCGCGCAGCACCGACTCGGTATGCATTCCGAGCGTCACCCCGGGCCGCACCTCGCCGGGCGTCCGCGACAGCCCGACCACCGGCGCGAGCCGGCGGTGCACACCGAACGTCGGGTGCTCGACCTCGGCGAGCATACCCGCATCGCGCGCGACGGGGTCCATCATCACCGCACGTCCGACCGGACCGTCTGCGACCGCAACGCAGGCGACGTCACGCGGGAGCAGCAGGCGTTCCCACTCGTCGGCGCTCCGCTTCGTGAACACCGCCTCCAGCTCGGCTGCGAGCGCGTCCCCGTTGCCGCGCCGTGCACCGGCGCTCGCGAAGCGCGCGTCGCTGGCGAGCGCCAGCGCACCGTCGCCGAGATCCGCGAGCCCGGCGCACAGCGCCGGCCACTCGGACTCTTGCGGCGCCGCGAGGAACACCCACCCGCTCGCGCACGCGTACAGGCGATAGAGTGGCCCCATCCCGTAGAGCAGTGCATCGGGCTCGGCGCGCGGCGCGCGCCCATCGTGGTCGACACCGTCGTCCGACACGGCGTAGGCGGTGGTGCACAGCATCGACGTCATCAGCGATGGCGCGATCCCCGTGCGCTCGCGGGCGACGAGCCCGAGCAGCAGCGCCGCGGCGACGCCGAGCGCCGACGCTCCGTCCGCGTTTCCCGGCGCCTGGGCCGCGTAGTTGAGCCGGATCGACGCCGGCTTGATCGCGTCGAGCGGCAGGTCCGCCGCGTGCGGGATCGACGGTCCGGCCTGGAACAGGGCCGCTCCGCTGGCGGCACCGATGGTCGGCGCGAACGCCGGCTTCCGGCCGTGCGGGCCGTCGACGCCGTAGCCGGGCGCCGCGACGCAGACGAGGTGCGGATTGACGCTCTGCAGCGTCGCGGCGTCGACGCCGAGCCGCTCCGCGACACCCGCTCGATAGCCGAGCAGCACGACATCGGCGCGCCGCGCGATCTCGTGGACGATCGCGCGGCCTTCCGGCCGTGCGACGTCGAGAGCCACGCTCTCCTTGCCCTGCAGCACCTTCACCGCACCGGCCTCGGGAACGGGCAGGACGTTGCGCATCGGCTCGCCGGCGAGCGGCTCGACCTTGATCACACGCGCGCCCAGGTCGGCGAGCAGCGCGCCGCCGAACGGCGCCGCGTACCAGATGCCGAGCTCCAGCACCGTCACGCCGTCGAGCGCGCGGCGCGGCGGCGCGGACCACGGCGCAGAAGGCTCCGCTCCGGGCGCGGCCGGGATCGATCCGCCGGACGCGCGCGCCGAGACGAGCATGCCGTCGTGCTCGCCGACCCGCGGCGGCCGGGCGGGCGCGGGCATCGGGGCGTCGCGGTGCTTGACGAGCGGCCCGAGTTGCCGCACGCGTCCGAGGCCCGGCACGTCGACCTCCACGACCTGGCCGTTGTGCCGCATCTGCGGATGCTCGAGCAGGTCGCGCGTCGTGCGGAACGGCTCCGCCCAGACGTTCGGGTGCTCGTCGAACACACGCTGCCACTCGTCGAACGTGCGCTGGCGAGCCGCGGCGAGCAGGCGCTCCCAGAACTGCTCGCGCTTCTCCTCGCTGTCGAAGTCGGGCGCCGTGCTCCACTCCGGGTCGTCGAACATCCACGCGAGACCGAGCACCTCCATGAACTCGCGGAACAGGTGCGGCGAGGTCTGCGAGAACTGGAGCCAGCGCCCGTCCTTCGTCAGACAGACCAGCAGGCGGAACGCGAAGCCGGTGTTCGGCACGCCGCGCGCGGAATATGGCGCCGCCGCCGCGAACGCCTCCGGGTACTTCTCGAACAGCACGCGGAGAAACCACTCCCACGGGTCGTGCGCGGCGAGCCCCTGCACGAGCGACGACTCCACGTGCTGCCCGATCCCGCAGCGCTCGCGGACGTAGAGCGCCGCGAAGATTCCCTGCAGCGCGCACATCGCGGCGCTGAAGCTCGCATAGGGCACGGCGGGGAACGCCGGTCCCGGCCGCGGCGCCATGCCGGCGACGTGCATCATGCCGCCGAGCTTCGCCTGCACGACGCCCTCGTAGCCCTTCACGTCGGCGAGCGGGCTCCGGCGTCCGAACCCCGTGATCGACGCGTGGACGAGGCGCGGGCGACGTGCGGCGAGCGCATCCGGCGCGAAGCCCAGCCGTGCGCCCGTCGCCGGGCGGAAGCTCTCGACCAGGACGTCGGCCGTGTCGATCAAGGCGAGCGCGTCGTCGCGTCCGGCAGACGTGCGCAGATCGAGGACGACGCTCTTCTTTCCTCGCAGCCACAGCGGGAACGCCGGCTGCGTGCGCAGGACGTCGCCGCCCGGCGGCTCGACGCGGATCACCTCCGCACCCTCGTCCGCGAGGACGAGCGTCGTCAGCGCGCCCGCGAGCCCCCAGCTCAGGTCGACGACGCGCAGCCCGCCGAGCGGACGCGCGGGATCGCTCATCCGCGCCCCGCGCGCCGAAAGCGCGGCAGGACGACGTCGGGCCGTACCTCGTCCCACGCGATCTCGACGCGCATGCCGACCGTCACGTCGGACGGCTCCGCGTCGAGCACGTTGCTGATGAGCCGCGCGCCAGGCGCGTCGTCGAGCTCGACCACGACGACGTTGTACGGCACGTCGCCTGCGAGCGGCGGCACCGCCGCGTGGTGCACGATGGTGTAGCTGAAGACCGTGCCACGCCCCGACAGCAGCGGCCAGTCGCTTCGTGCCGAGCCGCAGCGGGGGCAACCCGGCGATGGCGGCTGGCGGAACGTGCTGCAGTCCGCGCAGCGCTGCAGGCGTAGCTCGCGGCGGCGACAAGCGTCCCAGAACGGAGCGGTGGTCGGATCCGGCGCAAGGGCGGCCAGGCTGGCCAGCATGGTCACGGCGTCTCCCCTCGAGCGGCGCTGGTCGTCACGCCATCACCTCCGGAGCAGCATCGAGCTCGACGGTAGATTGCTCGGGCCCGCGGTCACCAGCGCGATCTCGGCGTCTGCGACTTGAGCGGTCGACTCGCCGCGGAGCTGCCGCACCGCCTCGATCACGTGCGTGAGGCCGAGCAGGTAGACCTCGGAGAGGTTGCCGCCGTGCGTGTTGACCGGCAGACGGCCGTCGGGCCAGCGGATCGCGCCGCTGGCGACGAAGTCGCCACCCTCGCCCCGCTCGCAGAAGCCGTAGTCCTCGAGCTGCAGGATCACCATGCCCGTGAAGTGGTCGTACAGCAGCGCCACGTCGACGTCGTCCGGGGTGATGCCGGCCTGCGCGTAGAGGCGCTTCGCCATGTGCGCGTGTCCCGCCGAGACGTACAGATCCTCGGGCTGGTTCTGCGAGGTGAGACCCTGGCCCCAGAGGCTGTCGCCGCCCATCGCGCCCGCCATGATGTAGACCGGCTGCTGCCGCAGATCGCGCGCGCGCTCGGCGGACGTCACGAGGATCACCGCACCCCCGTCGGTCTCCTGGCAGCAGTCGAAGAGCCGGAACGGATCGGCGATCATGCGCGCCGACTGATGCTGCGCCACGGTCAGCGGGTCGCGCTTGAGCGCGCTGGGGTTCCGCATCGCGTGCCTGCGCGTCGACACCGCAACTTCCGCGAGGTGCAGCGGCGTCGTGCCGTAGCGGTGCATGTGGCGGCGGAAGAGCAGGCTGAAGAACTGCGCCGGCGAGATGAGCCCGAACGGGCGGTGGAAGTCGCTCAGCGGATCGGCCGCCACCTGCGCCGAGCCGTACGCCGCGCCGAAGCGCGCGTGCGGCGGCTGGGTGATGAACTTGTAGACCATCACCACGTCGGCCTGGCGCGCGATCACCGCCGCAGCGGCGTTCGCGACCGCGCCACACGTTCCGCCCCCGCCGCCGCCGTGGACCATGCTCGAGTAGTTGACTGCCGGGATGCCGAGCGCCGGCGCGAGCGTGCTCGGGTCGAGCTTCTCGACCGAGTACGTGGCGAAGCCGTCGACGTCACGACGCGACAGTCCGGCTTCCGCGAGGGCCATGTCGAGCGCCGTGCGGACCTGGTCGATCGGGTTCTCGTCGAAGAGCTCGCCGCGCTTCGCGAAGCGCGTCGTGCCGACGCCGACGATACAGGCGCGATCCTTCACGGCGCGAATCCGAACAGCCGTGCCGCGGTGCCGCCGACCATCTTCGCCGCCTCCTCCTCCGCGACGCCCGCGAGCTGGGCCGCGAGCGCCTCCCGCGACGCAGGCCACGTGCCCTCGGGGTGCGGATAGTCGCTGCCCCAGACCAGCGCGTCGACGCCGGTGAAGGCGCGCCCGTGCACCCCGACGGGGTCGTTCTGGAACGTCACGTGCCCCTGCCGGCGCACGTACTCGCTCGGCTTCAGCTCGAGCTTCGGGCGCGCCCACATGTGGTGCTTCTCGTAGATCTCGTCCATCGTCGTCATCACCCAGGCGAGCCACGCGCTGCCGGTCTCGACGGTGACGAACTGGATGCCGGGGAAGCGCTCGAGCACACCGGACATCGTCAGGTAGAGCACGACGTACGCGCCGTCGATCTGCGAGCCCAGGATGTAGTTGATGACGGCGCCTCCCGGCCCGCGCTCGACACGCGGCTCGTGACCGGTGCCGGCATGAAACGTCAGGGTCAGTCCGGTGTCCTGCGCGGCCGCCCAGAAGGGATCGTAGGCGGGGTCGTTGTAGGGACGCGACGGAACCTGGCAGGGCAGAAATAGCGAGCGCAGCCCGAGCTTCGCCGTGCGCTGCGCCTCGCGGACCGAGGCCTCCACGTCGAGCATCGGGATCACCGCAGCCGGTGCGAAGCGCTCGGGGTAGGGAGCGAAGACCTCGGCGACCCAGTCGTTGTAGGCGCGCGCGAGCGCGTACTGCAGCGCCGCGTCCTGCGCCATGAAGCACGCCTGCAGGCCGAGCGTCGGGAAGATCACCTCGCCCGACACACCGTCGCGGTCCTGGTCGCGCATGCGCAGCGACGGCTCCCAGCCGCCCGCCTGTGCGCGCTCGAGCGCCTCGCCGGTGAGCGCCTCGCGGCCGCGCGGCAGCTTCCTCGGCCGCATGCCGTCCATCACGAGACAGTCGACACCGTCGATCGTCTCGACGTGCGGTCCGCGTGCACGCAGGCCTGCTGGCAGGCGCTCCGAGAACATCTCGGGCGGCTCGTTGACGTGCGAGTCCGCCGAGATCAGCCGGTGCACGACCATGGCGCCCTCCCCGCGCGGCTCTTTGCGAGAGACTCACGCTCGCAGTGTGAAAATGACGTTTTCATTTCGACCTGCATCGTGTACGACGGGTGACGGATGGTTGTCAACGCGAATCGCGCGCGCGGAACCGGGCGCGGCGTCGAGAGTCGCGCGCGCGGAACCACGCGCGGCGTCGAGCGGGCGCTCGCACCGCGCAGGGTGAGACTCGAGGAGCTGCGCGTACGACGGACGCAGGAGCACGAGGCGCTGCTGCGCGCCGCGCGCCGCGTGTTCGTCCGCCGAGGCTACGCCCAGGCACGCGTCGAGGACGTGCTCGCCGAGGCCGGGATCTCGACGCGAGCCTTCTACCGCTTCCACGCCGGCAAGGGCGAGCTATTCCTCGAGCTCTTCGACCGCGCGAACCGAGCCGCAATGGAGCGCCTGCGCGCGCACGTGGGGAGGCTCCGCGACCCTGCGGCCCGGCTCGACGCCTACGTCGCCGCGACTCTCGACCTGGCCTACGAGCCGCGGCTGAAGCGCGAAACGAGCTTGTTCGCGGAGGTGCCGGCCGAGCTGACCGCGCAGCACGCCCCCGAGATCGCCTCGTGCCGCGAGCAGCTGGTGTCGGTGCTGCGCGAGATTCTCGCCGAAGGCGCCGCTAGCGGCGTCTTTCCGGAGGTCGACCCGGAGACCGACGCCTGGTCCCTGCACGGCGCCCTCGGCGCGGCGCTCATGCGCGTCCTGCAGACGGACCCGCCACCGCGCCGCCCGCCGCTCGAGCGCCGCCTGCGCCGTTTCTGCCGCGCCGCGCTCGGCGCGATCTGACCAATCCAGTCGGCCGATCCCGTTCGTAGGTCGCTCGATCGCGGGTGGAAAGACCCGCGACGGAGCACCGGGCGCGACGCGTCCGGAGGAGGAGCGACCAACGTGACCCACCGACGCAACGAGCGCCCTGACGTAGCGCGACATCCCGGCCGCCGCACCTGCGTGGTGCTGTGCGTGACTCTTCTCGCCGCGGCAACGACTGCGGTGGCGTCGAGCCATCGCGAGGCGCCGGCGATTTCCAAGGACCAGTACGCAGACAACACCGACACCTACGTGTTCATCCCGCCCGGTCAGACGAGCCGCATCGTGCTGGCCGGCGTCTGGATCCCCTTCGAGGGGCCGGAAGGCGGACCGAACTACTTCGAGTGGGACGACGACGTTCGCTACCGGATCAACGTCGACGTCGACGGCGACGCGACCGCCGACGCGGTGTACA
>VGTK01000213.1 GCA_016874715.1 Deltaproteobacteria bacterium | reverse complement strand
GCGGGGAATCTCTTGGTACCCACGCAGCTTTCGGAAGGATCGGCTCGCTTCGCGAATTCCAGCCCCGACCCAGCGCACGACCATGTTCCCGCTGCGCCAGCGCTTCACGTTCCCGACGTAGTCGCCGCGGCTTTGTGCTTCCTCGCCGCTCTCCCCTATGCCATAGCTCAGCAATCGATGCACCACTTGGTGGCCGCCGCGACGGGCCTGCAGCCAGGGCAGGACTTGATCGCGGACCATGGGCTTGAGCTCGCTGGGAGGCCCCGGCAAAAGAAAGAGGCTCTTGCCCCCCTCAAGGTCCAAGCGCAGGCCAGGGGCCGTGCCGTTAGGGTTCGGCAGCACCGTGGCGCCCTGGGGCACCTGGGCTTGACGCCGATTGTTGGGGCTGGGCGCACGCCCAGCGGCCTTAAAGCGATCCTGAATGGCCTGCCATACCGCTGGGTCCTCGACCAGGGGCAAGCCCAAGGCCGCGGCGGTGGCTTCCCGGCTCAGATCGTCCAAGGTGGGTCCCAAGCCGCCGGTGATCACGATGAGCTGGGTGCGGGCCAGGGCCTGCTTGAGGGCCGCGGCGATGTCGTCGGCGGAATCGCCCACCGAGACCTGAAATCGAACGGGATGACCCGCGCGCAACAGCTCGCCGCCCAAATAGGCCGAATGCGTGTCCACGCTCTGGCCCCGCACCAGTTCGCTACCGACGGTGATGGTCTCCGCGAAGCTCATGCCCCCGGCACCTTGCGGCTGCCGCGCTTGGTCAGGGGCTTGCTCTCTTTGCAGAGCGGGCAACTCGCCGGATCCCAGGTCGGTAGATCTAGGCGCATGACGGGGACCTGCCGGCCCACGCCGAAATCGACGTCGCCACCGCTACGGTCCACCAAATAGCCCACGCCCAAGATACGGCCTTCGTGCTTTTCCCGCTTAAGGGCATCCAAGACTTCAAAGACCGAGGTCCCCGTCGTGACCACATCCTCGACGATCAGCACCTTCTCTGTGGGCCCGATCTCGAAGCCCCGGCGCAAGGCCAGCTTGCCCTCTTCGCGCTCCAAGAAGATCCCCCGCACGCCGAGCGCCCGGGCCGTCTCGTAGGCCAGCACGATGCCTCCCACCGCGGGTCCCACCACGACGTCGGGCTTCAGGTCACGGAACGCGTCGGCGATGGCGGCGCAAAGACGGGCGCAGTGCTCGGGGTACTGCAAGACTTGGAATTTCTCGACGTAGGCGCTGGAATGCCGCCCCGAGGTCAGCAGAAAATGCCCGTCCAAGTAGGCACCGGAGGCGCGAAACAGCTCGAGAGCTTGGGATTCATTGAAGCTTATCATTTGTCCTTTCGGGCCTTAGCAGCAAGGGCGGCCTTGGTCTTACGGCCGGGCTTTTCAATACTGTCGCGCATGTCGCGGGCGATGGCCTGTACCGCGGCCTGCGGGTCCTCAGCCCCGGTGATGGGCCGACCCACGACCAGATAGTCCGCGCCGGCAGCCAGGGCCTGGCCCGCGGTCAGAGTTCGTTTCTGATCGTGCTTGGTCCCGCCTGCCTGGCGCACGCCCGGGGTGACGATGAGGAAGCCGGCTCCACAAGCCTTGCGCACCAGTTTGATCTCGCGAGGACTGCAGACCACACCATCACAGCCGGCCGCCTTGGCGGCCAGGGCCAAACGCACGACCTCGGCATCGGGCCGACCGCGCAGGCCGATGTCCTTCTTCACGCTGGCCGCATCGTGGCTAGTCAGGATGGTGACAGCCAGTAGGCGCGGGCGGGGCAGGCGCATGCGCTCCGAGGTCGCCTTTAGCGCGTCGGCGGCAGCCTTCATCATGGCCTTGCCACCCAAGGCGTGCACATTGACGAAATCCACGCCCAAGCCGGCGGCGGCTTCGCAAGCCTTGGCGACGGTGTTGGGAATATCGTGATACTTCACGTCCAAGAAGATCTTGCCTCCCCGGGCGCGGATGCTGCGCACCAGTTCAGGGCCTTCTTTGGTGAAGAGCTGCAAGCCCACCTTGAAGAATCCGATGTGGACCTTGAGCTTATGCACCCATTCCTCAGCCTTTTCGCGGCTGTCGACGTCCAGGGCGAGCATGAGCTTCTGCTTGTACGGGGTCAGCTGAGGTTCCATGGGCATGATCAGGGGGCCTTTGCGGGAGTGATCAGGGACTCGAAATAGGGCCGCCAAACCGGACGCGCCCGCTGCACCATGATGCTACTGTGCGGGCGCGTTAGCAGAGTCGAGCCACGCTCGCGACGTCCGATAAGAGGGCATATGTACAAATCGCGGCTTTGTGCTTCCTCGCCGCAACCGGAGACGACGACGTTCATGGGACGACTCCCGAGATGGCAGCGCAGGTCGAACGCGGTGACGCGATGGTGCCACGCGAACGCGCGGTGAAGCGAAGCACGGACCCAGCCGGTGCGGAGAAAGGCGCCATCGGCGCCTCCCAGTCGATCTGATCCTCAAGCAGGGAGCCGCCCGGCGCCGGCAAGAAACGGTGGGTGTGGTCGAAGCTGCGGAACGGCCCGGAGCGCTGCACGTCGCGGAACCGCTCGCCCGGCACGTGTTCGACATGCTCTGCCACCCAGCGGCGCGAGAAGGGGCCGAGGTGGACGCGGAGGATCGCGCGGGTGCCGGCGGAAAGGCCGCGCGGCGCCTCTTCGAGCGTGACGCGTTGCCACGGCGGCGAGAGGCGCAGGAAGGCGCCTGGTCGCGCGTGCCAATCGTGCAGCGCCGCGGCATCGGCCGGCATCGCGCTGCGGAAGAGCGATCGTTGCACCGCCATCGGCAACTCACACGTGGTTGCGGAGCATGAGCTCCTTGGGATGGGGATCGAGGTAGGTCTGCTGCGCGAGGTAGTCGACCGCGAAGCGGCGCACATGGTGGCGCATCAGCGTGAGCGGGACGATCAGCGGCACGAGCCCGGCGCGGAAGTCGGCGATCGCCCCGGCCAGCTCGGCACGACTCGCGCTGTCGAGCTCCTTGCTGACGTAGCCGGCCATGTGTTGCAGCACGTTCACGTGGCGGCGCGTGGTCGCCAACGTCGCGAGCGCCTCCATGAACTGCCGCCGGTAATCGGCGGCGAGTTCGGCGCGCGGGCGCCCCTTCGCGTGAGCGACCATCCGGCCGAGCTCCTGGTAGAGCTTCGGCGAGTGGGCCATCAGCAGCAGCTTCTCGCGCGAGTGGAACGCGACGAGGTCGCCGACGGTGAAGCGGCCGGCGAAGCGAGCGCGCAGCCGGCGCCAGGCGAGGAGGCGCTCGAAGAAGTTCTCGCGCAGGCGCGGATCGTGGAGGCGCCCCTCCTCCTCCATCGGGAGCTGCGGGCAGGCGGCGGCCATCGCGACGGCGAAGAGCCCCTTCCCCGACTTGCTCGGCATCCCGTGCGCGTCGTACATTCGCACGCGCATCAGCCCGCACGACGGCGAGTCCTTCTTGAAGATGAACCCGCAGAGGTCGGCGTCGGCGAGTTCCGCCGACCGCTTCGCCGCGAGCGCCGTCATGCCGTCGGTGTGGTCGGTGCCGCTCTTGCGCGCGACCAGGCGCACGGCGCCGTCGCGCTGCACCAGCCGCAGCGTCTCGCGCGGCACGCCGAGGCCGAGCTCGAACTCGGGGCAGACCGGCACCTACTCGACGAACCGACCGACCGTCTCGACGAGGAACGAGTCGCGCTCGTGGCCGGCGTTCCAGCGCACCTTCTGGCCGAGCAGGCAGGCGGAGATGCCGACGCGCAGCGGCGCGGTGGAGTCAGCGGCACCCTCCGGGGCCGAGGGGGCGGCGTTCGGTGCGGGGGCGCGAACGGCGGCTCGTTCGTCCATCGGAGACTCCCGACTCGGCGGTATCGAACCGAGTTTCCCGGGAGTGTAGCCTCAAATTGTTCAAATCGGTAGAGTGTCTGTACCACGATCAAGTTCGATATCGGCACCTAAGAACACCCACCCGCGGAGCCTCCGCCCATGCACTCGTCGACTGCCGCCGCCACCGCCACCTCGACCTCCCGCTCGGCTCCGGCCGGCGCGCCTCTGCCCGACTGGCTCGCCCGGCTGCGCCACGAGGTCGAAGCGCACCGCGCCGTCCACCACCCGCTGCTCCAACGGCTCTCGGACGGCCACGCGTCGCGCGCCGACTTCCTCGCCTTCGGCCGCCAGCACTTCGCGCTCGTCGGCTTCTTCACCAAGTACATGGAGGCGCTGCTCTTCCGTGCACCGACCTCGGCCGACAAGCTCTGGCTCGCCAAGGTGCTGGTGAACGAGTACGGCGAAGGATCGGACGGCCTCGACCACGCGCAGCTCTACCTGCAGTTCCTCGCGGCCGCCGGCCTGCCGCCCGGCGACGAGCGTTCGACGGCGCTGTGCGCCGAGGCGTTCGCCTTCGTCGGCGACCATCTGCGGATCTGCTGCGAGGAGCCGCTCCTCGTCGGTCTCGGCGCGCTCGGCCCGGGTCACGAATGGGCGATCCCGTCGATGTTCGCCCGCCTGCTCCCCGGCCTGCGCGCTGCCGGCTTCAGCGAGCGCGAGAGCCTCTATTTCTCGCTCCATTGCGAGCAGGACCTCGACCACGGCGCCTGGATGACCGAGGTGCTGGCGAAGGAGGCGACCACCCTCGAGCAGCAGGAGCTCGTCCGCCGCGGCGCCCGCCGCTCGCTCGCCGCGCGCGAGCGCTTCTGGGACGGCGTGCTGCGGGAGGTGGCACCCGACGACCGGCGCCACGCTGGACGCCACGCTCCGGCGAGCCCCGGCCAGCTCGGCGACCTCCGTGCGCGCGCGATGCTGCGCGTCAGCGCCGGCAGTCGAGCCGCACCGCGCCGCACGGCTGCTACGCTCGCGCCACGATGTCGCGCCTCCCCGATCCGCGCCCCTTCTACAAGTCGCTCGCGCCGCTGACGTCGTCGTCGACCTGCCGCCGGGCCACGAGTCGGTGAACGTCGTCATCCCGTGGAGCTCGCGTCGCTTCCAGTACACGTCCAAGCACCAGGCGCGCCCGGCCCGCGGCACGCTCGAGATCGGCGGACGGCGGGTCGCGATCGGTGGAGACGCGGGCGACGCATGGGGCGTGCTCGACGTCGGGCGCGGCCGCTGGCCCTACCGCACGCGCTGGAACTGGGGCGGCGGCGCCGGGCGCTCCGCTTGTGGCCGCCATGTCGTCGGTCTCCAGGTCGGCGGCAAGTGGACCGAGGGCACCGGCTTCACCGAGAACGGCGTGATCGTCGACGGCCGGGTGACGAAGCTCGGCGACGAGCTCGCGTGGGACTACTCCTGGGAGCGACCGATGCAGCCGTGGCGCTTGCGCGACCCCGGCGGAAGACTCGACCTGGTGCTCGAGCCGCGATTCGACCGGCACTCGAAGGTCGAGGCGCTGGTACTCGGGACCGAGGTCCACCAGGTGTTCGGGCGCTGGTCCGGCCGGGTCGTCGACGACGCGGGGCGCGAGATCGCGCTCGAGGGAATCCAGGGATTCGCGGAGGAGTCCCGCTCTCGCTGGTGAGCGCGCGCGAGCCCCGTCGACGAAGGGTGCGTCGCCGCTCGGGCGACGCGACCGCCGGCCCGGACGGCGGTCGCCCGGGAGGATCCGCCGCGATCAGGCGGGTGCTGGTTCTACGTCTCCGCGAACGATCCGACCTCGAAGGCGACCTTCGCGTTGCTCGACGTCCTCTACTCGCTGCAGCGGGCGACGGGCCGCGGCAAGATGCCGGTCCTCACGCTGCCGGTGGGAGATGGATCGGACCATGGCGGAACGAGTCGATTGACGGCCGTCCTGGGCAAGGGATAGCGTGGGTTTCGTCCACGCTCGGGCCGCTTCACCGAGTCATCGGTTGCGGCCGGCGGGAGGCCCACGTTGCCCCTCGGGGCGGAGCCGGAGGTTCACGCCGTGAAACTGACAAGACGCTCATTCCTCCGGACCACGGTCGCGGTCGGAGCCGTCGGAGTTGCAGGGGCTTGCGGCAGGGAGTCCGCGCCGGCCCCGGGCGCGACCGTCGAGGGAAGCAGGGCCGAGGCCTTGCGCTGGTTCTCCGCGAAGGGATACGCGCCGATCGCAGCATCGCCGCTCATCACCGAGATCCCGTTCAACGACGGTCTCGCCTTCGACGAGCACTTCGATTCATCCCGAGATGCGCTCTACGTCGTCCAGCCCTGCTCGCGGGTCGAAGACGTCCACAAGAAGGACTCGCCGGGCACGTTGCCGCGCTTCACGATTTTCGGGGTCGTCCCCGCCCCGAACACGCCGGTCGCCGATCCCGTCGCGGACATCGTCGGCTTCCTGACCGGGCCTGCCGGGATCGACCCCGCGCGCCTGCGCGTCACCACGACGGATCTCTCGAGGGCGGTCTTCCCGCTGCTCGCCGAGCTCGGCATCGCCTCCGACCGGATCCGACTGCAGCCGGTCGAGAAGGCCATGCGCGAAGGCGCCGGATCCGGCTTCTTCGCGCCCGCCGGCCATCCTCACCACCCCGCGATCCCGACCTTCTCGGTGGAATTCGTGATGGCCGACGGCAGCGAGATCGAGATCGCGGAGATCGCCACCGAGCCCGGGGACGACTCGGGCGGGGCAATCGGGCTCGAGCGCGTCACCATGGCTCGCAACGATCGCCTGATCACCTGGAGCGAGCAACTGCCCGTCTTCAAGCAGTCGGTCGAAGAGGATGCGGAGAGCCGCGGCGTTGCGCTCCCGGTCGGGTACTACGAGATCCTCGGCCTGCCGCGCCCCAATGCGGCGATGACGAACTGAACCGCGGCGGGCGCGGAGAGCCGTCGACGATCGACCGGCGCAGCACGAACCCGGCGGCGGTCGTCCGGGAGGATCCGCGGCGATCAGGCGCGCAGCACGCGCCCGGCCGACGCGCGGGGCAGGTAGCTCCCCGCGGCCAGCACCCGCGTGCCGTTCACGAACACGTCGTCGAGGCCCTCGGGAAAGCGCGCCGTACTGTGCGGGCGCGTTAGCAGAGTCGAGCCACGCTCGCGACGTCCGATAAGAGGGCATATGTACAAATCGCGGCTTTGTGCTTCCTCGCCGCCGAAACGGTCGGCGAGATCCCGTTGAACTATGCTACCTCGCGCCCGATCAGCGTGAAGCGTGTGTCGTGACTGGAGCGGCGCTGCTGCGCACTGCATCCTGGTACGTTCGTCCTAGATAGTTCAGCGCGCCGTTTGAGTTGAACGATGATGTCTGGGAAAGGTCGAGGCTGAGTGCGCCAAAGCCCAAGCGACGTAGCTTCTCGACGATCCCCAGGGGATGGGCGGTGAACCATGCCCAGCGCTGGATCAGCCGGTCGTCGTCCTTCGTACAGCCGATGTCGGGGTTGCGCTCCTGGTCGAGGAACGCGGTGGTCTTCGAGAGGAAGTGCGCGAGCTCCTCGAACGTCGGATCGCCGTAGGCGACGCCGAACTCCGTGATGATCGCTTCGGGTTCGCGAAACCCATTGTCGGCGAGGAAGGTGCGAAAGCGTACGATCTGTGCCTCGAAGATCGCGAGGTCCACGCCATTTCCTTCGAGGACATGCCCGGTGGCGCTGAACGCATCCGCCGGAATGTCGACTCCGTAAGCCTTCCGATACGCAGCCACGACGCCAGCCAGGTACGCTAGACCGCCGGCCCCGCCGACGTACTCGTGAATGATCGTCGAGCTGTCCGAGAGGATCACCGGCCCGACGGCCATGCGGAACGTCGGGTTGATGCGCAGCAGCATCGAGCGGCACTCGTGGAAGTCCGCGGCATAGCGCTCCGCAGTGCGGCTGTCGCGTTGCGGTCGGAACCCGATCTCGTTGCCGATCAACCACAAAGTGCCATCGGGGTATGCGCTCGGGCGCGCGCGAATCTGCCCCTCGAGCGTCGCGAGGTACGCAGGCGTCACGGGCGCGTGATCCGTGTAGGCGCACACCATCGGGACGAACTCGAGCGGGGTGTCGGGGGTCGGCGTTGGCGACCAGTTGAGATACCAGGACGCGCCGGTCGAGGAGAGATCGAAGCTGCCGCCAGCCACAGAGTTCACACCAAGGCGCGGCGCGGCAGGTGGCGGGAGGCGCGCAGCATCTTGACCGCGAAGCTGCAGCGGTGGCCGTCGTTCGCGTAGCCCGAAGAAGGCGCCGCAGCCGATCAACACGACAAGTGAACCGACGCTCAACAAGACGACGCGTATCAGCATCGGAGGTCAGTCTCCCACCCGGCGGCGACAGCGCCGCGCGTCCGGCCGATCTTCCAGTGGCTCGAGCGGACTGTGGCGACGGCAGGCATCGCGCGTTGCAAGACGACCGGCGCGGCGACAGCGGGGACGCTGGTCAAGATCGGTGCGCTGGGTGCGGTGACGAATGCGGCGTCCACGGACAGCCTGATCTTCGGGCGTGCGATCACCGATGCCGCGAGTGGGTCCGCGTACATCCTGCTCAACGGAACTGCCGGCTTCGACCGGGCAATCGACGTGTTCCCTTCGTTCCCCGACTCGACTACATCGACGGCGTTGAGCGTGTCTCCGACGTTCTCGATGGGCAGCGGAGCGACGCAGACGATGTTCGGGATGACGCCGACCGTCACGGGGGGAACTGGCGAACTTCAATTCGTGCGGATTGGACCGGCGATGACGTTCAGCGTCGGAACAACTCTGCCCTTGATCAATGGCATTAAATTCGCTGGCACGCTGACCAACAGCGCGGTGGTAGACGAGTTTCCAATAATCAAGAGGATCTTCGCGGGGTCGTGTGGGTAGATTGCGTCGAGTGTCGTCAATCTAAATGGGCGGCAGCGTGGTCGTGAGGATCTTGAGCCGTAGGCACTCCTCGTCGCGTAGGCCGTACGCTCGACGCGAGGTGGTTCCCCTCTTGCGGTGCGGCGCAATCCTCTCGAGCGGGCTCGTCGATGGTGGCCTGCTGCTGCCCGCGGCCCCCTGCTTGACGCGCCGCCAGCGGAACGGCACCGCGAGCTGCGCCAGGTAGGCGCACGGGAATCCGGGCAGGTCGCCGATGCCGAGGTCCACCGGCGGCTTGCGGCCGCCTGGCAGATGGAAAGTGCCGAACAGCAGGTCCCACACGATCAGGTTCGAGCCGTAGTTGGTGTTCGCGTCTTCGAGCCGCCGCGAGTGGTGCCAGCGGTGCGGCTCGGCCATGCTGAAGA
>VGTK01000212.1 GCA_016874715.1 Deltaproteobacteria bacterium | reverse complement strand
GCCCGCCGGTGCGCGCCGCCCGCCGCCCGCCTCACCACGCCGCGATCGCGGCCTTCAACGACGCGATGCGCGTGGCCTGCGCGGGGTCCTTCAGCAGGCTCAGCTTCGTGTTCTCGAACGGGTTCGCGAGCAGGTCGAAGAGCTGCTTCTCCTTGAAGGTCTTGCTGACGTAGAGCTTGTAGAGGCTCGTCAGCTCGCCCGTGCCGGGGTCGTACACCGCCTCGCGCACCGCGATGTCGCCGCCGGCGTCACGGTTCGAGAACATCAGGGTGCGGAAGTCGTCCGTCGTGCCCGTCACGAGGGGGCGCAGGCTCTTCGCGTCGGGGAAGCGCGCCGCGTCTGTGGGATCGGGCACCCACGATGGGATCCCGCCCTGGCCGTCGCGCGCCCAGTCGAGGATCGTCGGCATGAGGTCGATCGTTCCGACCATCGCCGGGTGGAGTCCGCGCGCCGGCACGCGCCAGGGCGTCCCGAGCGGCGCCGGGCAGTTGACGATGATCGGCGTGCGCAGCCCGTTCTCGTAGAAGCTCGCCTTGCCGCGGATCAGCGCGGCGCCGTGATCCGTGGTGTAGAGGATCACCGTGTTCTCGCGCAGGCCGCGTGCCTCGAGCGCCGCGACCACCTGCCCGACCATGGTGTCGAACCACTCGCAGCTCGCGAGGAAGCGGCGCAGCGTGGAGTCGCCGAGCCCGACCTGCTTCTCCCCGCAAGCGGTCGCGGCCGGGCCGCGGAAGTCGTCGTAATCGTACGGCACGCCGGTCGGGTAGGGCGCGTGCGGCATGTACGGTGCGAACATGACGAACCACGGGTCGGTGCCCGCACCGGGACCGTCGAGGAAGCTCTCGAGGAGCTGCGGCCCGATGAGCGAGACGTTGGCCTGCGTCTCGGCGCCGCTGCCCGGTTGGTTGATGTTGAAGTGGCTCGACAGCGGTGCACCGTCGACCACCCACTTGCCGAGCCCGTACGCCTTGTAGCCGAGCCCGTCGAGCGCGACCGGGATCGTCACGCGACCGCCCGACGCGACCGCCGCCGCGCGGTCGTCCTCGAGGTGCACGTACTGGGTGCCGGTCGCGAGATTGCGGCGGTTGAGGCCGGTCTGGATCGACTGCCGCGCGGCCGTCGAGCGCGAGATCGTCGAGATTCCCCACGGGAACGCGATGCCGCCCGCGACCAGCGCGTCCATGTTCGGCGTGCGCGGGAACGGGAACAGATACGGCTGGCAGAGCGGGTCGGTCAGCGGATCGCAGGTCGCGAGCGGTGCCTCGAGGCAGGCGCCGACCGTCGGGCGCATGAAGCCGTAGTACGGCCATCCCCAGTCGTCGGAGACCAGCAGCAGGAAGTTCGGCCGGCCAGCGTCCGCGCGTGCGAGGCGCGGCAGCAGGGCCGCTGCCGCGCTCGCGGCGGTCAAGCTCAAGAAGTCACGTCGGTGCACGGCGTCTCCGCTCTGGCCGCGAGGGTGGCACCCACGGCGACCTGTCTGCGAACCCGGGACCGAGCCGCGCACTACAGCGTCGCACCTCCCCCAGTCAACCGGGTACGGGCCCCGACACGTCACCGACTCCGTGGCGAGATCCGGCGCCGCGCGCGCGGCGCCGGGTGGGCACGGCGGGGGCATCGCGCCGGCCCCGCTTGACCGCCGCCGTCCCCTGGTTTCTGGTCGGGCGATGGACACCACGACCCCCGCCGCGCGCGACGTCCGCTACCGCACCTGCCCGCTCTGCGAGGCGATGTGCGGGCTCGAGCTCGAGATCGAAGGCGACCGCGTCGTGCGGCTCCGCCCCGACGACGCCGACGTGTGGAGCAAGGGCTACGTCTGTCCGAAGGGCGCGATCCTGCCGCAGCTGCACGCCGACCCCGACCGTCTGCGCGCGCCGCTGATCCGCGACGGCGAGGCCTGGCGCGAGGCGACGTGGGACGAGGCGTTCCGCCGCTGCGCGGAGCTGCTCGGCGGCGTTCTGGCGCGCCACGGCAAGACCGCGATCAGTGCCTACATCGGCAATCCGACGGCGCACAACTTCTCGCTCGCGCGCTACGTCGGGCTCTTCATGGGGCTGTCGCAGCTGCCGGTGATCTACTCCGCGGGCACCGTCGACCAGTGGCCGAAGAACGTGTCGTGCATGCTGATGTACGGCCACATGTGGTGGATCCCGACGCCCGACGTGCAGCGCACGCAGTACTGGATGATCCTCGGCGGCAACCCGCAGGCGTCGCAGGGCTCGCTGCTCGCGTGTCCCGACCTGCTCGGCGAGATCGACCGCATCCGCGCGCGCGGCGGAAAGACCGTCGTCGTCGATCCGCGCCGTACCGGCACGGCGGACCGCGCGGACGAGTGGGTGGCGATCGTCCCCGGCACCGACGCGGCCTTCCTGCTGGCGATCTGCAACGTGCTGTTTGCGGAGAGCCTCGTGCGGCTCGGTGACCTCGCCGACGTCGTGAACGGCGTCGACGAGATCCGCGCGGCGGCGTCGGACTTCACGCCCGAGCGCGTCGCCGCGACCTGCCGCATCCCGGCCGACACGATCCGGCGCCTGGCGCGCGAGATCGCGGCCGCGCCGAGCGCTGCCGTTTACGGACGGATCGGGCTCTGCAACCAGGAGTTCGGCACGCTCGCGTCGGCGCTGGTCGACGTCGTCAACTTCCTCACCGGCAACTTCGACCGCCCGGGCGGGCTCATGTTCGGCAAGCCGATCGCGTGGTCGGTGAACTCGCTGCCGAACCCGGAGTTCGCGAGCGGCCTCGAGTTCGGCCGCTGGAAGACGCGCGTCCGCGGTGCGGCCGAGATCCTCGGCCAGGCACCGCTGTCGTGCATGGCGGAGGAGATCGCGACGCCCGGCGAGGGCCAGATCAAGGCGCTGATCACCATCGCCGGCAATCCCGCCATCAGCGCGCCCGACGCGGGCCGGCTCGACGAGGCGCTGCCGCAGCTCGAGTGCATGATCAGCGTCGACAACTACCTGAACGAGACCACGCGCCACGCGCACGTGATCCTGCCCGGTCTGTCGCCGCTCGAGCAGCCGCACTTCGACGATCTGATCACGATGTGGGCCGTGCGCAGCGCCGGCAACTACTCGGCACCGGTGTTCCCGCCCGTGCCCGGACGCCCGGCGGAGTGGGAGATCCTGCTGAAGCTCGGCGCGCTCGCGGGCGGCATGACGCTCGAGCAGATCGACGTCGGCGCGATCGACGACGGCTACTTCGCGGCGCTGGCGATGGCGCAGGGGGTCGACGCCGCGACGATCCTGCCGCTGTACGAAGGGCGCGGTCCCGAGCGGCTGCTCGACCTGCAGATCCGCAGCGGGCCGTTCGGCGACCGCTACGGCGAGCGTCCTGGCGGGCTCACGCTGCAGAGCTTCGTCGATGCGCCGCACGGCATCGACATGGGACCGCTCGTGCCGCGCCTGCGCGAGCTGCTCGCGACGCCGTCGGGCAAGGTCGAGCTCGCGCACGGGCACGTCATGGCCGACGTGCCGCGCCTGCGGGCGCGCCTCGACCGGCCCGTGCAGCGCCTGCTGCTGGTGTCGCGGCGCCACCTGCGCTCGAACAACTCGTGGATGCACAACCTCGAGCCGCTGGTGCGCGGGCGCGACCGCTGCACGCTCCTCGTCCATCCCGACGACGCGCGTCCGCGGTCGCTCGCGGACGGGGCTCTGGCACGCGTCACCTCGGAGGCGGGGACCATCCTCGTTCCGGTGCGGGTGAGCGACGAGATGATGCCCGGCGTGGTCTCGCTGCCGCACGGCTGGGGGCACGACAAGGACGGCATCCGGCTCGGCGTCGCGCGCCGGCACGCGGGCGTGAACTCGAACATCCTGTCGCCGGGCCGCCTCGTGGACCCGCTGTCGAACAACGCGGTGGTCAACGGCATCGAGGTGGAGGTCGCGCCGGCGGGCTGAGCTGCGTCAGCAGGAATTGCGAATGCGCGACGCAGGCGGGCCGCGGACCGGATGCAGCGTCAATCCGCCGCCACCACGACGAACCCCTGCTGCCCCTCGTCCCAGGCGACGTCCACCGAGCGTCCCGGGCTCGGGAAGTCGGGCAGCGTGTACGAGGCCGAGGCGCCGCGCAGGAACGGCGTGCCGAGCGTCGTCACCGAGAACGTCGTCGATGCGACGATCGCACCGTCGGCGCGCACCTCGATGGCGTGGTTGCCGGCGGAGAGGAGACCCCAGTTGAACAGCAGGCCGAAGCCGTTGTTCGAGTCGCCGCAGGCGCCCTGGGTATCGGCGCGGCTGGTGCCGTAGGCGGCACGCACCGGCGTCCGGTTGTCGATGCGCACGAAGACGTTGCTGGCGTTGCAGATCCAGCCGGAGATCACCCCGATGCCGCTCTGCACCGAGCCGCCGGTCGGGTTCTCGAGAAACGCCGCGGTGGTGTCGTTCGTCGCGCGTGCCGTGCTCGCGGTCGAGGCGGCGGACGTCGCTCCGGCGGTGCCCTTGGTGTGCTTGGTGACCACGAAGCGCTGCAGGCCCTCCGTCCACGTCACGTCGACCGAGCCGTCCGCCTGCGGAAAGCCCGGCAGCGTGTAGGTCCCGCTCGCGCCGCGCAGGAACGGCTCGCCGAACGTCGTCACGCGGAAGCGCGCCGAGGCGAACTGCTTGCCGCCGGTGAAGGCGCGGACGACGTGCGTTCCGTCGCCGAGCAGCGCCCAGTTGAACAGCAGGCCGAAGCCGTTGTTCGCGTCGCCACAGATCCCGGTCGTGTCCGCACGCGTGGTGCCGTAGGCGGTCGGCGCCGCGGCGCGGCCGTCGATGCGAACCTCGACCGACGGCACGTTGCACAGCCAGCCGGAGATCAGTCCGACGCCGCTCTGCCACGACCCTGGCGAGGGAATCTCGAGCACGCCGGCGGGCGTGGTCAGCGGTGACAGCAGTCGCACGATGGCGGCGTCGTCCTTGCCGCCGCTCGTCGACGTGCCCGCGACGACGAGGCGTCCGTCCGGCTGGACGGCGATGCCGGTCGCGACGTCGTCGCTGCCCGTGGCGAGGTCGACGCGGAGCTTGCCGTCGCCGTCGAGCGCCGGGTCGGAGGTGCCGTCGGCGAGATAGCGCGCGACCGCGAAGTCCTTGCCGTTGGCGCTGCTGCGCACGCCGACCGCGACCAGCTTGCCGTCGGCCTGCGCCGCGATCGCGAACGCCATCTCGTCACCGCCGAAGTCGGTGGTCGCCTTGCCGTTGCCCTTGAAGGCGACGTCGGCCGAGCCGTCGTTCAGGCGCACGGTCACCGCGAAGTCGCTGCCCGAGGCCGTCGTGCGCTCGCCCGCGACCGCGATCGCGCCGTCCGGACGGAGGGTGATCGCGTGCGCCTCGTCGGTGCCGCCGAAGTCGACCGATACCTTGCCGCTGCCGTTGAAGGTCGCGTCGAGGGCGCCGTCGCGATCGATGCGCGCGATCGCGAAGTCGGTGCCCGACGCGCCGACGCGCGTCCCGGCGACGACGACCTTGCCGTCGTCCGCGAGCGCTACCGCCGTGCCGGTCGCGTTGACGCCGTTGGACAGGCCGAAGTCGACGAAGCGCTTGCCGGTGCCGTTGAAGGAGGTGTCGAGCTCGCCGTTGCGCAGGAGGCGCGCGACGGCAAATGCCGATCCGTTGGCGGTCGTCCGGGTGCCCGCGACGACGATGCGGCCGTCGAGATCGAAGGCCACGCCGCCGCCGAGGTTGTCGGCCGCGTCGCTGAAGCTGAGCACGCGGCGCCCGCTGCCGTTGAAGCTCGTGTCGAGGGCGCCGTCGGGCCGGTAGAGCGCGAGCACGAGCTGGTACTCGCCGTCCTTCAGGCGTGTGCCGGCGACGACGATCGATCCGTCCTGGTCGACCGCGACCCCGTTCGCCTGCTCGACGCCGCCGAAGTCGGCCGTGATCCGTCCGGTGGTGGCGAACGCGACGTCGGGGGCGCCGGTCGAGGTGAAGGCGGCGACGACCAGATCGCGGTCCGTCGCTCCCGGCAGGTCGCCCGCCAGCACGATCCGGCCGCCCGGCGCGAGCGCCGCGGCGACGACGCGATCGTCGTCGTCGCCGAGGTCGGCGACGGCGATCCCGGAGGCCGCGAAGGACGGATCGAGCTCGCCGTCCGCCCTCGCCAGCGGAGGCAGGGCGGCGACCAGCGACGCAGCGAGCAGCAGGGAGCGGATGGCTGTGGTCATCGGAGGCCTTTCACCGACGTCGAAAGGGGGGAGCCTCAGTCTCGACGTCAGCGGCTCCGCGGTCAACGTGGAATAACGCCACGTGGAACGTGAGATGACGCCCCGCCGCAGCGGGGCATCCGCGAATCGACGGATGCCGCTGCCGGTCCGGATGCGCTAAAAGAACATCCATGCCGCCGAGCGTGCTCATCGTCGAGGACGACCCGCCGACGCGAAAGCGCCTCGAGGCCGTGGTCGGGAATCTGCCGAACCTGAGCCTCATGGCCTCGATCGGGTCGGCGACGGAGGCCCGGGCGGCGCTCCGCGGCAAGCCGGACGTCCTGCTGGTCGATCTGGGATTGCCCGACGGCAGCGGCGTGGACGTGATCCGCGAGGCGCAGCGCGTGAGCCCCGGGACGCGCGCGATGGTGATCACCGTCTTCGTCGACGAGCGCCACGTGATGGACGCGATCGCCGCCGGCGCGATGGGCTACCTGCTGAAGGACGGCTCGGCGGAGTACGTCGGCCACTCGATCGCCGAGCTGCTCGCCGGCGGCTCGCCGATCAGCGCGCCGATCGCCCGCCACCTGCTGCAGCGCTTCCAGCGGCCGCGACCGGCGGCACGCGCCGGCGACGCGCCGCTCACCGCGCGCGAGCTCGAGATCCTGACGCAGATCGCCAAGGGCTTCAGCGTCGCCGAGGTCGGTGAGCTGCTCGGCATCTCGGCGCGCACCGTGACGACGCACGTGCAGCACATCTACCGCAAGCTCGAGGTGAAGTCGCGCAGCGAGGCGGTGTTCGAGGCGGTGAACCTGGGGTTGATCGACCTCAAGGACTGAGCGGAGCCGCTACTCGAGCGTCAGGCGGAGCTCGACCGTCGTGCCGTCCGCTCCCGAGCGGACGCCGAGCGGAGCGCCGAGCTCCTGCGCGCGGCGCTCCATGTTGCCGAGGCCGCGGCCGCGGCGGGGCGACGGCGGGAAGCCGTGTCCGTCGTCGCGCACGGTGATGACCAGCACGCCGTCCTCGACCGCGGTCGCGACCTCGATGGTCTGCGGTGACGCGTGGCGCACGGCGTTCGTGATCGCCTCCTGCACGAGGCGCAGCACGTGCAGCAGCTGCTCGGGTCCGAAGCGGTGCGGCGTCGGCGCATCGGCCACGCGCCAGCGGAAGCGGACGCCGCGGCGCTGCAGCGCCGGCTCGAGGCGCGCGCGCAGTGCGGCGAGCAGCGGCGCTACCTCGGCGAGGCCCGGGTCGAGCGACAGGATCACGAGGCGCAG
Source organism: Deltaproteobacteria bacterium (assembly GCA_016874715.1). Lineage (GTDB taxonomy): Bacteria > Desulfobacterota > Binatia > UBA12015 > UBA12015 > VGTK01. The sequence continues at coordinate 1,760 of VGTK01000212.1, read as the reverse complement.
CTCCTCGAGGCTGTCGCGCAGCGCCGTCACGACTTCCTGGTCCGGGTCGCCGGCGGCCTCGGCAACGGCGAGCGACGACATGAGCTGCCCGCCGAGCCCGTCGTGCATCTCGCGCATCAGGCGCTGGCGCTCGCGTCCGAGGATGTCGCGGCGCTCGAGCTCGCGGCTCCTCTCGAACTGCCGCGACAGCTCCTCCTCGCGCTCGTGCACGCGGACCTCCAGCAGCTCGGTGAGCGCGCGCGCCTCGCGCAGCGTGCGCACGAAGCGCAGAGCGAGCGTCGTGCCGAACGCGAGCATCATGCACGACACCGTGTACGGGATCGTGTACCCGACGCCGCGCCATAGCCCCAGCTGGATACCGAGGTCGTGCGCGCTGAACAGCAGCTGCGCCGTCCACGCGCCGAGATAGACGCGCGCCTCGAGCCGCGTCAGCGCGTGCCGGTGCGTGAAGGACAGCACCGTCACGTAGGCGCCGATCACGGTGATCGCGACGTGCGTGACGATCATCGCGTCGGCGAAGCCGGCGCGCGGCGTCAGGAGCGCCGCGGCGAGGGCCAGCGTCGAGAAGGTCCACAGCGCCCTCTCCACCGCCGGTCGCCGGACGCCGACCAGCCGGTGGAAGAACAGCGCGAGGAAGACCCCGAACTGGTCGAGCGCGGCGTTCACCGTGCGGTCCCAGGTCCAGTGGGAGACCAGGATGTCGCTCACCCAGTAGTTCAGGCTGTTGATCGCCCACGCGACGGTGGTGGCGAGAAAGAGGCCGTACAGCGACAGGAAGCCGCTGCCGACCCAGATGACGGCGATGAACACCGCCGTGACCGCTGCCAGCGCCGTGCCGAGCTGCGCGAGCACGATCTGGCGGAAGAACGCGCTCTCGTAGCGCGCGCTCAGCGTCGCGTGCGGCCCGACCACACCGGTGCGAGGCGTCCGAAGTGGTGCGCGTAGGCGAACAGCAGCACGTCGATCTCGTTCTTGCCGGGCCGAAGCAGCGCCGGCGGGAACTGGAAGTACAGCGGCCGGTTGAAGTTGTGCACGACCGGCTCGGCGAACGAGCCGCCGTCGCCGATCCAGTTGCCGTTCACGAACACGGCCGCGTTCATGTTGACGTCGGGCAGCAGCACGCCGCAGCGCTCGTCGCCGCCGCCGTCCGGCAGGTCGAGCTCCAGGCGGTACCACGCGAAGCCGGACGCGTCGGAGCGGCGTGCGCGCCACTGGTCGGGCAGCGTGAGCGGGGCGAGGACGTTCTCGTCCGGCGGCGTCGCCAGAACGGGCGCGAGCGCGAAGCGCGCGGCGGGGATCTCGAGCGGCGCAACCGGGCAGCGCGTCGCGTGCGCCGGCCGCGGCGCTGCCGCGGCGGCCATCGCAAGTGCCAGCAGGAGGAGAGCGCGGGACGGAATCTGTGCGTGTCGGTGCACCGGGCTGGTGCCCTCACTAGCGCAACCGGATCGGTACCGTCGAGGCACGACGTTGCGCCGCGCGTCCGCGCGGGCGGCTGCGGCATCCGGGACGCCGGCGTCGTCGCCCGCCGCCCTCCCCGGCGGGCGTCGTCCGATGCGCGCCGATCCGCCCGCCGGCGTGCGCGGGAGCCGATGGCGTGCCTGCGCTAACGGGGGAGTGGACGCGTCCCGTCGCGCGCGTCAAGGAAAGCCGAGCATGAAGGTCGTCGCCGCCGTCCCGACCGTCCGCGCCGGGTGGGTCAAGTCCCGCCGCGCCGTCCCCGGCGCCTTGCTGGCGCTCGTGCTCGCCGCCGCCCCCGCGCC
>VGTK01000211.1 GCA_016874715.1 Deltaproteobacteria bacterium | reverse complement strand
GCGCACTGCCAACGCCGGCGGCGTTTCCGCGCCGGGCGCGTCGCCGGGCGAGGCGGCAGAGCGCCGCGCGGGACCTGCCACGGAAATCTCCGCGGAAACGTCGCCGCCCGCACGACGAGCGGACCAGGGGCAGCACCACGAGCCGCCGACGACGCTGTCGCGCGCCGACGCGCTGGTGGCGGTCGCGGAGTCGTGGCTCTCGTCGGTCGCCGTCGGCGACGGTCACGACGCGGCGGGACTGCCGGTCGAGCTGGTCGTGCACGTCGACCGCGCCGCGCTCGCGGCGGGCACAGATGGCACGGACGACCGCCGCGACGACCCGCACGCCCCCGACGCAGCGCAGCTCGCACCGCACGCGACGCTCGCCGACGGCACGCCGCTCGCGCTCGCGACCGCACGGCGTCTCGCCTGCGACGCGAGCGTCGTGCTCGTCGACGACACGCGCGCCGGCGCCGCGGTCGTCACCGCCGCTCGTGACACGGACGGTGCCCGCGACGTTCACGCGGACGCTCGCGAGGCGTCCGGCGCGGAGAGCGTCGCGTCACGCCGCACGCGCCGCGTCTCGCCCCGCCTGCGCCGCGCGCTCCGCCTGCGCGACGACGGCTGCCGCTTTCCCGGCTGCACGAACCGCATCACCGACGTGCACCACGTCGTCGCCTGGATCGACGGCGGTGCCACGAGCCTCGCGAACACGCTCTTGCTCTGCCGCAGGCACCACCGCTTCGTGCACGAGCACGGCTACCGTGTGGTGGCCGCGCGCGACGGCAGGTCGCGGTTCTTCCGTCGCGACGGTCAGCCCGTACCGCTCGCGGACGAGCCGCTGCGCTCGCCGCTCGGGAACGACTCGCCCGCCAGCGGTGCCGCCGCAGCCCCGGACGCGCTCGCCGCACTCCGCGCGACGCACGCGGCGCGCGGCCTCGCGATCGACGCAACGACGGCTTTCCCGCGCTGGGACGGCACGCCACTCGACGCCCACCTCGCGGTGCAGGCCCTGCTCGGCGCAGCGGGCTTCGCCACGGCGCACGACTCGTGAGCCGATCTGGTGCCGCACGCGCCCGGCATCGCCGCCGGCAGCGCGATCACTGTCGGTGTCCGCCCACACGAAGCTCGCGCGACGGAACGGGGAAGGCAAGTATCACTTCGGGTTTCCGGGACCTTGTGCCTGTGCGAGCAAGGGTGGCCGCACCTCCGACGAGCAGTCGAGCTCGAGTCAGGCGACGCGCGCAGAACGCCTGGCGGTACTGAAGACCACTCTTACCCGGATCCCGAGGCGCGCGAGCATGTCGATCAAGGTGTCGACGCTGAAGAGATCGAGTCGCCCTCGCATCAGGTCGCTCACACGAGGTTGAGTGACATCGAGCAGCTTTGCGGCCTCCGCCTGCTTGAGCCCGCGCGACTCGATCGCCTTCTGGAGCTGAATCAAGAGATCGGAGCGAATGCGGAGATGCTCGGCCTCCTCGGGCGGAAAGCCGAGGTCGCGGAAGACATTTCCGTTGGAACGCGTCACCTTGCGCTGCATGGTCGGCTTCACCTGCTTTCCTGCCGGCGTCGTCTCAGGAGGTCGCGGAGGCGCTGCCTTGCGAGGCCCAAGTCCCGTTTCGGGGTCCGCTGCGAGCGCTTCTGGAATGCGTGGAGCACGTAGACCGCATCATCGAACTTCGCGAGATAGACGACGCGATGCTCGAGCCCGGTGCGTACTCGAACCTCACGCACGCCGAGACCGATGGCCGGCATCGGCTTCCACTCGTTCGGGTCGAGCGCCTGCTGGACCCGTCGAAGTTGAAATCCTGCCACTTGACGCGCGTCGACCGGGAAACCGCGAAGATCCTCCCGTGCGGTTCCGAGCCAGATCACGGGTTTCTCGGCCACGTCGTCTCATACAAGTATCAGTATATTCGGGCAAGCTTCCCGAAAGAGGATTCCCGGCCTCGCGGTCGTCGCCTGGCAGACGTCACAAGGATCGCACCAGCAGGCGCTTGCCGACGTTGTCGACGTCACGCTGCGTGAACATGCTCTTCGACAGGCGAAACGCATCGGCATGCGCCGCGAGACCGAACCAGCTCGCGACCGAGGCCCGGGCGTCGTCCGGATCGATCTCCCGCGCGGCCACGCGCCGCCCGAGGGCGGGCACACGGCGCCAGAGCCGGCGAACGCTGCGCCGGCGCACCCGGGTGCGCCCGTCCGCGTGATGGACGTAGCCGAGCAGGTCGCAGGGCTCGCTGATGGGCGCCACGCTCACGCGCCTGGGATTCAGCTCGAGGCGGAGCTGCTCGGTGAGGAATTCTCGAACCTGGCCGAGGCGATCCCTGGCCTCCCGCCGGTCTGACGCGAGCAGCAGGAAGTCGTCCATGTACCGGAGATAGTGCCGCACGCGCAGGCGCTCCTTCACGAAGTGGTCGAGCGCGTCGAGATAGACGTTGGCGAAGAGCTGGCTCGTGAGGCTGCCGATCGGGATGCCGCAGCCGGGCCGCTCGGCACCATGCGTGACCAGTGTACCGAGAAGGTTCAGCAGACGGCCGTCGCCGACCCGGCGCTCCAGGCGCCCGAGGAGCACCGCGTGATCGACGCTGGCGAAGTAGCGCTTGACGTCGCCCTGCAGGCGATAGCCGCGCCCGGCGCGGGCGCGCACGAACGCCCGGTAGCGCTCCACCGCGCGGTGCGTTCCTCGGCCGGGAATGCACGCGTAGCTGTCGGCGATGAAGCCGCGCCGGAAGATCGGATCGAGCACGTTGAAGAGCGCGTGGTGCACGACGCGGTCGCGAAACGGCGCCGCCCGGATCTCCCGGCGCTTCGGATCGTTGACCCAGAAGCGGTGGAACGGACCCCAGGCATATTCCCCGGCCGCGAGCTCGTCGCGGATCTCGAAGAGCCGGGTTTCCAGGTGGTACTCGAACTCGCGCATGTCGGGCCGATCGCGCTTGCCGTGGCTCGCGCCGCCGAAGGCGCGATGCAGGTTGTCGAAGGCGATGACCTTCGCGAGCAGGTTCTTCTCGGATCGCATGGTCGCAGCGCCGGGGCGGCGGGCCCGGCGTTCGATCGCCTACTGGCCGGACCCGCCGGTTTGGCTATTCAGCGCACCCCACGACGGGGCCACGCCAGGGACATGGGCCCTGTCATCCCGTTGGCACGGGCACCGTCTCCGTGGAGGCGGTGCGACAGACCGCCGGGCAGCGTGTTCCCGGCTGGGACAACTAGCGGGCGCAACGAAAGCCGATGTTGTCGTTCGAGTTGGACGGCTCGTTGTTGCCATTGACCGTGAGCGGACCGGCGTTGGTACCGTTGTTGAAGTTGCCGCCGCGCAGCAGCGCACCGGTTTGGCCCAGGCCCCTATTCCACGTGCACCTCCCGTCCGGCCTGCTGGAGAAGACTGATGTACTTCTCCAGGTTCGCCCTGGGGATGCCGCACGTGGAAATCCGTGCCGGCTCGGACTCGGCCGCGAGGTCGCGCACCGCGACGCGCAGCACGCGCCCGCACTCGACGGCATCTTCGAAGAAGCTCTGACAGAACACACCGGTGGTGATGAAGACGATCGCGCGCGGGTGCTCGAGCTTCGCGCGTAGATACCTCTCGACGGTCGGGCTGCGCATCGTGTAGCGCACGCCGCCGGTGCGCCTTTGCGGCGCGGGCGCGCGCTCGACGCCGGGCGGCGGCCCGGGCGGCGCTGCCACCGGCGCGGCCACCCCGCCCTGCTCGTGCTTGAGCCACCCGCCGAGCATACGGCCGACCTCGTCTGCTCCCTTCGACAGGTCCTCGTAGCCGCCGTTCGACACGAAGCCCAGGTGCCTGCCGAGGCGGAGCGTGATGCGGAGCGCGTCCAGCCGGCCGCTGGCTTCGCGCAGGGTCTCGGCCTTGTCGGTGCGCCGGTTCGCGACCGTCAACGAGACCAGCATCTGCAGCGCGTCGTCCAGGATCACCCGCCCAAGCAGGCCGCGCTGCGCGCGCGGGAACCGGTTCACGTGCGCGTACAGCCCGGCGCAGAGGTCGTACGACTTCTGCACCACCGGGATGAGGTCGGAACTACGTGAGGCCATCGCTTCACCTCGTGGCAACGCTCACTCGGATCGGAGCCGGGCGCGTCAACGAGCGGGCTGACACCCGCCGCTCGCTCACGCTCACGGCTCAGATCACGGCTGACGCCACAAACATCTCGCCGCCGTCGCGTGGACGGACGTGCGCAAAGCCGCCCGCCCATCCACGCGACGCCGCAACGCAAAGGCTCAAAGGGCCAACAAAAACGTGACTAGCGGGCGCAACGAAAGCCGATGCTGACGATCGAGAGGGACGGCTCGCTGTCGCCACGGACCGTGAGCGGACCGGCGCCGGTACCGCTGAAGAAGTTGCCGCCGCGCAGCAGCGCACCGGGTTCCCCCGTCGTGGCCGCGCCAGCCAAGCACTGATCGTCGCCCGTCGGGCTGACGCCTCCGCTCCAGGTTCCGCACGCCGTCGAGCGCGGCACCCAGTCCGCTACCCACTCGTACAGGTTGCCCACCATGTCGAAGGCACCACGCGACGACACGCAGGCGCTACGCGATCCGGTGCTGACCGCCGACCCGCTCGCCGTGTTGCAATCGGTCGTGCCGTTGTCCGGCCCCGGGTCCGGCGTGCCCGCCACCGCCGCCTGCCACTCCGCATTCGACGGCAGCCGCTTGCGCGCGTTCTCGCACGCCGCCTGCGCCTGGAACCACGTCATGCGCGCCGACGGCGGCACCCCCGGCAGGCTCACCGCGTAGATGTCGTCGCTGCAGTTCTGCCCGCTGTCCGCACACGGCGCGTAGTTGTCGCTCCCGACACCGAGCTGCGTCGCGCCGCCCGCCGCCAGGTTCGCAGCCGTCGCCTTGCCCTGCTGGATCTTCTTCACGAGATTCTTGTTGGTCGTCGTCGGGTTCGGCACCCGCCACACGCTCGCCTCGTACTTGTCCATGCACACCGTGCCCGACACCACCGCGTCCACCGGACACTTCGCCAGCGGCTTGCCGCCCTGCGCGCCAGCCGTGCTCGCCAGCAGCACCAGCGCTGCCGCCACCGGTGTCCATCGCAATACCTTGCTCATCGAGAATACCTCCCCTCGGTCGTTGCTCTTGGCACCCCGGTCGACGACTGGCCGGGGCTTGGGTGAGAACTATCCTACGCGCTGCCACGTCCAGTCAACTGAGAATTCCGGCAGGCCCGGGGTGACCGCGAGAGCCAGTCCGGCCCATGCGGCGGTCAGCATTCCCGCCGCCTGCAGCAACGCGGCGCGAGCGCCGCACGCGGGTGTTCGCTCGAGCCGAGCTCCAGCAGCGCCTCGGTTGACCTGGTCGAGCTGCCAGATGTACGTTGTACGCATGAAGCGCGTGACCGCGTCCGACGCCCGCCGCCGGTGGTTCGAGCTGCTCGACGAGGTGGCCGCGGGTGAAGTCCTGATCGTCGAGCGCCACGGACGGCGGATCGTGCTCCAGCGCGAAGAGCCCCGCCGGGGCTCGCGCGCTCGGGTACCGAGCTATGCGGACGTGCTCCGCTCGCCCGGCCTCGACGAGGCCGATCGGTGGGGCTGGGTCTGGACGGGCGCCCGGCAACCCCTACGCTCCGTTCGCCGGCGCACGGGATGACCGCGCTTCTCGATACGCACTTTCTTCTCTGGATCGCGCTCGGCTCCAGGCGGCTTCGGGAGTACCGCTGGGTCGAGCGCTACGCGCCCTGGACCGTCTCGCCCGTATCGCTCCTCGAGATCGCGTTCCTTGGAGAAGTAGGCCGGGTCGAGGTTCGCCACGCGGAGTTCGTCGAGAGGCTCGGCACCGATCCGCGGTTCGTCATCGACGACGTTGGATCCGTCGCTCTGGCGACGGCCGCGTTCGGGCTCTCCTGGACACGAGACCCGTTCGACCGGCTTCTGGTGGCGCACAGCGCCGTCCGGCGCCTGCGCCTCTGCACGGTGGACCCCGTCATGCTGGAGCACCACTCGCTGGTCGTGCGCGAGCTGGCGGCACGTTGAGTGCGCGGATGTCATTTCGGGTTTCCGGGAGACGTCACAAGGATCGCACCACCTTGTCGCTGGCCGAGCTCTGAGGCACAGTCGGGGCGTGGTCGACGACGAGGCGCCGAGCCCGGAGCAGCAGGCGATCTTCCGCTCCATGACCCCGGGTCAGCGCTGGGAGGCAGCCGTCCAGCTCTACTGGTCGGCCCGGCGGCTGAAGACGGCCTTCGTCCGCAGCATCCATCCCGACTGGTCGGACGAGCGCGTCGACGCCTGCGTCCGCGCGGCGTTCCTCCATGCCCGATCCTGACCTGCTCACCCTGTTCGTCCGCCCGCTGGAGGAGCTCGGCATCCGCTACATGGTGAGCGGAAGCGTCGCCTCCACGCTCTTCGGCGAGCCGCGGATGACCCACGACGTCGACCTCGTGGCCTTTCTCGACGAGAGCGCCATCGCCGCTCTCGGCCCGGTGTTCGCGCCGCCCGAGTTCTACCTTCCACCGCAGGAGGTCATGACGCTCGAAGCCCGGCGGGAGAGCCGCGGGCACTTCAACATCATCCACGTGCCCTCGGGACTCAAGGCGGACGTCTATCCGGCCAACCGGGATCCGTTGCACGCGTGGGCGATCGGCCGGACGCTGCGCATTCCCATCGGCACGCTCACCGTCAGCGTCGCACCGCCCGAGTACGTCATCCTGCGGAAGCTCGAGTACTACCGCGAAGGTGGCTCCGAGAAACACGTCCGTGACATCCGTGCGATGCTGACACTGTCGCTGGTCGAGCTCGACCGCACTGCCCTCGCCGATTGGCTGGGGCGGCTGGGCCTGGAGGCGCAATGGCGGGTCGTGACGGACACGATGAGAGAGAGGTCGGGATGAGAGCGATGGTTCCCTTGACGGTCGCGGCATTCGCCTGCGCCGCCTGCGGCCTCGCCGACTTCGCGGCGAAGCAGCAGCAGTACAACCGGCAGATGGGCATGTCGGCGATGAACGACATGTCGGGCCAGACGAAGCTCGAGCCCGACGCGACGCGCGACCCGTTCCCGACCAGCGCGAGCCAGGACGAGCAGCGCCGTCAATACCAGGAGAACCAATACTACCAGCGCGCGCTGCAGGCGGGGCAGGACCGCGAGGGCACGAGCATGCCGACCGACGCCGACTGCGTCGAGACCTCCACCGTCAGCACCGGCGCGAACAGCGGCAGCGGCACGGTCACGCGCAACTGCCGCTCGCGGACGAGCACGCCATGACCGACGACCGCTTCCTTGCGCCGACCCCCATCATCGACTCCGACCACCCCGCGGTGATCGCGTACGCGCGCGCCGCCGCGGGCGACGCGTCCGACCCGCGCGAGCGCGCGATCCGGCTGTACAAAGCGGTTCGCGACGACGTGGTCTACGACCCCTATGGCCTGGGGCTCGACGTCGCCGGCATGCGCGCCTCGACGACGCTCGCGAACCGCCGCGGCTGGTGCGTCGCGAAGGCCGCGCTGCTCGCCGCGTGCGCGCGCGCCGAAGGGATTCCCGCCCGGCTCGGCTTCGCCGACGTGCGCAACCACCTCAGCACCGAGAAGCTCCGCGCCGCGATGGGCACGGATCTCTTCGTGTTCCACGGCAACGCCGAGCTGCTGCTCGACGCCCGCTGGGTGAAGGCGACGCCGGCGTTCAACAAGGAGCTGTGCGCGAAGTTCGGCGTCGAGCCGCTGGACTGGGACGGCGTGCACGACTCGCTGCTGCAGGCGCACGACGGCGCCAAGCGCACGTTCATGGAGTACGTGCGCGACCGCGGCAGCTACGACGACGTGCCGCTCGACGAGATCCTCGCCGCGTTCCGCGAGCACTACCCGACGATGTTCCCGGGCGCGGGCGGGACGAAGCTCGACGGCGACTTCGGCGCCGAGGGCGCTGCCGAGCGGAGGACGGACAGAGGCGACTGAATCGGCCCGAGCGCGCCGATCCAGCCACGCTCGCGCAGCGCCTCGACCACCCGCGCGGCGATGGCACGCTGGCCGTCGTCGTCGGGATGGAAGTGGTCGTCCTGCAGCATGCGGCGGCGACCCGCGCCGTCGACGAAGAGGTCGCGCACGGGCACCAGCTCGTCGCCGTGCTCGGCCCGCAGGACGTCTTCGGCGAGATCGCCGACGCCGGCCCAGCCCTCCGCCTGGTAGCCGAGGTAGAGTACTCTTGCGCCGTGCGCGGCCGCGTCGTTCGAGATGCTCGCGAAGCTCGCCGACTGGATGCGCCGGATCGCCGACGCGGGCAGCAGGCGCGCGGTCTCGTCGCGCAGCGACCAGCCGCTCGCGACGCTCGACTCGACTCCGTACCCGCCGAGGCCGGCCGCAAACCCCAGCGTCAGAAGGCGGATGGCCCTCAGCCGCGGCAGCCAGCGGCGCATGCGGGCCGCGTCGCCGAGCAGAGCGCCGGGGACGTCCTCGAGATTCCACGCGTCGTTCACCCCCGCCATGACGACCAGCACGCGCGGCGAGGTGCGCGCGAGGTCGTCGTGCAAGAGGTGCGCGACCTGCGTCGAGTTCAGCCCCGGCCAGCTGCGGTCGCCCACGGGTACGCCGACCGCGCGCGCCAGCAGGTCCGACAGGTGCACCGCGTTCCCGAGGCCGTACGGCGTCGAATCGCCGTAGACGACGAGGGCCGGGTTGGTCGCCGTGGCGAGCGCGTCGCGTCGGGCGGCGACGACGCGCGCGACCAAGCGCAGCGCACCTTCGAGAGTCGCGACCGCGAACACCGCGGCGAAGAGCAGCAGCAGCGCGCGGCGCGTCCACCGTCTCGACATCGGATGCTGCTACCACCGTCGGGGAACGCCGGCGAGGCGCGAGGTCAGCCGACGGGGAAGCGTACGCGCATCGTCGTCGATGCGCCGTTCGCCCAGTCGGCGTACGGGATCGGCGTGACCGCGACCGGCACGCCCGCCGCGCGGCCGTCCCAGCGGCGGTGCAACGTCGCCGCCGTGGCGGCTCGTCGGCGGAAGGCTGCCTGCGGGCCGCGCGTCGGATCGACGATCAGGTCGCGCAGGTCGACGCCGGACAGGCTCGCGCCCTCGACGCAGTACACGACCGGGCCGCGCCGCAGGTGGACCGACGCGCCCTCGCCCTCCACGCGGTGGTCCGTCGCCCACCACTCCCAGTCCACCGGCAGCGTCACGACGCCGTCGCCGGGCAGCGCCTCGTGTCCAGCGCCGCCGGCCCACCCCGGCCGGCGCACGCG
>VGTK01000210.1 GCA_016874715.1 Deltaproteobacteria bacterium | reverse complement strand
CGCAGCGCGGGGCGCGTCAGCACCGCGTCGAGGGCGCGGCGCGCGAGGCGTGCGGCCAGCGGACGCTGGCGCTCGACGAACGGCCGCGCAGCCTCGATCAGCGATCCGTACGGCACGCCCGACGGGCACGCGGTCTCGCACGCGCGGCAGCCGAGACAGGTGTCGAGGTGGCGCGTCACCTCCGCCGCTGGCGCGACGCGGCCCTCCTCGAGCGCGCGCATCAGCAGGATGCGCCCGCGCGGCGAGTCCGCCTCGTTGCCGAGCTCGACGTACGTCGGGCACGCCGACAGGCAGAGGCCGCAGTGCACGCAGGAGAGCAGCTTGTCCGTCTCGACGAAGCGCACGTCAGATCCCCGCCACGAAGCGTCCGGGCGACAGCACCCGGCCGGGGTCGAAGGCGTCCTTCAGGCGCCGCATGAGCGCGCGTCCGGGGCCGGGGTCGCCGAACACGCCGCCGTGCCCGGCGAGGGTATGCTTGACGTCGGCGGCGGCGCGCTCGACGACGAGCGAGCCACCGTCGCGCTCGAGCCGCGGCCGGAGCCCGGCGACCAGCCCGGCGACGGGTGCCGGGTCGTCGACGAGCACGCGCGCGACGCCGTTCGCCGCGTGGGCGGCCCAGCGCAGGCTGCCTGGTCCGGCGGCGTCGAGGAGCGACGCCAGCGCATCGCCGAGCGCGTCGGGCAGGGTCGCGATGCGCAGCACGGCCGCAGCCGGCGTGACCGACAGGTCCGCGAGCCGGTGTCGCAGCGCGGCCGCGTCGGCGTCCGCGAGCGCGTGCCGGACGGTCGCACCGGCGGCGCCGGCGAGGCGCGCGCGGACGCGGCGCTCGGCGTCGTCCAGCTCCTGCTCGATGCCGAGCCAGCCGACGGCGATCCCGGCCGCCCCCGCGACACCGAGCACGCCGCCCGATGCGGCTTCGAGCCACGCGGGCTCCACGACGTCGCGCGCGTCGAGCGCGCTGGCGATCGCGCCGCGCGCGTCGTCGCAGGCGATCACCAGCGCGCGCTCGTGCGGCGGCCGCGGGCGCACCTTGAACGTCGCCTCGACCAGCACGCCGAGCGTCCCGAGCGCGCCGACGTGCGCCCGGTGCAGGTCGTAGCCGGCGACGTTCTTGACGACCTTGCCGCCCGCGGCGACCAGCTCGCCCTGCGCCGACACCCAGCGGAGCCCGAGCAGCAGGTCGCGTGCGGTGCCGTGCGAAGCGCGCAGCGGGCCCGACAGGTTCGCCGCGAGGACGCCGCCGGCGGTGGTGTCGGCGGGCGCCGGCGCGTCGAGCCCGAGCCACTGTCCCGCCGTCGCGAGCTGCGCGTCGATCGCTTCGAGCGTGCAGCCCGCCTCGACGGTGATCGTCATGTCGGCCGCGTGGTGCTCGCGGATCCTCGCGAGACCGGCGAGCCGCAGCAGCACGTCGCAGCGCGACGGCGGCTCGCCGATCGCCAGGTGGCGCCCGCGTCCGGTCGCGAGCAGCGCCCCGCTCGCCGACGAGACCGCGCGCAGCACGTCGCGCACCTCGTCGACGCTCGCGGCGTCGGTCGCACGCCCGGCGACGACCCCGTCGACGGTCGTGCTCTCCGCCGGCCGTATCGTGCTCACATCGCGGCCTGGCGGCGCGGTACCCGCGTCTCGACGCAGACCTTCGCGTCGGGGAAGATCTTGTGCGGGTTCGAGCGCTGCTCGGGGTCGAAGACGGCACGCACGCGCGTCATCGCGAGGATGTCCTCGGGCGAGAACAGCAGCGGCATCTGCGCCATCTTCTCGACCCCGATGCCGTGCTCGCCGGTCACGCTGCCGCCGAGCGCCACGCAGGCTTCGAGGATCTCGCGCCCCGCTTCGAGCACGCGGCGCACCTCGTCGGCGTTGCGCTCGTCGAACAGGATGATCGGGTGGATGTTGCCGTCGCCGGCGTGGAACACGTTGCCGATGCGCAGGCGGTGGCGTTCTGCGGTCGCCGCGATGGCGCGCACGATCTCGGGGACGCGCGTCCGCGGCACCACACCATCCTGCGTGCAGTAGTTCGGGGCGAGGCGTCCGACCGCGCCGAAGGCGCGCTTGCGCGCCTTCCAGAGGAGCGCCCGCTCGGCGTCGGTCGCCGCGAGGCGGACCTCGCGCGCGCCGTGCCGCGTGCAGACCTCGCGCACGCGCGCCGCGAGCGGCTCGAGGCCGGCCTCGGCGCCGTCGAGCTCCACCAGCAGCACGGCGCCCGCGTCGGTCGGCAACCCGGCGTGGAACGCGGACTCGACGGCCTCGAGGATCAGGTGGTCCATCATCTCGAGCGCCGCCGGTACGATGCCGGTCGCGATGATCCCGGACACGGCCTCGCTCGCCGCGTCGACCGAGTCGAAGACCGCGAGCAGCGTGCGGTACGACTCGGGCGTGCGCGTCAGGCGCAGCGTCGCCCGGGTGACGATGCCGAACGTGCCTTCCGAGCCGACGACGAGCCCCGTGAGGTCGTAGCCCGGACGTTCCTCCACGGCGCCGCCGAGCCGCACGACCTCGCCCGAGGACAGCACCAGCTCGACGCCGAGCACGTGGTTCGTGGTGACGCCGTACTTGAGCGTGTGCGGTCCGCCGGAGTTCTCGGCGACGTTGCCGCCGATGGTGCACGCGCCCTGGCTCGAGGGGTCGGGCGCGTAGAGCAGCCCGTCGGCCTGCACGCGCCGGCTGATCCACAGGTTCACCACCCCCGCCTGTGCGACCACGCGGCGGTTGCGCACGTCGACCGACTCGATCGTCTGCAGGCGGCTCGTGCACACCATGACGGGTGCCGCGACCGGCAGGGTGCCGCCCGAGAGCCCGGTGCCGGCGCCGCGCGGCACGAACGGCACGCCCGCGTCGGCGAGGACGCGCACCACGCGCGCCACCTCCTCGGGGCTGCCCGGCAGGACGACGAGATCGGGTGCCGCGCGCTCGAGCGTGTAACCGTCGCACTCGTAGACCATCAGCGCCGCCGCCTGATCGATCAGGTTCTCCCCGCCGACGACCGCGGCGAGATCGGCGCGCAGGCGGTCGGGCGTGGCCGGGAGTCGGCCCGGGCGGGAGGTGGCGCCTGATCGGAGGGTCATCGCGGTCGGAGTGTGCGCGATCGTCGGCGCGGGGTCGAGAGTGGTGTTGGTTCGGGTGTCGCGGTTGTCAAAATCGGGCTCTTCGTCAGGCAGGATGTCCACTGGCGTCCACATCGCGCGCCGCAGGCCGTGGCCCCCGTGCGCGCTGTGGCGCCGATTCCCACGGGAATCCGAGCGTTCCGGGCCGTCGCGGGGTGATTGCGCATCTGGCACCGCACTTGCTCCGTCATGGAGGGCAAAAGGAGAGTCTCATGGCACCACAAGTCACGATCCAGGATCTGGTCACCGTCGTCGCCGAGAATGCGACCTCCGAGGCGGAGGTCATGGCGACGGTCGTGCACATGGTCAACACCGGCCTCGTCCGGCTCGAAGGAAAGCTCCACGGCGCCCGCTTCGATCTTCGCGAGCTCCCCGGATCGCCCGCCTTCGCGGCCTGAAGGAGCGAAAAGAGTGCGCTTCGACCCTTCAGAAACCGTCATCGCGAGTCGAGTGGGATACATGGAAGCTCAGGCCAACCCCCGTCGTGTCTACATCTCGGGCGAGCAGGTCGAGATCTGGGAGAACCCGGATCTTCCTTTCCGCTGTACCCAGGAGGAGATCAACGGGTACGCCGAGCACGAGGCGTGGGTGCTGCTCTTCAACGCTCTGGTTCTGAGCTCGATCCCGCAGCAGTGAGACGCGGCCGGCCGTAGCGCGACGTCCCTGTCGGACGACAGCCCCCAGGGACGTCCGACCGACAGCGACCCGTACGGCGCCACGAGCCCCGCGAAGTTCTTCGCGGTGGTCACCGAGGCCTTCACCGAGCACCCCGCGTGCTGCGCGGCTTCTGAGGCCGCTCGCGCAGCCCGGCAAGCTCGCAACCGACTCCCGCGCGCGCCTCCACTCTGGCGAAGCCAACCCGACTACCCCGGCGCGCCGCAAGCCACGAGCTGACGCTCGTACCGCCGTGACAGCGTCGCGACCTCGTTCGCGACCGCGAGCAGCTTGCGGTTCCGCTTGTAGCTACCGCGCGCGTAGCCCGCGTGGCCCTCGTGATACGCGAGGTAGAACGCGTACGGGTCGGACCGCGGAATGCCGTGGCGCCGCTCGCCGATCGAGCCGTACCAGCCGATGAAGTCGGTGACGTCGGCGAAGTCGTCGCGGTCGGAGAAGAAGCTGCCGCTGCTCTCGACGTAGCGGTCCCACGTGCCGTCGAGGATCTGCCCGTAGCCGTACGCGCTCGACGGGCGCGCGCCGGGGAAGATCCACAGGAACGTTCCGCGCGGCGGCCGCGAGTCGGCCACGAAGCGCGACTCCTGGTGGATCACCGCGAGCTGGATCGGAACCGGGACGCCCCACTTCTCGTAGGAGCTCTGCGCGTCCTCGTACCAGTCCGGGTGCTCCTCGAAGATCGCGCAGGCGTCGCTCGGGCGGCTCGGCCTGACCGCGGAGCAGCCCGCGGCGAGCAGCGCACCACCGACGAGGGCGGCCACCGTGCGCGCGAGGAGCGCAGCCGTGCCGCCCGCGCGCCTGCGCTCCGCTCCGCATCCGCTCGCCCCTCGGCGATCCACCGCCTGCCTCCGCTTCCCGCGACCATCGCAGCATCGTCGTGACGCCGGCGTCGCACGCCGCCCTTGCGGCAGGCGCAGGATAGCGCGCCGCGGGAGAACAGGGAACTGCCGATGTCGCGTGCCGGTGCTCCGGCGTTGTCGCGCGCGTCTCGGGCGAACGGGTCGCGGCAGGCCCGTGGCTTTCCGCCGCGGCGTTCGCTGCCGCGAGCCCGCACGCGATCGTCAATCCCAGTATCCGTGCCGTCCGTCCGCCGTGGCGCATGCCGCGCCCTGTCCCCGTGCGAGCCTCATGGCGCGATCGTGGCCGCCGGCGCGCGTGCCGCGTGGCCCGGATCTTGGACCCGCCCGGCTTCGCTCCGTCGTCTCGGTGGAGCAGCGGAGGATCGGTGATGCGGAACAAGGTCGTCGTCGGCGTGCTGGTGCTCTCGTTTCTGGCCGCGGAGGTCCCGGCTGCCCTCGCCCTGCCGTCGACGCCGAATCCCGTCCTGTTCGTCACGCAGGTGCCGGTCGGCGGGTTCGCGTCGTTGACCAGCACGTTCGGCAACCACACCGGCACCCTCGAGTCCGCGCCCCGCGGCGGCGACCTCGTCATCCGCTATGGCGACGGCACGCTGCGCTTTCTGACGCAGGAGGCGGGCTACGGCAACGCCGGGCAGCAGAGCGCCGGCGCGATCGCCGTGCGCGAGCCGTGCATCCACTGGAGCGGCACGAAGGCCCTGTTCTCGATGGTCGTCGGCGCGCCCACGCAGCAGTACCAGATCAGGTCGTTTCGCTGGCAGATCTACGAGGTGACCGGACTCGGCCGGAACGAGACCGCGAGCGTCCGCCACGTTGCCGGGCAGCCCGCGGACTACAACAACGTCTCGCCGATCTACGGCACCGACGATCGCATCCTGTTCACCTCGGATCGCCCGCCGTCGGGTGCCGCCCACCACCATCCGCAGCGCGACGAGTACGAGTCGACGGCGACGGTGGTGGGGATCTACTCGCTCGACGAGTCCACCGGTGCGCTGACGCTGGTCGAGCACTCGCCGAGCGGGGCCTTCTCGCTGTCGCTGGACAGCTTCGGCCGCGTGATCTTCACCAAGTGGGACCACCTGCAGCGCGACCAGCAGGGCGACGCACCGGCCACGGCAGCGTCGTTTGGCGCGTTCACCTGGGCGAGCGAGGCGGCGGACGCCGCGAAGACGACCGCGCTCGCGGGCGCCGAGGTGTTTCCCGAGCCGCGCAGCGTCAACGACCCGCAGTACTCGCCCGCTCTCGCGCGCCACACGTTCAACCACTTCTTCCCGTGGGAGATGAACCAGGACGGCACCGCCGAGGAGACCGTCAATCACGTAGGACGCCACGAGCTCGGCGGCAGCTACACCGACGGCAGCTTCGTCGCGGACCAGAACCTGAGCTACTTCGTGCCGCCGCAGTTCCACGCGAACCGGCTGCGCATCCGCGGTGACGGGGGCCTCATGCAGCTGCGCGAGGACCCGACGCGCCCGGGCGACTTCCTCGCCACCGACGCGCCCGAGTTCGGTACGGCCGCGGCCGGGACGCTCCTGCGCATGACCGGCACGCCGAGCGTGAATCCCGACGCGATGACGCTCACGGCCGTGACGCCGACCGGCAACGACGCGGACGTTCCGGAGGACACCGGCTATTTCCGGAACCCGCTGCCCCTGAGCGACGGCACGCTGCTCGCGGTGCACACGCCGGCCACCGGCCCGCTGGTGAACCTCGGCAGCACGGCGGCGCCGAGCTGGTCGTATCAGTTTCGCCTGAAAGTCCTGACCAGGCAGGGGACGTTCTTCGCGCCGTCGGCGGACCTCACCGCCGGCATCCGGAAGGCGGTGAGCTGGTGGACGCCGGACGTGCTCGCCACGTTCGACGGGACGCTGTGGGAGCTCGACCCGGTCGAGGTCGTCGCGCGGGCGGTCCCGATCGCGCGCACGGCGACGCTGCCCGACGTCGAGGCGCAGGTGTTCGCGCAGGAGAGCGTCGACGTCGCGGCGTTCCGCGCCTGGCTCGCGGCGAACCAGCTCGCGCTCGTCGTGTCGCGCGACGTCACCCAGCGCGATCGCGCCGACCGCCAGCAGCCGTTCAACCTGCGCGTTCCGGGCGGGGTCAGCTCGATCGGTGCGCCGGGGACCGTCTACGACGTGTCGTACCTGCAGTTCTTCCAGGCCGACGCGGTCCGCGGCTACGGCGGGACGAGCCAGCCGCGTGCGGGGCGCCGGGTTCTCGCGCGGCCGATCCACGAGCCCGGGGTGTCGCAGGCGGCGGATGGTCCCGCGGGAGCGGTCGAGCTCGGTGCGGACGGCTCCATGGCCGCGCTCGTGCCGGCGCGCCGCGCGCTCAGCTGGCAGCTCACCGACGCGAACGGCAACGGCGTCGTCCGCGAGCGCAACTGGCTCAGCTTCCAGGCCGGCGAGATCCGCGTCTGCTCGAGCTGCCACGGCGTCAACACCGCGAGCCAGACCGGCGCACCGCCGCCGACCAACGCGCCGCAGGCGCTGCACGCACTGCTGCAGGAGTGGAAAGCCGGCCTGCCACCGGCGCCGACGCCGTCTCCGTCGCCCACCCCGGGTCCGACACCGATCGCGGGGGACGCTTGCGACGGGCCGACGGCGGACAAGGCGCGCATGCGCGTCAAGCCGGCGCGCGGGCTCCTCCTGATCGACGGCAAGGCGACGATCCCGAAGCCGTGGACGTCGATCGCGCCGAACCTGAACGGCGTCCGCGTCGTCGTCGCCGGCGTGCTCGACGTGGCCGTGCCGGGCGGCACGGGCTGGACCGCGAACACGGCCGGCACGCGCTGGATCTACCGCTCCGCGACCGGCGTCCACGGCGGCATCCGTCGCATCGACATCGCCGACCGTTCGCTCACGGCCGACGGCCGGATCCTGTTCAACGTGCGCTTCGAGAGCCCCGCGGCCCTCCCGTCCCTCGGCGCGCACGAGCTGTCGCTCGGGCTCGGCACCGCGGGCGAGTGCGTGCTCGCGCGCTTCGCGGCGCCGCCCGCGGCGAGCCCGAGCTGTGCCGCCGTGGAGCAGAACGTGATCTGCCGCTGAGCGCGCGCCACGGGGGACTCCACGGCTCGGGCGCCGGCTCGCGTGTCGGCGTGCGTTCGGGCGCCCGTTTGCGCGTCGGCGTGCGACGGGACAAGAACGCCACGTGGGTGGCCTCGCGCAGGACCCGTCGTCGCCGCGCCCTCCCGGGCGCGGTCGTGCGGGCGTCCGCCTCCTGCTGCTCGCCGCGCTGCCGTGCCTGGTGCAGTGCGGCCTCGCGCCGGGGGCGCGCCGCGCGGTACCGGTGCTGCCGCCGGCCTCCGACGCTGCGGCACCGGCACCGGCAGCGGAGCCGTTCGCCGGGACGAGCGCGCCGGGACCGGTCCTCGCACCCGCGCCCGACCTGCAGGCGCTGCTCGACCCGTATCGCGCGCCGCAGGGCCCGAGCTGGCTCGGCGGCGACGTCGCGACGTCGATCCGCCTCGCCGATGACCGCTGGGTGTGGATCTTCGGCGACACCCTGCTCGGCGAGGTGCGCGAGCGCTGCGCCGACGGGCGGGCGTACTGCGACCGCGACGTGAGCGGTGCGAGCGCCGGGATGATCGCCAACTCTGCCGGCACGATGATCCGCGGCCGTGACGGCGCGCTCTGGCCGGTCGTCAAGTACTGGCGCACCGATCCGGCCGGCGCGCCCGCGCCGCTCTTCGCTGCCCCCGGCGACGGCTTTCTCTGGCCGCTCGCGGGCGTCCGCGCCGGCAGCGTGCTGCTGGTGACGGCGAACCGGCACACCCTCGCGAGCGGGCTTGCGCCGGTCGGCAACGTGCTCGTACGCGTCCGGAACCCGGACGCACCGCCCGACGCGTGGCTCTACGACGTGCACGAGCTCGACGGTTTCCGCGATGCGACCGACCGGGCCCCCGGCCTCAGCTGGACGACGGCGCTCGTGCCGCACGGCGAGCACCTCTACGTGCTCGGCGCGCGCGACGTCGGGCCGAACGCGCGTACCGTGGCGGCGCGGCTCGACGCGCGCGCGGTCGCGGACTCCGGTTGGCGTCCGCGGCTCGAGTACCTGGTCGTCGGACGAGACGGGGCTCGGCCGGTCTGGGACACGAGCCTCGCCCCCGCGCAGCTGCACGTCGTCGAAGGTCTCCCCGGGACCTCGGAGGCGACGGTGGACGCGGCGCCGGGGATCGGCTGGTACAGCTTCCAGATTCCGCCGCTGCACTACGAGCTCCGCCTCTACACCGCCGACGACCTGCTCGGACCCTGGCGCGATCGCGGCGTCGTGTACCGCCTGCCGGACCAGTGGCAGGCGACGCGCGGTACGTGCCCCGACCTCGACCGCGTGCGCGAGCAGGCGAACGGCGGACCGGTGCCGCCGGAGTGCGATCCACGCTACGCTGCCTACGCGGCGAAGGCGCACCCCGAGCTGGTTCCGGGCGGCTTCGCCGTGTCGTACAACGTCAACACGTGGGGCGGTGGCTACGAGGCCGCCGTGCACGCGCTCGAGACGCTGCACGGATTCTACGTACCGCAGGTGGTGGCGACGCCGCAGTAGGAGGTCGCGAATGGCACTCCGGGTCACGATCGACGTCTTCAGCGGGCGGCCGAATCCGTCGGTCGTCCTGCAGGGTCGCGCGGAACGCGCGCTGCTCGAGCGGCTCGGACGCCCGCGCCTGTCGCGTGACCACGGCGTCGCCGCTCCGCCGGCGTCGCGTCTCGGGTACCGCGGCGTGCGCATCGAGACGGTCGCCCAGGGCACGTCGCCCGCGTCACGCCGGACGGCCGCCGCG
>VGTK01000209.1 GCA_016874715.1 Deltaproteobacteria bacterium | reverse complement strand
CGCGAGGTCGGCGATCTCCTCGCGCCCGGGCAGCGAGGCCGCGAGCGGGATCTTGCCGCCGAGCCGCGGGCCGCGCTCGAGCAGGATCACCTCGTGGCCGCGCGCCGCCGCGACCCACGCAGCCTCCAGCCCGGCCGGTCCGCCGCCGACCACGACGACGCGCTTCTTCTTCGACGCCGGCACCAGCGTGCCGTGGCCGAGGTCGTCCTCGCGCCCGACGGCGGGATTGGTCACGCAGGTGACCGGCAGACCGAGCGTCAGGTTGCCGTAGCAGCCCTGGTTGACGCCGGTGCAGCGCCGGATCGTGGTCGTGACGCCGTCGCGCGCCTTGTTGGCCCACTCCGGGTCGGCGATCAGCGCGCGCACGACGGTGACGGCGTCGGCCTCGCCGCGCTCGAGGATGCCCTCCGCCTCCTCGGGCGTCAGCACGCGGTGCACCGTGAACACCGGCGTGCCCTGCACCGCCTGCTTGACGCGCGTCGCCGCGTACGTGCCGAACGCGTGCGGCACGTAGAGCGGACGCACCATGCCGATGCCGGAGATGCCGACGCTCACGTTCAGGAAGTCGACCAGCCCGAGCTCCTCGAGGCGCGCCGCGATCTCCGCGGCGTCGTCCGGACCGAGCGCGCCGTCGCCCGGCGTGCGCGACTCCTCGTCGCCGACCAGCCGCATGCCGACCGCGACGTGCGGTCCGGCCGCGGCGCGCACGGCTTCCAGCACCTCGACCGCGAAGCGCATGCGGTTCTCGAGGCCGCCGCCGTAGCGGTCCGTCCGCCGGTTGCTCTTCGGCGACAGGAACTCGTGGATCAGGTAGCCGTGCGCGCCGTGGACCTCGATGCCGTCGAAGCCGCCCGCCGCGGCATTCGCAGCCGAGCGCGCGAAGTGCTCGACGAGCTCCGCGATCTCGTGCTCCTCGAGCACCTTCGGCGCCTCGAGCGAGTTCGCGACGTGCGACGGCGCCCACGCCGGCAGCTTCGACCACGGCCCCTGATTGACGCCGCCATTGTGCGCGAGCTGCAGAAACGGCAGCGCACCGTGCGCGCGCACGCGCGACGTGAGCCGACGGAAGTGCGGCACGCAGGCGGGATCCCAGGCCACCGCGTTGTTGTGCATCTGGTACGCGGTCGTCGGGTGGACCTGCGCCTGGCCCGCGATGACGATGCCGGCGCCGCCGCGCGCGCGCTCGGCGAGGTAGCGGCCGAGCCTGTCGCCGTAGAAGCCGGGCTCGCCGAAGACGGTCGACGGCTCGGAGAACATGGTGAAGTGCGCGCCGAAGACGACACGGTTCCGCGCCTCGAGCGGCCCGATGCGCAGCGGCGCGAACAGGTGCGGGAAGGCCATCGCCTCCTGTGTGCGACGAACCGGGGGCCGCGCGCAAGGCGCGGCGCCTCCGCTACTCGACGTAGCCCAGCGCGCGCAGCCGCGCCTCGTGCTGCGCGACCGGCTTCCGCGCCTGCGCGAGCTTCGTCTGCCTTCTGGCGTCTGCCTGCCACGCGTCGAGCAGCGGATCGAGCGTCGCGAGGAGCGGCGGCGCTGCCTCCGCCGCGGCGAGGTTCTGCTGCTCTCGCGGGTCGCGGTCGAGGTCGAAGACCTCCAGTACCGGACCGTTCGGCAGAGGCTTCGCGTGGCGGATGAGCTTCGCGCCGGCGGTACGAACGGCGCTCTGCCGGTCGCCGAGCCAGCGGTTCGCGCTGAACGCGGCGAGCGCCGGCATCGGCGCGGGAGCGCGTCCGGCGACGTGCGGCGTCAGGTCGGCGGCGCGATGCCCGGCGTCGAGCGTGTGGGCAGCGAAGCCCGCGGGTGGAGCCACGCCGGCGAGCCCGAGGATCGTCGGCGCCACGTCCATCAGCCGCACGGGCGCCGCGACGCGCAGCCCGCCGGCGATGCGCCGCGGGTAGCGCACCACCAGCGGCACGTGCAGCACCTCCTCGTAGAGGGTCTTGGCGTGGCCCTTCTGACCGTGCTCGAAGAACTCGTCACCGTGGTCGCTGGTGACGACGACGATGGTTTCGTCGAGCACGCCGAGCGCGCGCAGCCGGGAAAAGATCCGCGCCAGGTGGTCGTCGGTGAAGCGGATCTCGCCGTCGTAGAGCGCGATCACGTGCGCGAGGTCGCGCGGGCTCATGTCGCGGTGCAGCCGCGGGTTGGACTCGAAGTGCCGCGTGTCGATGTCTCCCGTGTAGTCCGGGTCGAAGCGCTGCACGTACTCCGGCGGCGGCACGTAGTCGTAGTGCACGTCCCACATGTGCAGGAACACGAAGAACGGCGCGGCCCGACCCATGTCACTCCAGCGCTCGAGCCAGCCGTTCACGAGGTCGACGAGCCCCGGCGAGGTCACCACGTCGCCGATCTTCTGCGGGCTCGCATCGACCATGCTCTCGTCGTAGAGCGCGAATCCCTGGTCGAAGCCGAAGTGCGCCATGACCGTCGGGCCCGAGACGAAGGCCGCGGTCTCGTACCCCGCGGCCGCGAGCGCCTCCGCGAGCGTGACCGCGTCGGGCGCGAGCTTCTGTCGCCTCGTCACGACGTCGTGCACCTCGGGCGGCAGCCCGGTGAGCAGCGTCATGTGCGCGGGAACCGTCCACGGCGCGGACGAGATCGCGTTCTCGAACAGCACGCCTTCCCGCGCGAGCGCGTCGATCGCGGGGCTGGTGTCGCGCGGGTAGCCGTAGCTGCCGAGGTGGTCGGCGCGCAGCGAGTCGATCGAGACCAGCAGCACGTTCGGTCGCGCGCGGTCTCCGGCGCGCTGCCCGACCCCGGTGAGCGCCCACAGCACACTCGCGAGTGCGACCGCGAGGCCGCACAGCCGGACCACACGCCAGGCACGCATCAGTGGGTACCCTACGCGACCCGGGCACCGGGCGCGACTACGCTTCGGTGCGCGGCGAGGCCGGGGGGCCGAGCGGCGGAGACGCGCGCCGCCTTCAACCGACGGCCTTCTTCACGACGGCGCGCCGCACCGCGGCCTCAGGGCAGCGTGGCACGAAACGCGTCGGCGGTGTTCTTTCGCGGGGCGGGGAACGCTGCCTGCCAGCAGTGCGTGGGGTCGTCGTCGCGGACGAGCTGCACGACCACCGGCACCTCGCCGACCGGTAGCGACGGCAGGTCGAGCGCCGGTCCCGCGCCCTCGACGCGGATGCGCGAGTGCCCGCCGGCCGACGGCTTCAGCACGACGCGCGCAACGCCGTCGGCGAGGGCCGCCCCGCCGCGGTAGCGGAACGCGCCGCCGCCGAGGGCCGCCCAGCAGGGCGTGCCGTTGCAGACGCCGCCCGGGGAGACGCCGGCGGCGAAGATCCGCGTCCCCGCGCCATCGTACGCGCACACCGCGAAGCCCGACGCTCCGGACACCGGATCGCCGAACACACCCGCGCCGACCGGATCGCCGCGGAAGGTCCAGACGAGCTTTCGCGGGTCGGCGCCGAAGCGCACGCTGGCACCGGTCGCCGCGGCACAGCTGCGCGGCGCCGGCGGACACGACGGGCCGGACGGTCCCGTACCGGCACCGACCGAGAAGCGGCGGTCGACGCGCGTCACGTTCCCTTGACGGTCCGCCACCTCGACCAGCAGGTGCGCGTCGTCGACCTCGTCGACGGGCTGCACGAGCGCGAGCTCGTAGCGTCCGTCGCCGAGCGGCACGAGCAGATCCGCGAGATCCTGCCCCGCAGCGCGTCCGGCCAGCGGTACGTCCGCGACGAGAGACAGCGAGCCCGGCTCGAGGCCCGAGTTGGCGTCCGCGACACCGAGCACGACACGCGTCAGCGGCGCCGCGTTGTCCCCCGCGCGCGGCACGCTCACGGTGAGCGTCGGACGCACTTCGTCGAGGAACCAGCCCCAGGGCGACGTGCCGTTGCTGCCGCCGTTGATCGGCGCGCCGAGGTCGATCCAGCGCGCGATGGTCATCTTCTCGTCCTCGCTCAGCGCCGGCACGCCGCTGCCCGGCGGCGGCATGATCGTCCCGGTGAAGTCGAGGTCGGCGGCGTTGGGGTCGGCGCCCGGGGGCAGCGTCGCCGCGTCGCCGGGCACGCTCTCGGTGGGATGGTCGGCGTTGCGCCAGCCGTCGAGCCGCCGCCCGAAGATCTTCCACACGAGCAGGCTGCGGCGGCTCTGGAACATGCGCACGTAGCGGCTCGCGTTGGTCTGCCGCCACGTGCCGCGCGAGCTGCCCCAGCTGGCGACCGGTCCGTGGCCCCAGCGCGCGCCGGTGTCGTGGGCGAGACGCGCGTAATCGCCCGGCAGCCCGTCGTAGGACGCGAGGTCGTCGAGCACGAGGTTGCCCGGCGGTGTCGTCGCGTTCTTCGTGTGGCACGGCACGCAGCTGCGCTGCAGGATCGGGCGCACGTCGCGCACGAACTCGACGTCGACGACGTTGCCGGCGACGGTCCGAGTCGCCGGGTTGCCGCCGGCGTCCCTGGTCAGCAGCGGCACGCTGCCCTGCGCCAGGTCGGCGAGCGCGTAGCCGGGACGCGACGCCGCCGTGGTCTCGAAGTCGAGCGGTGCCTGGCTGTGCGCGTGGCAACCGCCGCAGTCGGCCCGCATCTCGCCCGGGCGCACCTGGTGCCAGGTCTGCGCCATGTTCAGCACGAGGCCGTCCCGGTCGAGCGTCTGGAAGGTGAACGGCGTGTCGGCGGGGATGCGCGCGAGGAAGCTCGTGTCGGGGTTCCCCTCGGCGTCGAGCAGCGGCGAGCCGTCCGGGTTCCGCTTGCGGAGCGGGATCTCGCCGAGGATGCGCAGCCGCTCGCCGGCGTGGCTCGTGAACAGCTGCCCGCCCGACGGTCCGCCGTTCGGTCCGTAGCTGCGGTGCGTGCCGGGCTCCATCGCGAGCAGGCGCACGGCCCAGATGTCCGCATTTCTGTACTTGCCGGCGTCGGCGCCCTGCGTGAACCAGTTGCTGCTCTGGCCGTTCTCCACGGTGTTGAACGAGTCGAGACCGTCGAAGAAGTCGGACCACGGCGTCACGCGGCCGGGGAAGCTCTCGCGCTTGTAGAAGCTGCTCGTGCCGACGAGTCCGTAGGGCGTCCCCGCGGGCAGTGCTGCGTGCACCGAGCCGTCGTTCGGCAGCCACGGCAGCCGCACCGGCTCGTCGACGCCGTGCACGTCGCGATACCGGACGACGGCGCGCGGCCAGGCCTCGTTGTACGCGCTGTCGTTCTTGAGCCGGACCAGCTGCGCGGGCGACGTGATCGGGCCGCCGCCTGCCATCACGTAGATCCCGGCGTCGTAGTACGGGATCGTCGTCGGCCGCGTCAGGTCGTTGGCCGGGCCCGGCGTCCACACCACCAGCAGGTCGCCGCCGGGTGCCGCCGAGGGATGGGTGAACTTGCCGACCCTCGCGCCGCCCGCACCGACTGGCGCGGCCTCGTCGTTGCCGTGCGTGAACGGCGTGATCGAGTGCAACCCGCGCGGCGTGAACGGCATGGTGAACGGATAGGAGAAGCCCTGTCCGACGGTCTGCTCGATCGGCGGGTTGTCCTCGGCGAACGCGCCGTGGAAGCGCGGCTCGCCCGCGGGCGGGTCGAGCGGCATGCGGTAGAGCGCACCGAAGCCGTTGTTGTTCAGGTTGTAGTAGTCGACCAGCACCAGGTCGCGGTTCGACAGCTGGGTCATGAAGTGGAACGCCTGGGCGTCGCGGAAGGCGCTGACGATCGGCTCCCACTTGCGTCCGTCCGGCCAGATCGCCCAGAGGCCCCAGAGGCGGCCATCGCGCAGCCCCTGCGACTCGTGGGACGAGAACAGGATTCGTCCGTCGGCGAGTGGCGTGGGGTGCAGCGCGCTCGAGACGCTCATCGGCGCGATCGGGGTGACGTTCGAGCCGTCCTCGTCCATGACGAAGAGCTGCAGCGTCGGGTTGGTGAAGCCCTTCGGCGGCTGGAAGCCGTTGCGGTTGCTGGTGAACGCGATCTTTCCGCCCGCGAGCGGTGCCGGACCCAGGTTGACGATGCCGTAGCCGAGGTAGTCGTGGCCCGGCGCGGGATTCACCGGGTTCGACTCGTCGAAGTTGCCCGCGCCCGTGTTCGGCGTGAACTCGCCGAAGGTCAGCTGCTCGATGCGCCGCGTGGCGAGGTGGATGCGGTAGATGTCGGCGCCGCCGTAGAAGAGCCCGCGCTGGTAGTTCCGCGACTGCGGGCGCGCGTCGGGGAAGTACGCGTAGTAGACCCACTGCGCGTCGAACGAGACGAACGGATCGGTCACCGAGCCGATGCCGCCCGCGACCAGCACTTCTTCGGTTCCGTCGGGGTGCAGCAGCATCAGGTCTGCGCCGGGGTCGATCTGTGCGGGGTGGAAGACCTCGGGCCAGGTCGTGTTGGTCGCGTCGCCGTAGCGCGGCTGGCGCACGTAGACGACGTCGTACGGGACCGGCCCCGCGAACGCGTCAAGCACCGCGCACGGCAGCACGGCCGCCATCGCGCACAGCAGAAGCACGAGCTCCCGGCTCGCAGGTCGCCGCCTGGTCCCCATCGTCAACCCTCGCAGGGAGGAGCGAAGCAAGGGGCGTTCCGCCGTCGACACGCACGACGAGGAGCCGGCCTGCGGCCGCGGCGCGCGAGCTGACGCGCGAGCGGCACCCCGTCGTCGCATCGCACGACGCAGCGTCGAATCGGTGACGCTCGCCGGGCCGATCCGCTCCGCGAGGTGCGCAGCCAGACCACCCTCGGCCCTGGGAGCCGATGAGCCTCGCGACGGCGAGCCGGAAGGCGATCGAGGCCATCGACGCACGGCCGGCACGGCGAACAGGTCGAGGCGGCCGGACAGCGAGCGCCGGAGCTCGTCGCTTGCCGGCGGCTCGACGGACATCCGTGGCACGGACTTCCGCCGTGGCACGGGCTTCGTTGCGCGGCGCGTGCGGATCGGCATGAGTGGAGTCCTATCCCATCGCCCCCTTGCCTGTCGCGTGTTGCGCCGACCGGATGCGGGGCGGGCGGCGGCCGGGCCTCGACCGTGACGGAGGCACCCGCCGCGCCACGTCAGCGCGGGGGCCGGTGCGCGGCGAGCGCGTCGGCGAACAGCGTGACGGTGCCGATGGCGCGGGGTTGACGAGTGCGACCGCCTGCAGCTCCTCCTGGTGTCGCCGTATCAGGACATCCATGCCGTTCGGGAAGCGGCGGACCATGTCCCCGATGCGGCGCAGGGCGGCGTCGCGCCGCCCTGCGCCGCGATCTCGGCGAGGAAGAGCTGCACGCCCGGTGTGTCCGGGTACTCGATCTCGCCGCGCTCGAAGCGCTCGAGCCAGGCGGCGGTGTCGGGGGTTCGGCGCACGAAGAGCACCGCGCGGCCGTCGTGGTAGACCCGTACCCAGTCCTGTTGGCGCCGCAGCTTGAGCGGCAGATCGTGCCCCACGTGGTGCAGGACGACGTTCGCGCCGTAGCGATCGAGCGTCGCCAAGGCGCGTGCGTCGCCCCGCTCGATCGAGCGATACTCGGTCGCGATCTCCGGCGGATAGGCGACCGCCGCGCGTCCGTCGACGTAGATCGGGACGCCGGGCAATGCCCAGAGAAGGAAGCCGCCCCACGCGTAGAAGTCGTACATTCGAGCGCCGGGCAGCGGGTTCGCGCGCAGGAATCCGACCGCCTCCACCGAGAACGAGCCGAGATGGGTCATGCCCGCGAACAGCCCGGGCGCCGACAACACGCGCAGGTGGCGGGCGGTGCCGGCGGCAGTCGCGAGCGTGGCCACCGCAGCAGTCGCGAGCGCGAGGTGAGGCGCCGCGCGCGCGAGGCTGGGGCGCGCGTCCGCCATCCGGCTGGCCAGCGCAGCGAGGTTGCGTGCGAGGAACAGTGTCGCCACGAACACGAAGAGCGGCGCAAAGCGCCGTGACTGGAGCGCCATGTAGGCGGTGCCGACGGTCAGCGCGAGGTCGGAGAGGTCGAAGCGCCGCCACGCGAGCAACGCCGCTGCCACCGCGACGACCGTCTGCACCGATAGCACCACCGTGAACGGTTGCGGCCAGCCCCGACGAAACAGCCCCGGCGGCGCCGTTGACCGGCAACTCGATCACCTGCCGCCACGGATTGTCGGGGTGCAGGTGCTCGAGGGCGATCTCGAACGAGCCCAGGGGCTGAGGATTGGCGAGGCTCGCGAGCGCAGCGGCGACCAGCGCTGCGCCCAGCAGCAGCGCGCGGCGCAGTGGCACTGGGTCGGCGGGCCAGCCGGTCAGCGCCTTGACGGTCTCCGCGCTTGCGTACGTGCCGAGAATCACCAGCCCGTAGACGAACCCGTAGTGCAGGTTGGCCCACAGGGCCGTGAGGAGCGAAGGGAGCAGCAGCGTCCGCGCAGACGCGCCGCGACGGAAGGCGTCGATGATGCCGATCATCGCGACGCCGCACAGAACGGTGAAGATCTTCGCGCGCACGTCGAGGTCGTCCACGCATCGCGACGCCGCACAGAACGGTGAAGATCTTCGCGCGCACGTCGAGGTCGTCCACGCATCGCGACGCCGCAAACGCGGCGGCCGCCGTCCCCAGGAAGGGCGAGCCGCTGCGACGCGCCGCCACCACGCCGAGCAGCACGATGATCAGCACCGCGAGGCCGATCTTGAAAACCGCGAGCCCGTCCGGACCGAGCACGTCCAGGACCACGTAGAAGAGCACGTGGCTCAGCCATTCCTGGTGGTACCAGGGATGCCCGGCGGCGCTCAACGAGAAGATCTCGGTGTGCGGGATGCGGCCCGAGGTGAAGATCTCACGACCCGTGGCGAGGACCCACCACATGTCGTCGCCCAGCGATGGCTGCGAGCCCGCCAGGACGCCCGCCGCAACGAGCCAGGACAGCAAGGTGACGCGGAGCCCGTTGCGCACCGACGAGAGCCTTCCACGCCCGTCGCGGGATGGTCAATCCGGGCTCGGCATCCGGAACTCGTCCGGGTTGCGGCCCCACACGCGGCGCTCCTGGATGCGGTAGCAGACCTGGTGCACCCGCTCGTGCAGCACGCCGCCGTCCGCGATCCTCGCCGGGTTGCACACCATGTCCGGCGCGACGATGTCCACGGTGCCGCTGCCGAACTCGTCGGTGCGCCGCGCGCTCACCGGTGTGAAGCGCGGCGTCTGCGGCTTGGTTTCCGCCTCGTGGCACTTGAACGCGTTGAGGCCCGGGGCGCCGGGAGCGCTCGCCGTGCCGGCCGGCAGGCAGAGCTGCTTCGCCGGCGCGACGTGGCCACGCAGCGGAGCGACCTGGTCGGCGATGCACGCCAGTCCCTCGAGGCCGCGCGACGCGACGGCGCGGCGCGCGCCGTCGGGGTGCCGGTGTTCGACCGCGAGACCGCGGCTCGACTCGCGCACGCTCGGCGTCGGCCGTGTCCGATGAGCGTGGATGCGTGAAATCGGGCCTGCTGTTGCGTGGCGATCACACCCCGGTGGCATGCTGCACGCGTGCCTGGTACCGCGTCGCCGGGATCCGGCGCTTCCCTTGACGCGGTGAGGTGCCGGCCGTATCGCCGCGCGAGGTTCACGATGAACACCCCGACCCTGCGCCAGCTCCTCGGCAACGCGATCGTCGCGGCGCACCTGCCCGGACAGCGCGACGCACCCTACGCCGACCCGGCGCGCCTCGCCGCGGCGCGCGACCGCGGCGTGCGGCGCACG
>VGTK01000208.1 GCA_016874715.1 Deltaproteobacteria bacterium | reverse complement strand
CATCCGGCCGCCGAGGCTCGCGACCGTCCGCACCCCGGGCTCGGTGGACGGCACGCGGGCACCGAGCCGGGTCCGCAGGCGCTCCAGGCGGTGGCGCTGCTCGCGCGGCAGCGAGCGCATCGCCTCGCGCGCGCGGCGTGCGAGCGTCTCGAGACGCAGCTGGCGCTCGGTCACGAGACGCAGCGGGTCCGCGAGCACCTTGTCCGCCGCCGCGAGGCGTCCGCGCACCCGCTCGACGCGGTTCTGCAGCGCGTTCTCGAGGCGTCTGCGGAGCTGCGCCAGGTTCTCCTCGAGCTCGCGCCGCTCGGGCATGACGCGCGCCGCGGCGGCGCTCGGCGTGGGCACGCGCAGGTCGGCGACGAAGTCGGCGAGCGTCGTGTCGGTCTCGTGCCCCACGGCCGACACGACGGGGATGCGCGAGCGCGCGATCGCGCGCACCACCGCCTCCTCGTTGAACGCCCACAGGTCCTCGATCGAGCCGCCGCCGCGGCCGACGATGATCACGTCGACCGTACCATCGCGGTTCAGGTCGTCGATCGCCGCCGCGATGTCGGTCGCGGCCCCCTCTCCCTGGACCTTGCACGGACGCACCACCACGCGGCGGTCGGGATAGCGCTGCGCGAGGACCTGCAGCACGTCGCGCACGGCGGCACCGGTCGCCGCCGTCGCGACGCCGACCGCGCGCGGCAGGAACGGCAGCGGCCGCTTGCGGTCCTGTTCGAACAGGCCCTCCGCTGCGAAGCGTGCCTTGCGCTCCTCGAGAGCCCGGTACAGGGCGCCGATGCCCTGCGGCTCGAGGCGCTCGATGGTGATCCGCAGCCGGCCCGTGGGGCCGTACAGGTCGATGCGGCGCACCAGCGCCAGCACCTGCATGCCGTCGGCCGGAGAGAACGGCAGCTGGCGCACGTCGTCGCGCCAGATCACCGCCTCGAGCTGGGTGTCGCCGTCCTTGAGGGAGCACCAGGTGTGGCCGTTGCGCGCGGGCTTGACGTTCGACAGCTCGCCCTCGACCCAGAACCGTTGCGGGAAGCGCTCGGCGAGCGTCGCCTGCAGGCGACCGACGAGCTCGCGAACGGTGATCGACCGTCGCTGCGGGCGCTCCGGGGGAGCACCCGCCCTCGCCGGCTCGCCGGTGGCAGCGGCGGAAGGCCCTCGCGCCACGCCAGCCTCGGGCGGCGCAGCAGGGCGCGCACCCGACCCCGTGCGCGCCGGCGCCCCGCCCTCGAGCGAGGGAAACAACGGCGTTCCCGAGGGGCCGCCTGCGTCAGTCGTTCTTCGCAACCAGCGTCTTGAAGACCTGCCAGCTCTTCAGAAGCTCGAGCGCGCGGTCCAGCTGCGGATCCTTGCCCAGCTCACCCATCGTGCCTTGCACGGCGGGGTCCTCGGCGGGTGCATCCTCCTCGTCGGAGGGCTCCTCGCCACCATCCTTGATCGGCTTCGGCGCCGGCTTCAGGCTCGGATCCGCGTCGGGATCGCGGCTGTTGCCGTTCTCGAGGTGCTTGGGCAGGTTCTCCTCGCGAAGGAACTGCTGCTGCGGCGACTTCTTTGCCTCGACCTTCTGCAGCTGGACGTTGTTCTCCATCGCGATGTCCGGAACGATTCCGGTGGCCTGGATCGAGCGTCCGCTGGGCGTGTAGTAGAGCGCCGTCGTCAGCCGCAGCGCCGACTGATCGTCGAGCGGCAGGATCGTCTGCACCGAGCCCTTGCCGAAGGTCTGGGTGCCGAGAACGAGAGCACGCTTGTGGTCCTGCAGCGCTCCCGCGACGATCTCCGCGGCGCTCGCCGTACCTCCGTTGACGAGCACCACGATCGGGAACTCGGTGTGGCTGCCTGACTTGTGCGCGAAGTACTTCTGCTTCTGGCTGTCGAGGCGGCCGTCCGTGTAGACGATCAGGCCGGAGTCGAGGAAGATGTCGGCGACCTTGACCGCCTGCGAGAGCAGCCCGCCGGGATCGTTGCGCAGGTCGAGGATCAGGCCGCGCAGCTTGTCGCCCGAGGCGCCACTCAGCGCGGCGAGGGCCTCCTCGAGCGCGGTTGCCGTGCGCTCCTGGAACTGCGTGATGCGGACGTAGCCGTAACCGTCGCCGAGGTCCTTGTACTTGACGCTCTGGATCTGGATGTTCTCACGCGTCAGGGTGAAATCGAGGAGCTGCGCCACGCCCTCGCGCTTGACCGAGATGACCACCTTCGAGCCGCGCGGGCCACGCATCTTCTTGACCGCGTCCGCCAGCGACAGATCCTTGGTGAACTCACCGTCGATCTTGACGATCTGGTCGCCCGGATGAATCCCGGCACGTGCCGCCGGCGTGTCCTCGATCGGCGAGACGACCGTCAGGACGCCTCCCCGGTTGGTGATCTCGATGCCGAGCCCGCCGAAGCTGCCCTTGGTGTCGACCTGCAGCTCCTTGTAGAGCTCCGGCGTCAAGTACGCGCTGTGCGGATCGAGGGAGGTCAGCATGCCGTTGACGGCGCCCTCGAGCAGCTGCCTCGTGTCGACCTGGTCGACGTAGTTCTTCTGGACGATCGACAGGATGTTGGTGAACGTCTCGAGCTCGTCGTAGGTCTCCTGCGGGACCGCCGAGACGCGCTCCACGGCACGGCCGCCGGAGAACAGCACAGCCATGCACAGGCCGAAGGCGAGCGCCGTCAGAGTGGCGCGCCTGCGCCCGGCCTTCGAAAACTGCCTCATTCCATTCCTCGTGTGGAGATCGCTTTCCGGGTATCTGCCTGCAGCCTATCTCATACGCTCCCGAAACGCCCGTCGGAAGGTGGTTTTCAG
Organism: Deltaproteobacteria bacterium; assembly: GCA_016874715.1. Lineage (GTDB taxonomy): Bacteria > Desulfobacterota > Binatia > UBA12015 > UBA12015 > VGTK01. Next base: position 6,816 of record VGTK01000208.1, on the reverse strand, counting down.
CCTTCCCCGGCCAGGGAGGGGTCGTCCGCCAGCCAGACGACCGGGTCGACCGGCTTGCCGCGCTGGCGCACCGAGAAGTAGATCACGGCCGGGTCGTCGCCCCCGTCCGCGACCGGCTCGCCCGCTTCGACCTGCATGCCGCGCACGACGAGAGTTTCGGCAACTCGCCCGTAGACACTGAACGTCCGGCGCCCGTGGCTCACGACGACGACCTTGCCGGCACCCGCCAGGTCCCCCGCGTAGACGACGTTCCCCGCCGCGGTCGCCCGGACCGGCTCCCCCGGGCGAACGCGCAGGCCGACGCCATTGCGGAAGGCGCGCGGTCGGCCAGGCAGCCCGGCCTCGCCCCATGCGATCGCCATCCCCCCCGTGACCGGCGGTCGGCGCGGCGCGATCGGCGGACCCGGGAACAAGCTGGCGCCGTGCAGCAGGCGGAGCTCCGCGCGCCGCATCTCGAGCGCCGCGCAGGTGTCGCGCCAGTTCTCGACGATGCGCACGCTCTCGTCGCGCTGGAGGTTCGCGAGTCGGAACCGGATCGCGTTCTGTCGCGCGTGCGCATGCACCGCAGCGATCTCGGTCGCGGCGAGCGTGCGCTCGGCGTCGATGCGGTTCCGGTTGCAGGCCGCGAGCTCGCGGCCAACGCCACGCAGCAGCTGGAAGTCCGACGGCGGTACGGCTTCGCTCGCCTGCACAGGCGAACCGGCGCACAGCAGGCAGGCGGCGAGAAGGCCGATCAGCTCGACCGGGGCGTCGGTGATTCGCAGCACGGCGCGGCGCGCTGCCAGCACCGCCGACGCCACCGCACCGACCACGAACGCGCACGCAGCCGCCAGCAGAACAGCGCGGCTCGCGGGTGACAGCAGCGGCCCCGCCGTGGCCACCGAGGGCTCGCCTCGCCCGAGCACGAGCGACGCTCCGAGCCACGTCGCGAGGACGGCACCGAGCGTGCCCGCGAGCACGAACATCCCGAGCTGGTTGCCGAGCGGACGCCACAGGCTCCCCGGCTCCGCCCCCAGCAGGTACCGCACCGCCAGCTCGTCGCGCGACTCCCGTACCGCCATCGACGCCGTGAGGACGAGCCCGCTCGCGAACAGCAGACAGCCGACCCCGATCAGCCCGCCGCCGACGACGCCCGGTCCGGTCTGCGGCACTGGCGCGGTCGGCGGTGCGAGGGCGATGACGTCGACCACACCCTCGAGGCTCTGAAGAGTTGCAACCTCGGCCGCAGCGTCGCGACCCTGGGACGGTGCGACGTCGGCCGCGGCGCCCACGGCTTCGCGCCGCGCCATCCGCACCTCGAGGACGCGCAGCGTCTCGCCGCCGGTGCGAAGCACCGCGGTCTCACCGAGCAGGTCGTCGATCCCGTACTCGGCGACGATCGACGCCTCCGGGTGCGCGGTGAGGCCGCCGCGTGTCGCCTCGGCGAGCGGCCCCCGCGACACCACGTAGTAGTGGCTCTGCAGGGGGGCCGCGCCCTGCAAGCGAGCACGGGCGATGACCGTCGCGCCGGAGGTGACCAGCACGCCCGATGCGAGCGCCACCGCGAAGGCCAGCAGCAGCGTGCCACGAGAGCGGCGCCAGGTCGCCGATGCCACGGTCACGGGATCCGCCCGGCGAGGCTGCGAACGCGCCCCTGGGTCGCGGTCTCGAGCGTGATGCGGCCGGCATCGAGCAGCGCGAGCCGGTGCGCACCGAGTCCGGCGAGGGACGGCTCGCGGCTGGTGACGACGATGGTCTTGCCCGCCGCCCGCTCCTCGGCGAGCAGAGCGCCCAGGCGGCGGGCGTCACGAGCATCGAGGTCGGCGGTCGGCTCGTCGGCGAGCAGCAGCGAGGCTTCCGGACGGGCGAGCGCCCGCGCGACGGCAACCCAGCGACGCTCGACGGCCGACAGCGTGCCGGCCCGACGTCCGCGCAGAGCGTCGATGCCGGCGCGCTCGAGCGCCTCGTTCGCGGCACTCTGCGCCGGGCGCGTCGGCGCTCCGCTCACGTCGAGCGCGAGCGCGACGTTCTGCTCGACGGTGAGGTCGCCGACGAGGAGGGGGTGCTGCGCGATGCAACCGATGCGCCGACGATGCGCGGCGAGGACCTCCGGCGTGCTGCCACCGAGGACCAGGTCGTCGACGACGATCCAGCCGTGCGTGGGCGTGTCCAGACCGAGCAGCAGGCGCACGAGCGTGGATTTGCCGGCGGCCCCGGGGCCGCTGATCACCAGCGCATCGCCACTGTCGACGCACAGGCTCACGTCGACCAGGACCTCGCGGTCCGGCCAAGCCCGGGCAACGTGAATGAACCGAACCATCGACCGCGCCCCCCACTCTCGCGCGTCGTTTGAGAGTTGTCTTTAACCGGGAACGGCACGGGACCGCAAGAACGAGAGCGAGCGACGGTGATTTTGACTTGGCGCGCCGCGCGCTGCTATTTCGCTCGATGGAGGTCGGGACATGCGGGTGGAGCGGCAGCTATCGTTGATCATCGACAATCGCCCCGGCGTTCTCGCCAAGGTGTGCGGCGATCTCGCGCAGGCGAAGATCGACATCCGGGCGATCAACGTGGAGAACCTGGTCGACCACTCGGCGGTGCGGGTGATCGTCGACGACCCCGACAAGGCGACCCACCTGCTCGGCGCCGCCGGCGTTCTCGTGTTCGAGAACGAGGTGCTCGCGATATCGGTCGACAACAAGCCCGGCTCGCTGGTCGCTCTCGCCCGGCGCCTCGGCACCGCGCGCGTGAACATCGACTACATGTACGGCAGCACGCCCGACCGCGGGAAGGCCACGATCTACCTGCGCGTCAACAACCCCAAGCGGGCGCTCGACGCGCTCAAGCGCACGCGGTAGCCAGCCACCGCGCCGCCGCGCACGCGGTGGTCAGCGCCCTGCGCCGCCGCGCGCGCCCCTCGCGGAGCGCGAGCACCGGGTCCATGTCACGCCACGCGCGGTTGCCGTACACGACCGTCGCGAGGAACAGCGCACCGCTGAGGGCGTTCAGGAACGCGATCGCTCCCTCGAGCGCGTCGACCGGGTCGCTCGCGCCGACGTTCGCGATCGCGATGCCGACGTGGATCGCGAAGAACAGCCCCGACACCCACTGCACGACGCGAATCCCGGTGCGCCCGCCCCGGATGGACGCCGGAAACAGCGAGAACGTGAGCAGGAGGTGCCAGCCCGCCATGTGGTTGCCCATCTTGAGCGCCCACGCGTCGTGCAGCAGCTCGGAGCGCTGCAGGTAGAGCCAGCTCGCCGCGAAGCCCGCGAACGAGCCTCCGAGCGCCAGCAGCGCGTGGATCCATGCCGAGCGCGTCGGCCGCGCGCGCAGGCGGTCGCGACGCAGCGCAGCCTCGCCGTCGACGGTCACGGCGACGGCGACGCCGACGCCCTGCCCCTCCGGCACGAGCCGCATCGCGAGCCGATGCCCACCAGGGACCAGGATGGTCTCGACACCGCGCTCGAGATCCGCCCGGGAGCCAGCGCGCAGCACCGGGTGCCCGTCCACGACGAGCGTCCCGCCGTCGAAGGTGAACGACCCCTCGAACACGGCCTCCGGCCAGCCGTCGAGGGGTAGCTGGCAGGCGAGCTCCTGGTCCGGACGCGACCTCTCCACCGTGGAGGGGGCTAGCACGTCGCGCTCGACCTCTCCCGCCGCACCGCGGCCTTCTGAGCGCGCGAGCGTTGCCGCAAGTCGGCCGAGAGGGCGCGGCCCGCCTGCCGGAATCAATTCCCGTCGGGTCCGCGGACCCAGCGCCCTTCGGTGATCAGCGTACGCAGATCACGCTCGAAGCTCGGGTCGCGCCAGTCGCGAGGTCCGATGTAGCGCGCAACCTGCCGGCCCTCACGGTCGATCAGGAACGTCTCCGGGTAACCGTAGACGCCGTAGCTGCGGCCGATCTCCCCCGTCGGGCTGACCAGGATCGGGAACGAGAGCTTCATCTCGTCGACGAACTTCTGCACCACGGGCGCGCCGCCGTCGTCCTCGGCGATCGCCAGCATGACGAAATCGTCGGCCGCGAACTTCTTCGACAGCGCTTCCATCGATGGCATCTCGGCCCGGCACGGCGGACACCACGTCGCCCAGAAGTTGAGGAACACGACCTTGCCGCGGTGCGCCGCCAGCCGCACCGCCTGCCCCTGCAGGTCCTGCGCGACGAAGTCCGGCGCGGTCTTGCCGCCGCTGCGGCAGCCGCTGCTCGACACGAGCATCGCGATCGCGACCAGCGACGCCAGGGCCGCCCGGCGGCGCCGCGCCCACGACAGGCCGAACGCGCCCAGCGCGACGCTCGCGATGCCGAACCACTGCGCCTCCGAAAGGCCGAGCGCGTAGCGCGGCTCGATGCGCACGATCTCGACGAGGGAGCGCGCGATGCCCGACAGGATGAGGTACGCGCACAGCACCGAGCCGTCGGCAAGACGGTTGGGCTGCTGCGCGAGCCGGTACAGGACGACGAACGCGCCGCTGTAGAGGAGGCTCTCGTACACCGGCGCCGGGTGCACGCGGACGCCGGCAGGCTCGGTCCAGCCCGAGATCGCGCGCGGATAGGCCATCGCCCACGGCAGCGTCGACGGCGTGCCCCAGTCGCCGTCGCCGGCGAGCTGACAGCCGACGCGGCCGATCGCCTGGCCGATGGCCAGCCCCGGAGCGATCACGTCGACGACGACCAGCCAGGGCAGGCCGGCGTACCGGATGTAGGCCGAGACCGAGACGAACCCCCCGACGAGGCCGCCGTACCAGACGAAGCCCGAGCCGGTCAGGATCGAGCTCAACGGCTCCGTGACGAACTGCGTCCAGTCGTTGAGGATCGCCAGGATGCGCGAGCCGACGATGCCGCCGATGGCACCCCACCAGACGATCGACGATGCGTGTCCGCGGTCGAGTCCGCGTGCCTCGAGACCATTGCCGGTGACGTAGCCCGCGACGAGGAACGCGAGGGCCATCATCGCGCCGAAGCTGTAGAGCGCGAGCGGCCCGACCTGGAACAGGACCGGGACCATCGAGCGTTGAGACATACCCGATCGCGTCCGGAGCCGCCATGCGTTGCGACGCATCGATCGGGCTGGAATGAATGGACTCATGCCGAAGGCCGGTTTCTGGGCGATCGAGTCCCACACCATCCGCTTCGGGCGCGACGGGCGCTGGTACGCCGACGACGAGCCGATCGCGAACCCGCGGATCTCCGCCCTGTTCGCGCGCCACGTGACGCGCGCCGAGGACGGCTCGTGGTGGCTGCGCATCGGCGACGAGCGGGCGCGCATCGTGGTCGACGACACCCCGTTCGTCGTCACGCGCGTCGACGGTGGCCCCGAGCGGGGCTTTTGCATCACGCTCAACGACGGCTCGAGCGAGGATCTGGCGCCGGCGAGCCTCGCCCTCGGCGAGGGTGAGGTCCTCTACTGCGACGTCAAGGGGGGAGCGTACCGGGCGCGCTTCCTGCGCGCCGCGCAGAGCGAGCTGCTCGGGCACGTGACCCACGACGGCGAGCGCTTCGTCCTGCCCGTGCCCGGCGGGGTGCAGCCGATCGCGCGCAACTGCGACTGATGCGCGTCGTTCTCGTCGAGCCGGAGATCCCGCAGAACACCGGCTCGGTCGCCCGGCTCTGTGCTGCCACCGGCACGCCGCTCGACCTGGTCGGAAAGCTCGGCTTCTCGCTCGCCGACCGCTATCTCAAGCGGGCCGGGCTCGACTACTGGCCGTTCGTCGAGCTGGCGGTCCACCCCACGTGGGACGGATTCCGTCTGACGCGCCCGGCCGGGCGACTGCTCGCGTTCAGCTCGCACGGCGCCCAGTCGTACACGCGCATCGGCTTCCGCGAGGACGACCTGCTGGTGTTCGGCGGCGAGAGCCGCGGCCTGCCCGACGCGCTCCGCGGCGAGCTCGCGCCGCTGTGGAGCATCCCCATGCCGGGCACCGGGGTGCGCAGCCTGAACCTCGCCAACGCGGTATCGATCGTCCTGTACGAGGCGCTGCGTCAGCGCGGCCGCGTGTGACGCCGGGACGCCCGGGTCAGCCCGGACCTCTGGTGGCGCAGCCGCCCGCGGCGCAGCCGGTGGCGCAGCCGCTCCGCGGAAGCAGCGGGTCGCTCAGCGCGTATCCCAGCTCTTCGATCTCGTGCTCGGCGATGAGATAGACGCCGCGGACCGGCCCGTCACAGTGCACGCACGCGTGGCGGTCGTCTCCCGCGTCGGGCACCCGGTACGCGAGCACCTCGCGACCGCACGCCGCGCAGGGCCCGGCCGGTAGACCGGCCGCGTCCGACAGCAGCGACTCGTGCGCTCCGTCAAGCACCCGCACCTCCCGGCGGCGTCAGGTTCAGCGCCGCGATCTCGGTCTCCATGCGCCTGCGGTGCGTCGCCGGCCAGAAGATCCGCCGGCAGCGCGGGCAGCACCGGAAGTCCGTCTGCGTCGCCCGCACGAATTCGGGTACCCGCTCGGGTACGTCGGCGAGCGCCATCGCCACCATCTCCTCGTTGCACTCCACGCAGCGCGCCGGGCGGCCGTCGACACCACCGAGCGGCAGCACGCGGTCGAGCTCGCGCAGCTGGTCGCGGAAGCTCGCACTCGCGATCCGGACGACGCGCGCGCGCCCGCGCGGATCGCGCAGCCGCGCGTCGCGGGTCACGACGATCCGCTCCTCGCGTGCCGCGAGCGTCAGCAGGCGCTGCCCGGGCAGCTCCTTGCGGTAGGCCGCATCGAATCCCAGCACGCGCAGCCAGCGTGCGAGCCGGCCGAGCATGCGATCGACGGCGAATCGGGGAACGTCCATGGCTGGTTCGGGGACTCTAGCCACGCCGCCCGGCCGCACGCAACGCGGCGGCGGGTCCGTCG
>VGTK01000207.1 GCA_016874715.1 Deltaproteobacteria bacterium | reverse complement strand
TCCAGCTCGGTCAGGTTCGGCAGCCGCCAGTCCGTGTGGCCCGCGAACCCGCCGCCTGCGTTGAGCGTCGCGAGAAACGTCGTCACCGCCGTCCCGTTCATCGTGTATGGCGGCGAGGTCATACCCCACGAGTACGTGTTGTCCTTGTCGTGGATCGAGCCGTCGTCCGACTTCTTCTCCCACACGAGGCCCGTCTGGGTATCGGTGATCGTGCCGTCGCCGTTGTCGATGAAATTGCGTGCCACGCCGAGCTGCAGGTTACCGTCCGTGCCGCTGCCGAAGCTCGTCGTCTGACCCGTCTTCAGCAGCCGCGCCTGCGCCGGCGGCTGCGCCTCGCACGCCGCGAGGTCGCCGCTGCACGTCGCGAGATCGCCCGTGCACGTGGTCAGGTCGCCGTCGCAGGTCGTCAGGTCCGCGGTGGTCGTGGCGAGGTCCGTCGTGCAGGTGGCGAGGTCGCCGCTGCACGTCGCGAGATCGCCCGTGCACGTGGTCAGGTCGCCGTCGCAGGTCGTCAGGTCCGCGTTGCACGCCGCGAGATCACCCACGTAGTCCGGCAGCGCCGCTCCCGCCGCAGCCGCCGCCGCGTCGTCCGTGCACTGCGTCAGGTAGGTGTCGAACTCGGCGGACGGCTCGGTCACGGTACAGTCGCCAGGGTACTTCGTGGTCGCCTTCGAGTACGCCGTCGACAGCTCGTCCGAGCACTTCGTCAGCGCGTCGCTGCGCTTCATGGCGTCCAGGGTCTTCGAAAACGTCGACTCCGCGTTCAGCCGGCACTGCGCGTACTTCGCCGACGCCTTCTCGACGGCGGACTCGCACTTCTGTGCGCTCGTCGGTGGTGCGGCGTGGGCCGCGGGGGCCAGCAGGCAGGCGAGCGCCGCTGCAAGGGCGATGGTTCTTCCGGGCTTCATGGGTGAGGTCTCCTCCTCGTCTGGCGGAGCCCCAGGGGCGCTCCGGGTGGTCGGGATGATCTTGGCTACGACGGCGCAGGGAGCGTGGTCAAGTGAAGATCGCGCGGCGCGATTGCGCGCGTCGCTTCGGCGGCGACCGAGGCGACGTTGCTCGAGATGGCGACGCACGCGACGGCGGCGCAGCTCGAGCGCATCTGCCGCGGCTACCGGCGCGTCGTCGCCGACGCGGAAGGCGAGCGGCCGCAGAGCCTGGCGGACGAGGAGCGCTCGCGCTTCGTCCGGGTGCGCGACACCGACGACGGCATGGTCCGCATCGAGGCGCGGCTCCGGCCCGAGGAGGCCGCGGTGGTGCTGCAGGCGCTCGACGTGGCGCGGCGCCGGGCGCCGCGCTCGTGTCCCGCTCGGCCCGGCACCGGTGACGCTTCCGCGGAGACGCCGCCGCCGGCGCTGTCACGCGCCGACGCGCTGGTCGCCGTCGCGGAGTCGTGGCTCTCGTCGGCGGCGGCCAGCGATGACGGTCCCGATCCGGCGGGACTGCCGGTCGAGCTGGTCGTGCACGTCGATCAGGCGGCGCTCGCGGGACATGGGCACGGCGAAGCGGATCGCCGACACGACACGGACGCAGCCGCGTCCGCGTCGCACGCCACGCTCGCCGATGGCACGCCGATCGCGCTCGAGACCGCGCGGCGCCTCGCCTGCGACGCTCGTGTGGTGCTGGTCGATGACGCGCGCGACGCCGCTGGCGAGGAGAGCCTCCCGTCACGGCGCACGCGCCGCGTCTCGCCGCGGCTGCGCCGCGCGCTCCGCCTGCGCGACGACGGCTGCCGCTTCCCCGGCTGCACGAACCGCCTGACCGACGCGCACCACGTCGTCGCCTGGATCGACGGCGGCGCGACCAACCTTCCGAACCTCTTGTCGCTCTGCCGCACGCATCACCGCTTCGTGCACGAGCACGGCTACCGGGTCGTCGTCGCCGGATCGCGCGGCGAGCCGCACTTCTTTGGTCGTGACGGTCAGCCCGTGCCGCGCGCGGACGAGCGACTGCGCACGCCGCTGGTCCGCGACTCGCACGCGGCCGGGACGGCGCCCGACGCGCTCGCCGTGCTGCGCGCCGCGCACGCCGCCCGCGGTGTCGCGATCGACGCGACCACCGCCTTCCCGCGCTGGGACGGCACGCCGCTCGATGCCCACCTCGCAGTGCAGGCGCTGCTCGCCGCAACGGGAGCCACAGCAAGAGAAGACTCCTGAGCCCCGTGCCGTGGGAGCGGCGCCAGCGCGGTAAAGCCGGAGCCGTCGACGACGCGCAGCGACTCTCGACGAGCCGGCGGAAGCTGCGCGTCCACCAGGAAGCGCATCAGCCGGCGCGTACGACCGCGTGGTCGACCCGTGCTGCGGCGAACTCCAGAGCGGCGACGATGTCCTCCGCCTCCAGATACGGGAAGTCGGCGAGGATGTCCTCCTGTTTCGCGCCCGAGGCCAATCGATCGAGGATGTCCTTGACCCGAATGCGCATGCCCCGGATGCAGGGTCGGCCGCCGCACTGGTCGGGCCGGCTGGTGATGCGGTGCAGCTCGCTCATGGAATCGCCTGTCGAAGCCCGTGGAGACATCAGCCCGCGCGCAGCGCCTCGGCCACGCTGGCGGCGGTGTGCGCGCGATCGAGCCAGGCGTCGAGCGTCGCGAGATCCACGCAGCGCTCGATGGCCGCCGCCTGCGTCGTGTCGAGCGCGAGCCCACGGCGCGCGAGCGTGCGACGCAGCAGGTCACGCGCGTGCTCGAGCCGCCCCTCGGCGCGTATCGCGTCGAGGTCGGCAACGCCGGCGCGCTGCAGCAGGTTGCGTAGCATCAGCGCCCGCGCGGCCGATCCGTCGTAGAGCGCCTCGACAGGCACCGGGTTCCGGAGGATGCCCGGCGCCTCGAGCAGCTCGCCTGCACGCATGACGACTCCCGCCTCGCCGGCGCGGTGGACCTCCACCCGCCGATCCCCCGCGAGCCGCACCACCCACACCAGCTCCGTGCCCGCGCGCAGCAGCTCCACCACCTTGCGCGCCAGATCCGCCTCGTCACCACCCCGCTCGACGTACTCGACCGCGAGCCGCGGCGGCGACTGCGCGAATCCGCTCTCGTCCGACACCCCGCCGACCGAGACATCGGGCGCGCGCAGCGTCGCCTCGTCGAGCACGTGGCCGACCTCCACGCCGACCTCGTCGACCGCGGGGTCGGTGGCGAGCGCAGCACCGCCGAGCAGGTGCCGGCGCCCGTGGCGGCGCCCCGACGGCTCGCTCACGATGGCGTGGCCGTCCGACAGCTCGTACGGATCGCCGGGCCGGAGCTGTTCCACCCGGAAGGGACCACGCCCGGGCGGTCGGTACGACACGGCCTTCATACGCCGAAACATGGCGCAGGGCGCGCCGCGGAGCAATGTCACACCCGGCATGACGTCGCCCTCGGCCGTGGACTCCCGTTGCCGCGAGCCCGGTGCCTCTCGAGAGGGGCTACGGTGTCGGAACCCGCGCTCGGCTGGACGGGCGCGCGGCCAGCTCGTCCCCGGCGGCGAGCCGCGGCGGCACCGGGGGCGCTTCCGCCCGAGGCGCGTCCGCCGCTCGGTGCGGCACGGTGAGAACTTCCGCGGAAACGTCGCCACCCGCACGACGGGAGCCGCCCGGCAGGCTCGACCGGCTATCGACGCTTGGTCGCCCTCTGCGTGCGGCGGCCGCGAGCGCGAAGCGTCCGCGTGACCGCCGCGAGCGCAGCGGCGGTTTCGGTCGCAGCCCCCTGCGCGACGGCGACGCCTCGTGCTGCGAGGAGGTCGTGTGCAGCCCAAACATCCACGTTCAGGGCATGCGCGAACTCGCGCAGGGTCAGGCGCCCTCCGCGATATGCTGCGATGGCGTCCTCCGTACTGAGCTCACGCAGCGCGAAGTCGACCAGCTGTCGAATCGCCGTGGATCGATCCTCGTGACGGGCCCTCGCGAACGCATCGACTCGCTCGAGAAGATCCGCGCTGAGAACGGTGTTTACTCTCATTCGTGCTCTCCGCCGAGACGATCCAGATAGGCAGCCGCCAGCTCGGGTGTGATCCGGCTCGCGTCGCGCAAGGCCACCACGGCTGCGCGGGCCAGCAGCCGATCGATGCGACCCAGATCGGCCAGGAGAACGACGACGTCGGCGCTGCGCAGCCACTGCGCGCCGAGATTCCGGGCACGCCGCCCCAGCGCGAGATCGTTCGCGATGAGCAGTCCCGCCGCGGTAGCCGCCTCGACGACCACCGCATCGACCGGCCGGCGGGAGCCAGCCTTCGAGGCACGGACGGAGAGCGGTCTCGTCGCCGCTTCGATCGCCGCTGCGTCGGCGTGCCCGGAGACCAGACCCGACGTCACGGCCTCAGCCCTGACCTCCGCGAGCAAGACGAGATCGAACGGGACCCTGCGCAGAAGGTCCAGCAAGCCCGCCCGCGCGAACGAGATGAGCGACGAGGCATCGATCACGGCCTCCACAGATCAGGGCGCCTAGCACACGGAGTATGCTGATGTCCCACTACGCGCTGCATGGCGGACCCGGCTCGCGCGCTGCCCGGCGCCTCGAGCACCTCGCTCGAATCGGCGCGATGGACCTCCGCCACACGCCGATCTCCGAGAGCCGCGCCACCCACACCAGCTCGGTGCCCGACCTGCTCGGGATCGAGACCGCGGCCGAGCTCGTGATCCCTCGCAAGGGTGGCGGGCTCACGCTCGTCAAGTGCCCCGAGTAGCAGGCCGGACACGCAACCGGCCGCGGCGGCGTGGCGCCACATCGCCGCAGCCGAGCCTTCATCCAGCCCAGAACCGTCCGCGGGCGTGTGACGCCGGCGTCGCGATCTGCCAAAGCAGGCGTCCGTGAACGCACCCGTCACCCGCCCGAGGCGCCCGTGGTGGCTGCTGCACGTCTTCGGCCCGGTCCCGAACGTCGATCAGACGTCCTTGACGCTCCTGGGACTGGTCTCGCTCGCCTACTTCTTCGAGAACTACGACCTGTCGCTGATGATGTCGGCGCTGTCGTACATCGCGGCGGACTTCGGCATCGCGGAGTCGCAGCTCGCGGGCTACACGGGCCTCATCCGCCTCGGCGCGCTGCCCGCGTTCCTGCTGGTGCCGCTCGCCGACCGGCTCGGCCGCCGCCGGATGTTCCTCGCGTCGGTCGCGGGCATCGCGCTCCTCACCTTCGCGACCGCGTTCGCGCCGACGGTCGGCGCCTACGTCGCGATCCAGATGGTCATGCGCACCTGCGTGCTGGTCGCGTCGACGATGGCCTTCGTGATCGTCGCCGAGGAGTTCCCCGCCGACCATCGCGGCTGGGGCATCGGCATGGTGGGCGCGCTCGGCGCGTGCGGCTTCGGCTTCGGGGCGATCCTGTTCGGCTTCGTCGAGCGGCTGCCGTGGGGCTGGCGCGCGCTGTACGCGGTCGGCATCCTGCCGCTGCTGTTCCTGCCGCGGCTGCGGCGCGGCATCCGCGAGACGCGCCGCTTCGACCACCACCGCGCGCAGAACATCGGCGACCGCGGCATCGGCGGCGTGCGCGGCTGGCTCGCGCCGCTCGCCGGGCTCGCGCGCAGCTATCCGCGCCGCGTCGCCGGCGTGACGCTCGCGGGCACGCTGTATGCCGCGGGTGAGACCGCGGTGTTCCAGTTCTGCGGCTACTTCACGCTCAACGTGCACCACTGGGAGCCGTGGCGCTTCTCGCTGATGGTGGTCGTCGCCGGCGGCGTCGGCATGCTCGGTAACGTGCTCGCCGGGCGTCTCGGCGACCTGTTCGGACGCCGTCCGGTCGGCTTCGTCGTCGCGGCGAGCTTCCCGGGACTCGCTTGGCTCTTCTACCACCTGCCGGGCTTCTACCTGCCGCTCCTGTGGGCGTTTCTCACCGTGTGCTCCGTGTCGTGCAACGTGACCATCCGCGCGCTCGCCACCGAGGTGTTCCCGACCTCGCACCGCGGCACGTCGGGCGGCTGGCTGTCGCTCGTGCAGACGCTCGGCACCGCCGCCGGGCTCGGGCTCGTCGGGCTCGGCATCGCGCGCGGTGCCGCGCTGCCCACCATGGTGAGCGCACTCGCGGTGCTGACCGTCGTCGCGGGGGCGGCGCTGTTCCTCCTGCCCGAGACGAGCGGGCGCGAGCTCGAGGAGATCAGCGGCGAGGAGTAGTGCCCCGCCGGCGAACGGCGGTGCACCAGCGATGGTCAGCCCGGACGCCGGCCGGTGTAGACCGCGAACCGGCCCTCCCGGAAGGTGCAGCGCACGTCCGCGAAGCCCGCGTCGCGAAGCCACGCGATCTGCTCGTCGAGCGTGGCGAGGCGATCGGCCGTCATGCGCTCGAGCGCGGCTGCGAGGTCGCCCGCCGAGATCCCCGCGGCGCGCACCTGCGCGATCCACGCCTCGTGCTCGGCGCGCTCCTCGTCGGGCGTCGGTGCCAGCACCTGCTCCGCGTTGGCGAACACGCCTCCCGGTACGAGGGCCGCATGCACGCGGGCGAACAGGTCGCGCTTCGCGTCGTGATCGAGGTGGTGGATCGCGAGCGCCGACACGACGACGTCCTGCCGCGGCGGCAGCGCGAACACGGCGATGTCGCCGAGCGCGAAGCGGAAGCGTCCCTCGGGCTCGTCCGCGAAGCGCTGCCGTGCGACCTCGAGCATCTGCTCCGCGACGTCCACCAGCAGAAAGCGCGCGCGCGGGAACGCGTGCGCGAGCTGCTGCGACAGGAGCCCGGTGCCCGCCCCGAGATCGAGCACCGACAGCTCCGCATCCGGCGCACGCTCGACCAGCGGCGGCACCGCCCCGTAGAAGGCGTCGAAGCACGGGATGAGCTGCCGCCGTGTCCGGTCGAAGATCGCCGCGGAGCGGTCGAACAGCGGCCCCGCGTCGGGGACCGTCGCGTGCGTGGTCGCGTGCGGCATCCCGGTCGGTCTAGCCTGCGCGTCGCGCACGCGGAAGGGGGCCGGTTGCACGGGGGGACGGCTACCTCATGCGCCGCATGCCGCCCCACAGCCGGTTCTGCGGACCCTGCGGCAGCACCTCGCGGATCTTCGCCTGCACCGGCGGCACCACGTCCGGGTCGGCGGCGCGCTTGCGAACCGCGCCGAGCGTGGTGAGCGCCGACGCCCAGCGGAGCCGTACCGCGCGGTCGTTCTCGCCGAGACCGGCGAGAGACGCGATCAGGAAGCCGCGCACCGCGGGGTCGCTGCCGGCGGCGAAGTGCAGGCTCGCCAGCGCCAGCGACGCGACGTCGAGATCCGCGCTGCGCGCGAGCGCCTCGAGCCGCGCGATCGTGTCCGGCGGCAGTCCGCCGTCGACCCTCAGGAAGCTGCGCGAGAAGTCGCCGAGCGCTACAAACTGCGCGATCACGTGGCGGTCGCCGGGCCACAGCAGAAGACGCGCGGCGTCATCGCGTGACGTCACCGTCTCCGCCGCGATGGTCGCGTCCACCACCGCCGGGTGCGGCTTGATCGGCCCCCACCACGCCTCGGTCCGCGCCTGCAGCTCGTCGACGCTGCGCTCCGCGTGGCACTGCGAGCACGCGTTCGCGATGCCGAGGCCCGCGTCGAACGCGGGGCGCGGGATCGGGATCGTGTGGTCCGAGCGTGCGAAGCGGAGCCTCGTGCCCACCGCCGGCTCTTGCAGGAAGGGCATGTGGCACGCGGTGCAGACGTCGCCCGTCGAGCCCTCCGGGTGGTGCGTGTGCGCCGGCGAGTCGGCCGCCTTGCTCGCGTGGCAGCCGGTACACTGCCCGTCGTCGGAGCGCCCCGCGAGCGCACGTCCGGCGACGTCGCGGTACTTCTGCGAGTGCGGGTCGTGGCAGTCGACGCAGGTCATCGATCCGTTCACGTAGCAGTCGCTGTACTGGTGGTTGTCCTGGTAGCTGAAGGTGCGAATGCGTCCGTCGGGGAAGTACGGGTTGTCCTGGAGCAGCCAGTACTTGAGCGCGAAGTGGTCGACCCAGCGGCGCCCGGGCAGGTAGTCGGAGTCCAGCACCGACCGCACGGCGTGGCACTGGAAGCACACCTGCAGCGAGGCGTCCCTTGCATAGGTGTCGAGCGACGGTAGCCCGTCGTCGGGCCTGGTCGCGCGGTCGGGAGCGTTCGCCCACTCCAGGTGCTTGCGGCCCGGCCCGTGGCAAGACTCACAGTTGATCGCGAGCGACTTGAAGCGCGTCGTCATGGGACCGCGGTTCACGCCCGGCAGCACCTGGATCTGGCTGCCGTGGCAGATGTCGCAGTTGGAGAACGTCGGCGCGTTACCGAGGATGCGCTGCGGCGGCCAGTTGGCGAGATCGGCGAGCCCAAAGCTGCCGTCGATCGGCGCCCACGTTCCGTCCTTCGCGAGCTGCGCGAACCAGACGCCCTCGTCGCGGATGAAGTCGAACGGCAGGAAGCGCAGCGTGCCGTCCGGCTCGCGGGCGAAGAAGCTCTGCGAGCCGCCGCCGAGCATGTGCCCGCCGCCGACGACGGCCGCGACGTCGATGGTCTCCTTCGTGCCGTCGCGCTTCTCGACGGTGAACGAGATGCGGCCGTCCGCGCTCCGTGCCGGCAGGACGCGTGCGTCGCGGAACTCGAGCGGCGCGCCGTCGAAGCGCGCGATCACTTTCGCCTCGCCCGGCAGCCCGCCGGCGTTGCCGTGCGTCGACGGAGCCCAGGCGTCGTACTGCGCGGCGTGGCACGAACGGCAGGCGGCCGCGCCCACGAAGTCGCGAAAGAACGTCTCGGGCGCGGCGGTACGCGGCAGCGGCGGCGGGAACGGGGCATCGGCCGCGACCGGTGCGACCTTCGGCGCCGCGGGCGCCGGCGGCGCCGTCGCCGGAGGCTCGTGCGCGCCGCCGCGCGCGCGCGGCGCCCCGGCATCCGAACCTGCCTGCGCGACCGGACGTGACCAGGCGGGTCCCTCGCAGTCGCAGAGCCGGCGCAGGTGGGCCACGAGATCGCGGATCTGCGGCGGCCGGAGCGTGTCGCCCCACGCCGGCATCAGGTGGCTGCGCCCGAGGATCGCCCCGCCCGCGGCGATCCCGTCGTAGAGCGTGTCGTCGGCGCGCGTCGCAAGGTACGCCGCGTCGGCGTGCGCGGTCGCACGAACGGGCAGCAGCGGCGCGTTGAAGCCGTCGCCGGCGCCGCCGACGCCGTGGCAGGGGGCGCAGTGCCGCCGGTAGAGTGCCGCCGTCGCCGGTTCGTCCGCCGGCCCGGGCAGGATCGCGTCGAACGGCGACAGCACGCGGGCCGGCGCGCGCGGCTCGCGTTGATGGGCGAGGAAGCGCACGACCAGCTCGCGGGTGCGCTCGGGCATGGCGAGGCGCGGCATGGTCGCATGCGGCGCGAACGTCGCGGGCTCGCGCACGATCGCCGCGACGAACTCCGGTGCCAGGCGCTCGCCCAGCGAACCGAGGTCCGGGCCGATCATCCCGCCGCGTGCGCCGAGCCGGTGGCAGCCGAGGCAGGCGAGCTCGTCCTCGAGGAGCGTACGCGCCCGGACGGAGCTCGCCGCGTCGAGCGGTGCGGGAGGCGGCGGCCGTCTCTCCGCATCGCGACGCCGCGTCATCAGGTACGCCGTGAGCGCGTCCGCCTCCGCGTCCGTCAAGCGAAAGTCGGGCATCCGGCTCGCGCTGCCGGGAGTGCCGCCGGCCGGCCGGATCACCACCGGCGCGGCCAGGTAGCCGCGGAGCCAGTCGCGCCGCACGCGGATGCCCTCGCTCGCCAGGTCGGGCGCGCCGCCGTCGCTTCGCGGCGAGTGCCC
>VGTK01000206.1 GCA_016874715.1 Deltaproteobacteria bacterium | reverse complement strand
CCCGGCGGCGGGCTCGGGCTGACCATCGCACGGCGCGCGGTCGAGGCGTGCGGCGGCACGCTCGCGCTCGCCGCGCGTCCGGGCACCGGGACCAGCTTCGCGATCACGCTGCGCGCGGCCGACGCCCCGCCCGCGCCCGTCGTCGGCGAGGCCGCACCCGTGCCGGACGCGCGTACGCCGGCGCCGCTTCAGGCGCTGCGGTGACGGCGTCGCAGCCAGTCGATCATGATGCGGTTCAGCTCCCCGGGTCGCTCCTGCTGCGTCCAGTGGCCGCAGTCGGGGATCATCACGATCTCGACGTCGTTCATGAAGCTGCGCATCTGCTCGGCCATCTCGGGACGCAGCACCGGGTCGTGCTCGGCGGTCACCATCAGCGAGGGCACGTCGATGCGTGCGCCGGCGAGGTGCGGCGTGCGCTCCCAGTAGCGGTCGAGGTTGCGGTACCAGTTGATGCCGCCGGTGAAGCCGCTCTTCTCGAACGCGCGGACGAAGACCTGCAGCTCGTCCTCCGACAGGAACGGCTCACCGAGGCCGTCCGGCCCGTGCACGATCTCGACCATGTTCGGCATGCTGCCGTCGGGGCGCAGCGCGCGGCCCCCGAGCTGGTCGAGCGGCACACCGCGCCGCATGAGCTGCGTGAACACGCGGCGCACGTCCTGCGCGAGACCGGCGTCGGCGACACCGGGCTGCTGGAAGTGGCAGATGTAGAAGTTGTCGCCCATGGTCCCGCGGAAGATGGTCAGCGGCGGCATCGGCGCACGCTGGAACGCCGGCGTGTTGACGCCGATCACGCCCGCGACGCGGTCCGGGTGCAGGAGCGGCATCTGCCAGGCGACGATGCCGCCCCAGTCGTGGCCGGCGAACACCGCCTTCTCGATGCCGAGCGCGTCGAGCAGGCCCACGAGATCACCGGCGAGGTGCTCGATGTCGTAGGTCTCGAGCATCTCGGGCCGATCGGTGTCGCCGTAGCCCCGCTGGTCGGGCGCGATGGCGCGGAAGCCCGCCGCGGCGAGCGCCGGGACCTGGTGGCGCCACGAGTACGCGAGCTGCGGGAAGCCGTGGCACAGCACGACGGCCGGGCCCTCGCCCTGCTCGGTGACGGCCATGCGGATGCCGTTGGTCTGGACGAAGTGCCGGCGTGCGCTCGCGAGGGGGTCACTCATCGGGTCAGGGTCGCATGCGTCCCCGAGGCGGCACAAGGACCCGCGCTTCGCGTTGCTCGCGACCAGACGGCCCTGATCGCTTCGCGCGGTAAGACGTCGTACCGTCCGTACATGGCCTCGCGTCCGGATGTGCAGGTCATCACGTCCAAGCTGACCCGCAAGGCAAAGACCGTCGTGCCGCGGATCATCCGTGAGCGCCTCGGTCTCAGACCGGGAGATACGTTGCGCTACCGCATCACCAGGGCGGGCATCGTCATCGATCGACGACCGGACCGGGAGGACGACCCGTTCGTCGAGTTCGCCGAGTGGGCCGGGGCCGAGGACGACGAGGCGTTCGAGGATCCATGAGCTTGTCGCCCGGGGACCTGCGTCCCGCGAAGATCGCGACGGTGAGCGTGGAGCGAATCCGCCGCAAGCTCGGCAGGCTTCGGCCTGCGGACTGGAAGGGCGTTCGACAGAGCCTGGGTCGTTACACGTCCCTCCGCGCCGGGCGCGGCGTCTGGTACGGAAGCGGCGGGCGGACGACGGCGCGGATGCCACTGGTCTCGCCCGACGCCCCGCTCGTTCGACCCATGCCGCCGAACATCCTCGCGCTGCTCGCCCTGCTGCCGATCGCGTGCGGTCTGCTTGCCGCACACGACGCCGCGGCGAACGTCTTCGGCGCCGACCGCCGCGTGCAACGCGAGGCGAGCCACCTGCCCTACCGTGCGGTCGGGGTTCTCACGCAGCCGCGCCTCGGCGCTGGCGGCACGGCGTTCCTCGTCAGCAGCTGCCACGTCGCGACCGCCTACCACGTCGCCTTCCTGCGCGGCCGGGCCGCGAACGGCAGCGTCGAGCTCGGACCGGCGAAGCTCGGCCACGCCGCGGAGTTCGTCGCCGGACCGGATGCGAGGATCCCCGGAAGGTTCGCGGCGCGGACCCGCGCCCGCGTCGTCGCGTACGGGCGCTTCGACGCCAGGGACTTCGCCGGCATGGCCGGCGACTGGGCGATCCTCCGCCTCGACGATTGCCTCGGCGAGCGCTTCGGCTACCTGCGCCACGCGCGCGCGGGCGACGGCCCGATGCCCGACGGGCCGCTCATGACGATCGGCTTCCCCGCGTCGCGTGCGGGCGAGCCCGGCATCACCGTTGAGAGCGGCTGTCGCGCGCGCGATCACGGCCCGGTCGACGCGCTCGTCGGCGTCGACTGCGCGTTCGAGAGCGGCATGTCGGGCGGGCCGGTCGTGCAGCTGCAGCCCGACGGGAAGTGGATCGTGGTCGGGATGGTCCAGCAGTCGATGGCACCCGCCCCGGGCGTGCTGCCCGAGTACGCGATGCAGCACCGCAATCAGATGATCGCCGTACGCGCGTTCCGCAAGGCGATCGAAACCGCGCTCCGCGCCGACACACGGCGCCTGCTGGCGCGGCCCACGCCGGCGCGCTGAGCAGGCCGCGCCGCGCCCGTCCGCTGCCCGCGGACGCCGTGCCGCCGGCCAGCCGCGCAGCGGGCTGCCCCACGCGGGCTGCCCCGCGCGCTTGGCCGACGCGCCGGCGCCGGATAGGTTCGCCACCGTGAACGTACCCGTGACGACGACCTGGAGCCGCCGGCAGCTGCTGCGCGCCGGCACGATCTCGCTCGCCCTCGCCGCCTTCGGCCGCGCGCGCCGCGTCCTCGCCGACGACGCGAAGCCCGCCGCCGGAGCGCTCACCCCCGAGCAGCTGAAGCAGCTCGCCGAGGCGAAGTACGTCTACATCCAGAGCACGCGCAAGGACGGCACGCCGTCGAAGCCCGCCGAGATCTGGTTCGCGGTGATGGACGGCGCGCTGTGGGTCGGGTCGTCACCGGACTCGTGGCGCGCGAAGCGCATCCGCTGGGGGCGCCCGCAGGCGAACATCGCGATCGGCAAGCCGGGCGGGCCGTCGTTCCGCGCGACCGGCTCGTTCGTCAAGGACGCGGCGCTGGCGACGAAGTTCTGCGACGCGCTCGCCGTCAAGTACCCGGACGGCTGGCCGCGCTGGGAGAAGTCGTTCCGCGACGGGCTGGTGGACGGCAAGCGGGTGCTGATCCGGTACGCGCCGGTCGCGGGCTGAGCGGACGTCCGCCCGGGGACGCTCACGGCGGCCCGAGGCACTGCGCGTCGTCGTGCTTCGGGTCGTTGACCCGGGTCGAGACCGGTGCCGCGACCATCTCGTCCGCCGGCGCGGGCACGAGCAGCGGCGCGATGCGCGCGACGTCCTGCACGGTGCGGTCGAGCCACAGCGACCACGCTTCGGGCGGCAGCACGACCGGCATGCGGTCGTGGATCGGTGCGAGCAGCGCGTTGGGCGCCGTCGTCAGCACGGTGCACGATTCGAGCTTCGTGCCGTCCGGCGCCTTCCAGCGCTCCCACAGCCCGGCGAGCGCCAGCGGACGCCCGTCCGCGCGCCGGATGTGGAACGGCTGCTTGGGACCGCGCTTGCCGGACGACGCCTGCCACTCGTAGAAGCCGTCGGCCGGCAGCAGGCAGCGGCGGCGGTGCAGCGCCGCGCGGAACGCCGGGCTCGTCGCCGCGGTCTCGGCGCGGGCGTTGATCATGCGCGCCGCGGGACCCGGCTCCTTCACGAACCACGGCACGAGGCCCCAGCGCAGGAGGTCGAGCTCGCGGTCGTCGCCGCCGTGCCGGGTGCGCACCACGGGCACGTCCTGGCCGGGGCAGACGTTGTAGCGCGGCGCGAGCTCGACGGGCCCGGTGATGCCGAACACCTCGGCGATGACCTGCGCCGGCGACGTGATCGTGTAACGACCGCACATTCCGCCATTATGCACGGCCCCGGCCGATGTGGCATCAGACAGACATGCGTCCCGCGTTCGCGACCGGCCTCGCCCGGCTCTCCGACAAGGTGTTCACCTACCTTCAGCCCGACGGCGGGCTCGGCCTCTCCAACGCGGGCCTGATCGGCAGCCGCGACGACGCGCTGCTGGTCGACACGTTCTTCGACCTCGCGCACACGCGCCGCATGCTCGACGCCATCGCGCGCGAGGTCGGCGGGACGATCGGGCGCGTCGTCAACACGCACCACAACGGCGACCACAGCTGGGGCAACCAGCTGCTGCCCGGGGCCGAGATCATCGGCCACCGCCGCTGCGCCGAGCTGATGCGCTCGCTGCCACCCGAGGCGCTGCAGCGCCTGAAGGACCTGCCCGGCACGGTCCCGGCGGCGCGCGCGTTGCGCGCGGGCCTCGAGCGCTTCGACTTCCGCGGCATCGAGATCACCCCGCCGACGACCTTCGTGCCCGACAAGGGCCTGTCGCTCGAGGTCGACGGCGTACGGCTCGAGCTGCTCTACGTCGGGCCCGCGCACACCGCCGGCGACGTGATCGTGCACCTGCCCGACGAGGGCGTCGTGTTCACCGGCGACGTGCTCTTCCGCAACTGCGCGCCGATCGGCTGGGAGGGAACCTTCACGCGCTGGATCGCGGCGCTCGAGAGCATCGCGGCGCTCGGCGCGCCGACGATCGTTCCCGGGCACGGCCCGGTTTGCGGACCCGAAGGCGCGCTCGAGCTGCGCGACTACCTCGCGTACGTGCGCGCCGAGAGCGAGCGTCTGTTCACGACCGGGGCGAGCGTCGAGGAGGCATCGCTGCGCACCGACCTCGGGCCGTACGCCGACTGGCTCGAGTCCGAGCGCATCGTGTTCAACGTCGACCGTGCCTACCGCGAGCTGCGCGGCGAGCCGTACGACGCACCCGTCGACTTCGGCAGCCTCATGGTGATCGCGCAGAAGGTCCGCGCGGCGCACGAGGAGGCGGCGGCGCGGCGCGGGCGGGCGCATTGACGCAGGCCCCCGGGAGAGGCCGCGTACCGCGGTCGAGCCTGTGCGTGCGCATCCGGCGTCTGCTCGGTGCCGCCGCCGTCGCCGCGCTGTGCGCGCCCGCGCCGCTGGTGACGCCCGTCGCGGTCGCGGCCGACGGCCCGAACTTGGTGCTCGACGTCGAGCGCATGCGCAGCTCCGCGCGCCTCTCGACCGGCATCTACCACGAGCCGCGCCGCGCGCCGCTGCTCGACTCGACGATCCCGACCTCGGGAACCTGCGTGCTGCACCCCGACGAGGCGTGCGTCGGCGCGCCCGGCATCCGCAAGCTGCTGCGCTTCGACGTGCTGGTGCACAACCGCGGCGACCAGGACCTCGTCGTCGGCAACCCGAAGGAGCGCCCCGACTTCTTCGTCTACAGCGGCTGCCACCGCCACTACCACTTCCGCGCAGCGGCGCGGTACGAGCTGCTCGATGCGACGGGCGGTGTCGTGCGGACCGGCCGCAAGCAGGGCTTCTGCCTCGAGGACACCCTGCCCTCGGAGCTCGGGGCCGGCACGCCGCCGAAGCGCTACACGTGCGCGAACCAGGGCGTGCAGGTCGGCTGGGCCGACTGGTACCCCGGGACGCTCGACTGCCAGTGGATCGACGTCACCGACCTGCCACCGGGCGACTACCAGCTGCACGTGTTCTGGAATCCCGACCGGCTGATGCCGGAGACCACGCTCGACGACAACGCCGGCACGATCCCGGTCACCATCCCGGCGCCGCGCGGTGCGCCGCCGGTGGTCGACGCGATCGAGTCGCCCGCACCGGGTGCGCTCGCCGTGGCCGGCCGTCCGCTGGACGTGCGCTGGCGCGCGCACGACGACGAGCGCGTGGTCACGCAGGAGGTCTGGCTCTCGGCCGACGACGGCGCGACCTGGAAGCAGATCGTCGGCGACGTCCCCGGCGACCGCACGCACCACCGCTTCCTCGTTCCGCTCGGGGCGGCGAGCAGGCGCGCGCGGGTGAAGGTCGTCGCGCGCGACGCCTCGGTGCAGCGCGGCGAGCGCGTGTCCGAGGCTTTCCGCATCGAGGTGCCACGCCCGCCCAGGCTGCCCAGGCGCGACGCGGCCGCGGCGCGGAGGGAGGGCTGACGTGGTGATGCGTTCCGCACGTCGCGCTGCAGGGCGTTCGAGGCCGCGTGCTCGCGCCGCAGTACTCGCCGTCGCCGGAGCGCTGGTGCTCGCACCGCTCGCCGACGCACGGGCGGCGGCGTTTCTCGACGACGTCGAGGCGGGACGGAACGCCGGAGCAGCACGCGTCGCCGAGGCCACGGATGGCGCCGCGCGCGCGTCGGCTCTGCAGGACGTGCTGCTCGCCCACGACCGGGCTTCCGCCGGGTTCGCGATCGGCGCGCTGCTCGCGGCCCTCGACGCCGACCTCGCACGCGGCTCCGCGACGCGCGGCCCGCACGACCGCGCGCTGCTCGAGCGGCAGGTGCGCGACCTGCTCGCCGCGCAGACCGAGGCGGGGATCGGCAATCGGGCGCTCTGCCTGCTGAGCGGCCGCGGCGAGCCGAAATCTCTCGAGCGTCAGATCCGCCTCGCCGTGCCGCGCTGGTCTTGCGAACGACACTGACCAACAGCGGTGGAATCGACCCTCCGCCGCGCAGCCCGCTCCACGATTGACTCGGCGGCGCGCGGACGCGAAGCTCGAGCGTGCGCTGCGCGAGCTGTGCTTCGGAGCTGATCCCGGGCAAGCCGTTCTGTCACGTCTGCGGAGTACCGGTTGCGGGGACGTGCGCGTCGTGCGGCGCTACGCTCGCGGGCGACTTCCGCTTCTGCCCGGACTGCGGCGCTCCGACCAGGGCCGACGGCGCGACGGCGGCGGCGCGCAAGGCGGCAGGAGCGACGGCGAGCGAGAGTCGGCCGTCGACGACGCCGAGCGCGGGCAGCCCCGCGTCGTCCCACGCGGCCGACGCGGCCGACCGCCTGCAGGGCGTGCCGCGCCACCTGCCGGCGAGCCTCAGCGGACGCCTCGTCGCAGCACCCGGCGGCGTCGCCGGCGAGCGCAAGCGCGTGACCGTGCTCTTCTGCGACCTCGCCGGCTCCACCGAGATGGCCGACGGCCTCGACCCCGAAGAGTTCCGCGAGATCCTCGACCAGTACGTCGAGGTCGGCATGCAGGAGGTGTACCGCTACGAGGGCATCGTCAATCAGCTCGCGGGCGACGGCATCATGGCGCTGTTCGGCGCACCGGTGGCGCACGAGGACGCGCCGGAGCGCGCGGTGCGCGCGGCACTCGCGATCCGCGACGCGGTCGCACACCTGAACGCGACGACGCTCGCCGAGCGCGGCGTCGAGCTCCGGATCCGCATCGGCATCAACACCGGCCCGGTGATCGTCGGCACGGTCGGCAACGACCTCAAGATGGACTACACCGCGACCGGCGACACGACGAACCTCGCGTCGCGCCTGCAGACGCTCGCCCCGGCGAACTCGGTGCTGGTGAGCGCCGCCACCGAGCGCCTGGTCCGCGGCCGCTTCGAGATGCGCGCGACCGGGCCGCTCGCCGTCAAGGGCAAGCGCGCGCCGGTGGTCGCGTACGAGGTGCTCGACGCGATCGACGACGCCGGCGCGTTCCGGCTCGCCGAGGGCCGCGGGCTCACGCGCTTCATCGGCCGCGACGAGGAGCTCGCGCAGCTCGAGGCCTGCTACCAGCGCCTGCACGGCAGGCTGCCGCAGCTGGTCGCGATCGTCGGTGAGGCCGGCAGCGGCAAGTCGCGCCTCATCCACGAGCTGAAGCAGCGCCTCGCGCCCGAGCAGCCGGCGATCCTCGAGGCACGCTGCTCGTCGCTCAGCCAGATGCACGCCTACGCACCGTGGACGAACATGCTGCGCCACTTCTTCGGCGTGCCGCTCGGCACCTCGGAGGACGAGTCGCGGCACCGCGTCCAGCGCCGCCTGCGCGAGCTCGACCCGGACCTCGAGCCGCACGCATCGCGGATCGCCGGGATGTTCTCGGTGCCGGGCAGCCTCGCCGGCGGCACCGAGGAGACCGAGGACGAGAAGCGCGCGACCTTCGGTGCGGTGGGAGACGTCGTGGGCAGGCTCACCCAGCAGCGTCCGGTCGTGATGATCTTCGAGGACCTGCACTGGATCGACGACCCGTCCCGCGAGATGCTCGAGCTGGCGGTCGGGACGATGCGCAACTGGCGCTTCATGCTGATCGTGAGCCATCGCCCGGAGTACGAGCCGCACTGGCGGGTCGGCGGCGCGTTCACGCGGCTGCACCTGCGCCCGCTCGGGGACGAGCACGCCGTCGAGATGATCCGCGCCGTCGCCGGCGGCGATCTGCAAGCCGAGCTCGAGGAGATGCTGTGCGCGAAGGCCGAGGGCAACCCGTTCTTCCTCGAGGAGCTCGCGCGCACGCTGGTCGAGGACGGCTCGCTCGAAAAGAGCGGCGGGCGCGTCCGGCTCACGCGTCCGGTGTCGGAGATCTCGGTGCCGGAGACCGTGCAGGAGGTCATCGGGGCACGCATCGACCGACTGTCGTCGTCGGCGAAGCGCACCGTGCAGGTCGCCGCCGTGCTCGGGCGGCAGTTCCGCCGCGACCAGCTCGAGCTGCTGCTCGCCGGCGAGAGCATCGCCGTCGCAGCCGAGCTCGAGGAGCTCGAGCACCGCGGCATCGTGCACCGCAAGACCGTGCTGTCGGAGGAGGAGTTCCGCTTCGGCGAGAGCGTCACGCAGGAGCTGGCCTACGACTCGCTTCTCGGGCGCGAGCGGCGCGCGCTGCACGGCCGCATCGCGCGGCTCGTCGAGGAGACTGCGGGCGAGTCGTCCGCCGAGCGCTCGGCGCTGCTCGCGCACCACTTCGCGCGCAGCGACGAGCGCGACAAGGCGATCGAGGCGCTGCTGCGCGCTGCCGTGGACGCCGAGCGCGTGCCGTCGTACCACGCGGCGCGCGAGTTCTACCGCGCCGCGTGGAACATGGCGTCACAGGCGCTCACCGGGTCGCCCGACGACACGCTGCGCCGCCACGCGCTGTCCGCGGCGATCGGCTTCTGCCACATGAGCGTGATCTACGCCTCGACCGGCGAGACCGACGAGGTCGAGCGCGTCGCGCGCCACGGCCGGGAGCTGGCGCTGCAGCTCGACGTCAAGTCGGCGCACGCATCGTTCCCCTCGTACGAGGGGCTCGCGGCGATCAGCAGCGGCCCCGACCGGTTCGCGCACGGCCTGGCACTCGTCGAGGAGGCGCTCGACAGTGCGCGTCGCGAGGGACTCGCGCACAACGCGGTGAACATCTCGCGCGGCCTCGCCTGGACCTACCTCTTCGACGGCCGCTTCCGCGAGGCCAGCGAGCTGATCACCCGTGCACAGCACGAGCTCGACCCCCTGGAGAGCCCGGGACGGCCGTCGGACCTGTGGTTCGGCGTGCGCTCGATGACGGCGTCGATCCAGCTCCACAGCGACCAGATGGACGCCGCGACCGCGACCGACCTCGACCTGCACGGGCGCGCCCGACAGCACGGCAACCGCACCATCGCCGGCAGCAGCGCGTCGCTGCTGGCACAGGTTCACTTGCTGCTCGGCGAGTACGCCGAGGCATCGCGGTGGGCCGAGGTCAGCCTCGAGACGGCACGCGAGATCGGCAACGTCGCCGCGTCGCGCATCGCGTCGGCGGTCGCGATCGTCGCGCGCACCGAGCTCGGCTTGCCGGTCGTCGCGGGCCGCTACGTGCGCCACGTCGAGACCTCGATCAAGGGGGCGACCAGCCTGCCGCTGTTCCTGCACCTGATCGTCGACGCGCTGCTGTCGATCGGCGAATGGAAGCGCGCCGAGTCGGTGATCGAGCAGACGGAGCACCACACCGGCGGCCGCCTCCGAGCCGCGTCGTGGGCGGCG
>VGTK01000205.1 GCA_016874715.1 Deltaproteobacteria bacterium | reverse complement strand
TGCTGGTGCAGCTGCTGCAGCCACTGTGCGTCGTTCACATCGGTCTTCCTGCCGGGTACGTTCTTCACGTCGCGGGCGTTCACGAGGAGGACTTCGAAGCCGTGCGCTTCGAGGATTTCGAAGACGGGGATCCAGTAGACGCCGGTCGACTCCATCGCGATGGTCTTGATGCCCACGCGCTTCAGCCAATCGGCCATCGCGTGGAGATCGCCGCTGAAGCTTCGGAATGTACGCACAGGCTCGTCGTCTTGATCGCTGCGGACGGCGACAACGTGGAACGTCGAGCCGACGTCGAGCCCAGCGGCGTGCTCGTTGATCGTCGACAGTCGACCGGACGACTTCCCGCGTCTTGTCTTCTGCACTGCCATGGCTCGACCTCCTTGGGTGAAGCCAGGAGTAGGGGCGGCGCGACAGATCAATTTCCTAAACGGGATCGTCATGACGACGTCACCACTATCAAGTTCGCAAGCCGCCCCCGGACCATGTTTTTTTACGGGTTCGCGGAACACCAAAAAGTGGACGGCCACTACTCCCGGCTCAGGACACTACGCGCACCGAGAGTTTCTCGTCGAGCAGGTGGACGGCGCGGCCGTGCCCGGCAGTGGTTTAGGATTTCGCGCTCCATCTGCAGCCGCTTGTTCTCGCGCCGCAGCCGCGTCAGCTCTTCCCGCTCCTCGGTCGTCAGCGCCCCGGCAGGCCCCTTGCCCGCGTCGATCTCCGCACGCTTCACCCACTCGCGCAGCGCCGTCTCGGTCAAATCCAGATCCTTCGCCACCTGCGCGATGCTGCGATCACCCATCTCACAGAGGCGGACCGCCTCCTGCTTGAACTCCGGCGTGAACGAGCGTCTCCTCCGCTTCCGCATGGATCACTCCTGGCGCGTTGTCGCGCCTTCTCGGGTGTCCATCAAGGCGGGGGAGGTTCAATCCATGAGCTGCCCGGCAGAGTCCGCACTCATGAACCCCGGGTAGAACACGACGAGCCACGCAACTGCTCCCACGAGCGCGACCAGTGACACGGCCCGCCCATCGGATGCGGCCACACCCCCGCGGTGGTCGGCGCGCACTTCCTTGGCCGGTAGGGAAAGACTCCGCTCGGGCAAGGCGTGGACTACCTGCGGCCTGCTCACACCGTCAGCGACTGCCCCGCGGCCGCGCGCGCCGCCCGCGCGGTGCCGCGTCCGCGCGCCGCCTCCCGCTCCGCGTCGCCGATGATCGCGCACAGCATGTCGTGCAACCCGACACGCGGCTCGTACCCCACCAGCGCGCGGATCTTGCCGATGTCCGGCACGCGGCGCGGCATGTCCTCGAAGCCCGCCTCGTAGGCCTCGTCGTACGGGATCGTCACGATGGGCGATGCGCTCGACGTCAGCGTGCGGATGCGCTCGGCGAGCGCGCGGATCGTGATCTCCTCGCCGTTGCCGACGTTGAAGACCTCGCCGACCGCGCCCGGGTGATCGACCAGCGCGAGCAGTGCGCGGACCACGTCGCCCACGTAGGTGAAGCTGCGCGACTGCGTGCCGTCGCCGTAGACGGTGATCGGCTCGCCGGCGAGCGCCTGCGCGACGAAGCGCGGCACGACCATGCCGTAGCGTCCGGTCTGGCGCGGGCCGATGGTGTTGAAGAAGCGCACGATCACCACCGGCACCTGCTTCTCGGCGTGGTAGGCGAGCGCCAGGAACTCGTCGAGCATCTTGCTGCACGCGTAGGCCCAGCGGTGCTTGCTCGTCGGACCGAGGACGAGGTCGGCGTCCTCGCGGAAAGGCACGTCGGCGCTCTTGCCGTAGACCTCGGACGTCGACGCGATCACCACCTTGCGGCGCTTCTTCGCCGCGAGCTTGAGGACGACCTCGGTGCCGCCGACGTTGGTCTCGATGGTGCGCGTCGGCGCCTCGATGATGAGCCGCACGCCCACCGCCGCGGCGAGGTGGAAGACGACGTCGCAGCGGTCGATCATCTCGGCGAGCAGGGGCTCGTTCATCACCGAGTCGATGACGTAGCGGAAGCCGGGCCTGCCCTTGAGGTGCTCGATGTTGTCGATCGAGCCGGTGGAGAGGTCGTCGACGATCGCGACCTCGTCCCCTTGCAGCAGGAGCGCTTCGGCGAGATGCGCCCCGATGAATCCCGCTCCCCCTGTGATCAGCGTCCGCATCCAGCCCTCCGGCAGGCCATAGAGTCCGCGTAAGCGCGTCTCGTCGCTGTTTTTTCACACGACGGCGTGCGAGTTGCAACCGGTCTCGATGCGAGGAACGAGCCATCGGGCGCGGCAAGCTGGTTGGTCACGACGGGAGCTGCGTAGCGCAGCGGACCGCCTCGAGACCATCCACAGGCTGCGAGGTTCTGCGCTACTGTCCGACAGCGCGCTCGCGAAGGCCAGAGCCGCCGCAGCGGTGTCACTGGTCTCGCGACGCCCGCATGCAGCAGAGAACAGCCTTGCCCGCGCGCATTGCCCGCAGGCGCCCCGGCGGGTACTGGGCCTGGGAGATCGGGATCGGCGTCAGAGCCGCACCGGAGGGATGACGGTTGCATGAGGTTTTCGCGGGATCGATGCTTGGAGTGACGGCCACGTTAGTGGTCGCCCTCGTCGTCGGCACCGGAAGCACGGCGGGGATGATCAGCCGTCGTCTTGCGGTCCGTTTCAGGTCGTCGAAGACGGCGGTGGGGCGTCCGGCATGATCGCGACCTTCACGCGCGTGGGTGTAGCTTCCGGCTTCACCTGCAACCTGGGAGGCGGCACCACGCCTCCCGCCTGGGGCGACTAGCACGGCTGCGGCTATCTCGACCCGCCGATCTACCCGATTGACAACGACGGTAGCTTCTCCGACATGCCCGGCTTCCGCCCCCTGCGAGCGGGCGCGCGCTACCAGCAGCGCCACGGCGAGTGACCCGTCACCGAGATGATCCGCTCCGGCCGGGCGTCGAGGCGCCCCGCCGGCAAGGCGCGCGAGCGAGACGTAGCCGCGGCCTATGTCGCAGGGAGCGCGACGCAGCCGGCGGGGATGCATTGGCGGCTGGACGTGGCTGAGATTTCGCCGACGCGACGCTAGCTGACACGCGGTCGTGGGCGCCGCCTACGGACGGCCGAGCCGGCGCCGTAGCGCCTGCGTCCAGCGCCAGCTCCGCGAGCCGAAGATCTGCGCCAGGAGGCGGTCGCGGTACTTCACCTTCTCGCGCAGCTCATCGCGCTCGGCCTCGACGTCCGCGAGACGGCGCTCGAGACGACACACGTCGCTCGCCAGCCGCTCGCGAACGCTCTCCGCGAGCTCGGCCGCGGCGCGCGCCTCGTCGAGCTGCGCGCTGGTGCGGCCGAGCACCCGCGCGAGCGCATCACCTGCCGCGTCCGGCTCCTGCCCCCCCTCGGCCACGGCCCCGGTGAACCCCGCCGGCACGGGCGTGTCAACCGCACGCGGTTGGTGACCCGGCGCGGACGTGGCAAAGAAGCCGGCCGGAGCGATGAGCGACGAACGTTCGCCAGGAGCCGCAACACGCGACGACGTGCCGGATCGCGACGCCAGTCCGTCTGCGCTCGCTGATCACGGCGAGGCGACGGAGTCGCTGCTCCTCGCCGGCATCGTGGCCGCCACGGCGCGCCTGACCGGCGCGGAGTATCTCGCCGCCCTGCCCCGTGCGATCAGCGCGACCCTCGGCGTTCGGCACGTCCTGATCGCACGGCACGAGGCCGACGACGACGGCCGCGTCGTCGCGCGCGCGGCGTGGTCCGATGCAGGCACCGCCCGCTCGCTGTCCTGGGCGGTCGCGGGAACGCCCTGCGCCGACGCGATCGCCGGTAGCGTCGCGCACCACGCCGCGGGCGTGTGTGACGCGTTTCCCCGAGCGGAGTTCCTGCGCGCTCTCGGCGCCGACGGCTATCTCGCCCTACCGCTGCTTCGCCCCGACGGCTCTGTTCGCGGTCACCTCGCCCTGGTGCACGACGCGCCCCTGCCCGCACCGGCGGCGCGCGTCCGCCTGCTCGAATTCCTCGCCGCACGCGCCGTCGGCGAGCTCGAGCGCATCGACGTCGAGCGCCGCCTGCGCGAGTCCGAGGAGACGTTCCGGGGCCTCTTCGAGGAGGCGCCGATCGCGTACGTCTACGAGGAGACCAGCACCCGGTTCGTGAGCGCGAACCGCGCATTCATGGACCTGCTCGGCCTGAAGCCCGAGGAGGTCCCGGACACGTACGGCCTGTCCCTGGTCGCACCCGTGCCCGACACGCAGGAGCGCGTGCACGAGTCGCTCGCCGCGGAGCAGGCGGGACGCGAGCACGGCGCCATCGAGATCGAGCTGCGCCGCAAGGACGACGGGCGTCCCGTGTTCGTGCAGCGCTGGTCGCGCCCCGAGCCCGACGGCCGCCACACGCGCACGATGATCGTCGACATCACCGCACGGGTGCTCGCCGAGCGTGAGAGAACGCGCCTCCAGCAGCAGAACAGGTACCTGCGCGAGGAGATCGAGGCCGGGCACCACGCGAGCGAGATCGTGGGGGCGTCGCCCGCGCTGCGGGCGGTCCTCGAGCAGGTCCGGCAGGTCGCGACGACCGACGCCACCGTTCTGCTGCTCGGCGAGACCGGCACCGGCAAGGAGCTGCTCGCGCGCGCGGTGCACGCCGCGTCGCCGCGCAAGGCGGGACCGCTCATCAAGGTCAACTGCGCCGCGCTGCCGTCCGGCCTCGTCGAGAGCGAGCTGTTCGGCCACGAGCGCGGCGCCTTCACCGGCGCGACCGAGAAGCGCGTCGGGCGCTTCTCGCTCGCCGACGGCGGTACGATCTTCCTCGACGAGATCGGCGATCTCGCCGCCGACGTGCAGGCGAAGCTGCTGCGCGTGCTGCAGGAGCGGACGTTCGAGGCGGTCGGCTCCGCGAAGACGCAGCACGTGGACGTGCGCGTGATCGCGGCGACCAACCGCAACCTGCGGCAGGCCGTGGCCGACGGCTCCTTCCGCGCCGACCTCTTCTACCGGCTCAACGTCTTCCCGATCGCCGTCCGGTCGCTCGCCGAGCGACGCGACGACGTCCCGCTGCTCGTGCACTACTTCGTCGCCCGTTACGCGGCCAAGACGGGACGCCAGGTGACGTCGGTCGAGCCACGCACGATGCAGCGCCTCACCGACTATTCGTGGCCGGGAAACATCCGCGAGCTCGAGAACGTCGTCGAGCGCGCGGTGATCCTCGCGCGCGGGCCGGTGCTCGAGGTGGATCCGGAGATGCTGCCGGGCTCGGCGTCCGCGGCGACGGGCGCGCGCGCCCCCAGCGCGCCCGAGGCCGGGGACGGCGCGCCGGACCTCGCCGGGGCCCCCGCCACGACGAGCCTCGCCGACCGGCAGCGCAGCCACATCCTCGAGGTGCTGCGCGCGACCGACTGGGTGATCGACGGTGAGCAAGGCGCCGCAAGGAGGCTCGGCCTGCAGCCGAGCACGCTGCGCGGCCGCATGAAGAAGCTCGGCATCCACCGCGCACGCTGACGGCCCCCCACCGGCGAGGGCGGACGGACGGGCGCGGCCCTCGACTTCCAGGGCGCCGCGGCCGCGCAGGCGGGCTGAATCCGCGGCACGCGCGTCAGGTCACGATCCGGTACGTGACCGAGCCGCTCGCGACGGCGCGTCCGGACGCGGCCCCGTACACCGTGACGGCGTTGAGGAAGCTCTCGTTGGTGCGCGACAGCGTGCGCGCGTGCGCGACGACGCCCTCGCCGGCCGCCGCGGGCGCGTGGAAGCTCACGTGGATGGCCGGCGTGGACGCCTTGTAGCGCAGGTCCACGCCGGTCACCGACCACGACGCCATCGCGCCGGCGGTGTCGAGCAGCGCCGCCACGGCGCCCTCGTGCAGGACCCCGCCCTCGCCCGCGTTCGCCTCGATCGACGGCATCTCGACGAGCGCCCGCCCGCCGTGCATGAGCGCGATGTTCATCCCCCGGGTCGCCATGAACGGCGCCGACTGGATCGCGCGCGCGAGCTTCGGCACCTCGCCGGGCACCAGGTCCGACGGCGGCACGTCGAGCCGCACGCGATCCTGCGGCGCGGGAGGCGCCAGGCGGTGCGTCACGAGGCCGCGCGCGAGCGCGCGGCCGGCCTCGTCGCGTACCGTCACCTCGACGAACGCGAGCTCCTTGCCGCGGCGCAGAACGAGCCCTTCGGCGAACACGTCGCAGCCGATCGCGGCCGCGAGGTAGCTCACCGCGAGGTCGAGCGTACGCCCTTCCAGCGCGGCGTCGGCGGGCTCGAGTCCGCGCGCGAGCAGCGCCGCCGCGGCGTCGATCGCCGACGCGTACACGCCGCCGTGCAGGGCGCGGCCCGGGTTCGCGTTGACCTCCGCGAACGGGATGCGGAGCCGCACGGTCTCGGCGTCGAGCTCGTCGACGACCATGCCGAGGTGGGCGTGGTACGGAACGGCCGCGAAGCGCGCGGCGGCGGCGGAGAACGAATCGCTCATCAGGACCTCGCGAGATCGGGCAGGAGGCAGGAGTGGATGCTCTGCTCGCCCGGGATCTCTCCGGCGAGCATCTGGATCGCGTGCTCGGCGTCCTCGAGCGCGAAGTCGTGCGTGTGCATGCGCGCGACCGGGATGCGGCCCGCTTCGATGGTACGGATCGCCGCTCGATACGACGGCGACGTGACGCCGAACGCACCCAGCACGCGCAGCTCCTTCACGACGATCAGGTCGCTCACGAAGTCCGGCACCGGCTTGAAGCCCTTCACGCCCGCGAGCACGACACGCGCGCCGAACGCCGCATGGTGCAGCGCCTCCGCGACCGGCACCGGCGAGTTCGACGACACCTCGACGACGACGTCGGCGCCGCGGCCGTCCGTGATCTCCCGGACGCGGCGGCGTGCGTTCTCGTTCTCCACGTCGATCACGTGGTCGGCCCCGAGCTCGCGCGCGAGCGCGAGCTTCGCCGCGTCGCGCGCGAGGCCCGTGACGATGATCGTGTCGGCGCCCGCCGCGCGCGCCGCAATGACGCTTGCGAGGCCACGCTGCCCGGGACCCAGGATCAGCACGGTGTCGCCCGGCCCGGTGTCGGGGATCTCGACCGCCCAGCGGAAGCCGGCGCCGAGCGGGTTGAAGAGCACGGCGGTGCTCGCCGGGATGTCGCGCCGCACCTTGTGGACGAGCGCGTTCGCATCGAGCCAGAGGTAGTCCGCGTACCCGCCCCAGAGTCCGGGCGGCGTGGCGAGGGGCACGTAGGAGTAGCCGAACATCCCGCCGCGACCGCGGCACACCTGGTACCGGCCGCCGATGCAGGCGTGGCAGTGACCGCACGGGATCAGCACTTCCACCGCGACCCGGTCCCCGACGTCGACGCCCCAGCGCCGCGCCGCCCGGTCGCCGATGCGCTCGATGACGCCGAGCGGCTCGTGGCCGAGGACCACCGGGTCTTTCGCCGGGATCGTGCCATCGTACTGCTCGGCGTCGCTGCCGCAGATGCCGCACGCCTCGACGCGCAGCAGCGCGCTGTCGGCGTCGACGTCGGGGATCGGCAGCTCGCGCAGCTCGAGGCGACGCGGGGCGGTCTGCACGATCGCGCGGCTCGTCTTCGGCATGGCGACCGGGTCTGACGCAGTGCCGCCCTGGTGTCAATGCACGGCGCGCGGCATCTCCGCGCGCGCCCGGCGCATCTGCTCGCCCCGGCCAATCCGGCTTCCGGCCGGCACCGTCGTACGATCACGATGCCGCAGGAACTTACGACACCGCGCCGCGGCGCCGACATCTGAGGCAGGGTGGAGGATCTCCGGGCGCTCGTGGTGCGTGCCGTGGCCGCGGTCGCGGCGGCGCTGCTGTTCGAGTGGGCGTTGCGGCGCCTGCGCCGGCGTCCGCCCCTGCTGCTGACGCGCCGCTTCGTCACGCCCGGCGCGAGCCACCCGGACACGGCCATCCACCGCGTCGTCGGCATCACCGCGCTGCCGGTCGAGGTCGCGCTGTGGCTGGGCGTCGCGGGGTACGTCACCGAGCAGCTCCCCGTGCTGCACGCGGCCCGCGACCGCATGATCGACGGCGCGGCGATGGCGTTCACCGTGCCACTGTTCACGATGGGCGACCGCGGCTACGCGCTCCGCGACCTGGTCGCCCTGCCCGCCGTGCTCGCGGTCCTGTGGCTCGTGGTCAGCGCCGCGACGCGCCTGGTCGAGGCGCGCTGGCTGCGCCCGGGCGGCCTGAACCACGCAGGCCAGGAAACGATCGGCATGCTGCTGCGGTACGCGCTGACGTTCCTCGGCACGCTGGTGGTCCTGCAGGCCTGGGGCATCGACGTCCGCACCATCGCGATCGCGGGCAGCGTGCTCGGCGTCGGCATCGGCTTCGGGCTCCAGAACCTCGCCAACAACTTCGTGAGCGGCATCGTCATCAGCCTCGAGCGTCCGATCAAGCCCGGCGACTTCGTGCGCGTCGGCGAGTTCCAGGGGACCGTGCAGCGGATCGGCGCGCGCAGCACCGAGATCGTCACCAACGACCGGGTCTCGATCCTGGTGCCGAACTCGAAGCTGCTCGAGCAGGAGGTCGTCAGCTGGACGCACGGCGACCCGACCTGCCGCATCACCGTCAAGGTCGGCGTCGCCTACGGGAGCGACGTCGGGCTCGTGCGGCGCGTGCTGGCCGAGGCGGCACTCGGCCACCCGCTGGTCCTCGCCGACCCACCGCCCGACGTCGATCTCGCGTCCTTCGGCGACGGCGCGCTCGGCTTCGAGCTCGACGTGTGGATCCGCGAGCCGCGCCGGCAGGACGAGATCGTCGCCGACCTGAACGCCCGCATCGAGGCGGCCTTCCGTCGCTGCGGCATCCAGATCCCGTTCCCGCAGCACGAGCTGCGCCTCGGATCGCCCGAGCTGATCGAGCTGATCGCGGCGCTCGCGCGGCGCCACTTCTCGGCCGACGAGCTGGCCGACGCGCGACGCGCCCTTGCCGACGCCCGCGCCGCGGCGTGCGCCGCGGCCGACGATTCCCACCTGCGCGACAGCGGCGCAGCGCTGTGGAGCGACCGGGCCCTCGCCGGGCTGGTCGAGCGCAACCTGCTGCACCACGTGCTCGACGAGCACACCTTCCACGACGACACGCTCTTCTACCGTTTCCGCGCCGACGATTGAGGTCCGGCGCCGCGATCGGCGGAGCGCGGCGCGAGCCGACCGCCCAGGGGCGGCCGGCGGCGTTGCGAAGGCCACCTCAGGCAGCAGCCGTCTCGCGCTGCAGCACGCGGCGCGACGCCGGCGCCGCGGCGCTCGCAGCGCGCGGCGCGGAAGCGTCGGCTGCGCGCTCCTGCTCGAGCAGCGTGCGCAGCGCCTGGCGCGCGCGGTGCAGCCGGATCTTGACGGCGTTCGACGACACGCCGAGCTGCTCCGCGACCTCGCTGGTGTCGCGGTCCTCGATGTCGCGCAGCACCAGCACGACACGGTACGCATCGGGCAGGCGCGCGATGCAGCGCCGCACCATCTCCCGCGTCTGGCGCGAGATCACGTACCCCTCGGTCGGGCCGTGCGGCCGCGCCATGCCGCTCGCCCAGTCGCCGTTCTCGTCGAAGCGCGGCAGCAGATCGTCGATCGATTCCTCCGGACGGCGGCGCCGGCTGCGCGGCTTCATGAGCGCGGCGTTGACGACGATGCGGTGCAGCCAGGTCGACAGCCGCGCCGCGGCGTCGAAGCCCGCGATGCCGCGGTACGCCGACACGAACGCCTCCTGCAGCGCGTCGCGGGCGTCGTCCTCGCTACCGAGGATGCGCCGCGCGGCGGCGAGCATCGCTCCGCTCTGCCGCCGTACGAGGGCCTCGAACGCCGCGGGATCACCGGCCGCAGCGCCTGCACCAGACGTGCTTCCTCGGGATCCGGCGCCGCAGGTGACGCGACCCGCGTGGCCGGCGCCGCAGGTGAC
>VGTK01000204.1 GCA_016874715.1 Deltaproteobacteria bacterium | reverse complement strand
GGCGTCCGCGGCCGGGGCCCGAGCGACGGCAGCGAGCGCCGCGTCCTGAAGGGCTCCCGCCGGGCTCGACATCGCGAGCGCTCACGCGCCACGGCTAATCGGGATGCGACAGCACCGAGAACCCTTCGCGCCGCGCCGCCTCGCCCAGCCGGTCGTCGACCGTCACGAACGAAAGCCACGTGCGGCCGCTCGTCGCAGGCGACCAGCGCTGCGGCGAGCTGGAGCGCGTCGGCCACGCGCAACGGGTGCCGCGCGAGCAGGCGCCGCGCGCGACGATCGACGGGTGCCGCGTCCTCGACCGTGGTCCAGATGCGCTCGAGCGACGACAGCCCGGCCTCGGCGGCGAGCCGGGCCTGCTCGTCGATCTCGCCGGCGCGCCGGCGTCGGCAGAGCGCGGAGACCACCTCGGTTCCCGCGAGACGCCACGCGACGATGGCGTGGTCGTCGCGCAGCAGCGACCGCGCAACGCTGCTCGACGGCTCTTCGGGGAGCAGCGGAACGAGCGCCGAGCTGTCCCAGAACCTCATCGACCCTTGCGACGCTCCTCGAGGAGTGCGTCGACCACGCTACGTGCGGCACGCGGCAAGCGGCGCGTGAGGAAGCCGGCGGGAAGCTCGCCGGTTCCCAGCCGGACGATGTCCTTGCGCTCCAGGTCGTCGAGAATGCCGTCGAGCTCGTCGCTTCCGCCCGTCGCCCCCTGCCCGATCGGCACCAGCTCGGCAACGGCCCGATCCCGATCGAACACACGGACGACACCGCCGCGCCGCACGTAGGACAGGTAGCGGCTCAGGTTGTTCTTCAGCTCGGATACCTTGGCCTGCTTCACAAGACCGTGATGGGCTCGGCGGCCCGCCCGGTCAACCTGTGCGGTCGAGCCTGCGCTCACGCCTCGGCAGCGCGATCACCTTGATCTCGAGGTACTCCTCGAAGCCGAGCGCGCCGTTCTCGCGTCCGACGCCGCTCTGCATGTAGCCGCCGCACGGCGTGTCGACTTCGTCGCGACCATCCCGGTCAACATCCGTCTCCCCGGCGGGCAGGCAGTACAAAGCTGGCCCTTGTCACAACGGCAGCCTGATCGGACGTCGCGAGCCTGGCTCCGCTCCGAAAAACGCCCGCGAAGTACGGCCGGCGAGACGCGGTCGTCGTCTCGGCGGCCCACGAGCGCGATGACTGGCCTGCCCGCGTGGCGATCCGAGTTACCGCCAGGTCCGTCGGTCCCCATCAGCGAACCTCGAACACGATCGGGTCGGACGCTCGCGCGGCCACGTCCCCCCGTGCGATGCTGCCGCAACACGCCGAACCGCAGGTAAAGCGCGCTGTCAGGCGTGCGAGATCAGCATCGGCCCGTTGCGTGCCGTGCCGGCGAGTTGGTCGCGATCGAGGAGCAACGCGAGGGAGAAACGGAAGTGCGTCGCGTCTTCGTGCCGCGCGGTCCGATCAGGATCTCCCTCGCGCCCGCCACGCAAGAGCCGCCGCCCGCCGAGTAGACGACGTGATGTCGATCACGATGTCGCTAGGGCTCGACAGCCGCGGGGTCGAGACCAGTGCGCTCCATGCACCAGCGCCACAGCGCGGCGCGCTGCTCGGCCGTGTCGGTGCGGCGCGTGGTCGGCAGCCTGTGGAGCGCGCGGATGCGGCGGTCGAGCCAGAAGCAGCCGTTCGTGGCGAGCGGCTCGCCGTCGTCCGCGGCGAGCCAAACGAGCGTGTCGGCTCCCTGCTCCGGCGTGCGTAGCAGCGGACCCACGATGCGCCGGAACGTCGGCAGCGAAGTCTCGACGCCCGGCGTCAGCGCCCAGCCTGGATGCAGCGCATGGAAGACCACGCCGCTCGCGGCGAAGCGCGCGGCCCACATCTCGTTCAGCGTCACCTGTGCCCGCTTGGCTCGCGCGTATTGTTCGGTACCGCTGTAATCGTCGTCGCCCATCTCGAGTCGCTCGACGGTCAGCCCCGTCGCGTACATCCCGCCCGAGGACATCGTGAGGACGCGCGCGGGCGCCGACGCGCGCAGCCGCGCCATCAAGAGGCCGGTCAAGAGGAACGGGCCGAGTACGTGGCTGGCCACGGTCTCCTCGGTGCCGTCGGGCGCGGCGCGCCGGGTCGCGTGGAGCGCGCCCGCGTTGTGCGCGAGCACGTGGAGCGCGGCGTGCGACGCGACCACCTCACCCGCCGCGCGGCGCACTGCGTCGAGGTCCCCCATGTCGGCGATCAGCGTCGAGAGGCGATCGTTGCCCGTGCGCCGCGCGAGATCCGCGCGCACCTGCTCGGTCTTCGCGGCGTCGCGGCCGAGCAGGATCAACGTCGCGCCCGCGTGCGCGAGCGCCTCGGCAGCGGCGAGACCAAGCCCCGACGTCGCCCCGGTGAGCAGCATCACCCGCCCGCGCAGGTCGTAGGACGCGAGCGGCTTCCAGCGCTCGAGCAGCGAGCGCACTTCGTACCCGATGCGCGTGAAGCTCGGTGCGATCGGCAGCTCGAGCAGCGTATCAACCGCGTCGGCAATGCGGACGTTCACGCTCGTGCGCCGCGCAGTGCTTCTCGCAGGCCCGCTGCCGCGCGGTCGCCGATCCACCCAAAAACGAGCCGCAGCCCGGGATCGAAGAGGCCGAGCGGCCCGTTGAGACGCAGCTCGGCGTCGTACGTGACGATCGTCTGGCCGCGCTTCGTCTCGACGCGGATGCGATCGTCCGACGTGAAGAACGCGCTCGTCGCGACGACGCGGAAGCTGCGCGGCGCATCGTACTCCGTCGTCGCGTAGCGGAGCGTGAGATCGGGCCCGAGAGTCGCGACGGTGACGTCGAACACGGCCTCCGGCCCGCCACCGTCGCCTTTGACCTGCGCGACGCGTCGCACACCGGGATCCCACTCCGCGAAGCGGCGCAGGTCGGCCATGTACGCGAATGCCTCCTCGGCGGCCAGCGGAGTACGAACGCGGGTGACATAGCGGGCCATGGTGTCTCCCTCCCCGTGCGCCCCGTAGCTGCGCACGAAGGTAGTCCAGGGGCGTGGGCAGCGTGAGGTCGAGGTGGTTGGCGCGATCATGAGGATCGGGGTCGGAGCGGATCGACTCCGCGTGATGTGGACCACAGCAGTCCCTACGGCACGGGCAAGGGCTGGCGGAACAAGCCGCGCGGCACGGGGGCACCGGACCGGACGAGCGCGAGATGCCAGGACGGCGACGACCCAAGTGCCCAGCGCAGCGCGGCCAGGCCGGTCGCACCAACCCTCGCACGGGCCTCGGAGACCTCGAGGCGCAGCGTCTGGAGGAGAGGGCTCGGGATCGTGGCCAGGGCCGCTCCGAAGAGCAGCCGATAGCCGAGCCCGGGCCCGAAGGGCACCGGCGGTCGGCGCAGGAACGCAAGGACCTCGGCCTGCGCCTGCGAGGCCGCGACCTCCGGATGGGTGCTCAACCACGCCGCGAGCGAGGCGGCCGTGTCGGGCAGCGGAGCGGCAGCGAGCATCGCCCCGATGCGAGCCTGCTCGACCACGAAGCGGTCGGCCTCCGCCGTGGTGAGGCGGGCCGGACCGAAGTGCTGGTACGCGGCGAGGAAGGAGTCGGTCAGCACGTTGTGGACCCAGGCCGCCAGCGCGGGATCGTCGGCGCTGTAGGGTCGACCCCGCTCGGAGCGTCCCTGGACGCGCCGATGTGCGGCGCGCACCAAACCCACGGCCTCCTCGACCTCCGGGAGCGCGCCGTAGGTCGTCGCGGTGACGAAGAAGGAGGTGCGGGTCAGGCGGCCGAGGGGATCGGTCCGATAGCGCGAGTGCTGCTGGACCCCGGCGACGACCTCCGGGTGCGCGGTCTGGATCAGCAGCGCGCGGATCCCGCCCACGAAGGCCGCGACGTCGCCGATGACGCGCCACGAGACCGAGTCGGGGCCGAGCAGGCCCGCGTCGCCCGCGAAGTCCAGCGTGCGTTCGAGGGGTCGCCGGCCGTGTGAGAACAGCGACCTCGTCGTGGAGACGACCCTATTCCTGATTGGAGCCAGCATCGTGGTGGACTCGTAAGCGGGCGTGTGACGTTCGTTCGCGCCTCGAGCATGGTGCAGCGCATCCGAGACGGAAGTGTAACGGGCGCGCTCAGGCCGTCAACGCGCCGATCGGATCCCGCGTCGCTCCGTCGACCCGCAGGATTGCTGTCGCCAGGGACCGAGGCAGGCCTGCGCGACGCCCGCGAGGGCGGAGGCTTCCCGCTCGGGCGAAAGAGCAACCGACCCCGCGGCGCCGGCCGAGAGTAGCGTGGGCACCGGCGATCCGAGGTCGAAGTTCGTCAGCCTGGGCAGGCTCGACGGTCACTGCTGCGCAAGCGCGTGACGAATCGACTCTGCGAGGTCGGTGTGCGCGAAGACGAAACCGGTTGCGACGGCGCGATCCGGACGGGCGTCGTACCGCGCGAGCACCAAATCGGCGGCGTGTCTGCCAAGCGCCGCGCGAACCACGACCTTCGGCAGGCCGAACCATGAACGGCGCCGCAGTTCACGCTGCACTACCTCGGAGAACTCGCCGAAGCTGGGCGACGAGGGGCCGACGAGGTTGAACGACCCTGAAGCGTCGACCTCGGCGACGTGCACCAACATGCGGGCAAGGTCCCGAATGTCGATCCACGGGCCGGGCGTTTGCGGTGGCCCAAGAGACCGCCCGATCCTCCATCGAAACAGGGGCAGGATCCCGGCGAGCATGCCGTCGGCGGCGATGACGACGCCGATGCGCACGATCACGGTACGGACCGACGGATCGGCTCGCCTCGCTGCCTGTTACCAGGCGTGAGTCATCGTGGTGATGAACGAAGCGGCTTCAGGCCACGGGACCGGCTCCGCTTCGTCATGCTCGACGCCGTCTCCCGGATAGGCCGAGACGGCGGAAGCATTGACGAACGTTGTCGTGCGTCCGCCGAACGCCGCGACGATCTTCGCCGTGCTGTCGACACGGGATCGAAGCAGCTTCGGACGCTTCGCGCGCGACCATCTCGACGCCCCGATCGTCTCGCCGATCAGGTTGTAGACGACGTCGCATCGTTGCACTTCACCTGCCGGGGCCGGGTCCGTCGCGGGATCCCAGACCACGAACGACAACCCGGGGACCGGCGGTCGAGGACGTCGAGAACCGACCACGACCTCGGCACCTCGCTCCAACCGCACTGCCACGAGTTCCCGGCCGACCAACCCGGTTCCACCGGCGATGAAGACCCGACGCTTCGGAACCGGACGACCGACATTCCCCTGGCTCATGCCGATTTCCCGGTTCCGAGCACGCCGAGCATTGCGAGCCTCAGCGATGCGATGAACGTGCCTCGATCACGGTCGATCCCGATCCGATCGAAGAAATACTGCCGCGCAGTGGGCGCGGCTGCTGCAGGGCGCTCACGAGCAGGACCCTGAACGAGCGGACGAGTTTTCAGGCTCCGTCGTCCCGGTTGGTCGATCGAGCCGGCGGACCACCGTGAGCGGCGTTGAGCAGCGCGCCGAGGGACAGAATCGACGGCACCCAGAGACCGATGAAGAGGCCTGTCTCGCGATCGATCACGAACCAGGTGAACACCGAGCCGCCGAACGACAGCAGCGCGCCCAACAAGAAGAGTCGGAGCGAGCGAAAGTTCGCAGTTCGGGCCTCGGCGGTCCGCACGACCCTCGAGAGCAGTTCTCCCCACTCCCCGGTCAGGATGCCTCCCGCCACGATCAACGAAACGAGTACTCCCCACGCGAGAACCGCAATATCCATCGCTACCTCATCGGCGACTTGCGCGATTCGCGCAGGGGCGAACCCGCTCCGAAGAATCCACATCGACCAAGCGCTGCTACTGCACCAGGATCATGCATGACGTATCTCACGACGGGTCGTCACCTGCCAGCACGTCGCGCCGGACGGCGGCGCGCGCTGGTTCTATCCGCGTCACCCTCCCGTGTCCCCGGACGTGCGCGCGGTGAAGTCCCAGCTGGAGATCCAGTGCGATGCGACGCGGATCGCCACCTCGCCGTCGAGCCGCGACAGCAGCCGGCGCCCGAGGAGGTCGTCCTCGGTCCCACGGTAGCGCTGGAGGAGGGCGCGCAGGGTCGTCTCCGCATGCTCGGTGACGATCTCGGCGCGGCCCTGACCACGCGCGCCGCGGCAGGGCGGCGTGTCGGCTGCCACCTCGAAGCCGCATTGCGGTTCGCGCGCGACGCGCGGGGAGCGCTGCGTCGCGCACCACCGGGTACCGTCGTGCCAAGGCCTGGACGGGAAAGCGTCGAGATCGACGAGGCGAAGCCTGTCCGGACCTCAGCTTGACGAAACCCAGACACCAAATACTGTCAGACCATCACAAGGGCCCGAACGACAAGGAGCTGAATATGCGACTCACCGCTCTATTTCCCCTCGCAGCACTCCTGCTGAGCGCCTCGCCGGGCGCCGCCGGGGAAGGATGCCCCCAGAGCGCCGAACAAGCCGTGCGCCAGCTCTTCGAAGGTGCGGACACGAATCAGGACCGATCGCTCACACGAGCCGAGTACGAGGACGCAGGCTTGCAGGAGTTCGGTGTCGCTTTCGAGGAGAGCGACCTCGACGCGGACGGACTCACGTCGGCGAGCGAGTACTTGGAACTGTACCGCAAGCACCACCCGCCGGTCGATCGCAGCGACATCTGAACACGCAGGACAGGTAGCGGCCCAGGTTGTTCTTCAGCTCGGATACCTTGGCCTGCTTCACGAGACCGTGATGGCCTCGGCGGTCCGCCCGGTCAACCTTTGCGGTCGAGCCTGCGCTCACGCCTGGGCAGCGCGATCACCTTGATCCCGACCTCGCCGGCGCGACGCGCTCGGATTCGACTGGCCGACGGGTGCGAGTCTCGCCGGTCGCTTGCTTCGACGATGGTGCAGGGGGAAGTTCCCATGCGTACGCCAGTCTCGACCCTGGCGGCGATCATGATCCTGCTCCAGGTGGCGGCCACGAGCGCTCGCGCAGGCGGACGACGCGAGTCACCTTTTGCGTCATCCCGAGCCTCGCCCTCAATTGCATGACCGCCGTGACGGCTCCCTGAGAGGCGCGGCTCGGCGCCCCCGTCGGCCCGGGGACCATCACCGGCTCACCCCGGCTCACGCCAGGATGGCGTCGATCGGCCGGTTCACCTGCATCGAGCCCGTGCCCCAGTCGCCGACCTGAAGCCCCATCACCTGCTGCATGGTGAGGCCCATGCGCGACGCGGGCTCTCCGGGCAACGCCACGTGCAGGCCGGTCCGGATCCGGCCTCCGGCCCTGCCCGCGGTCAGGAACGGGATCTTGTTCACGTCGTGCGACTTCGCGAACGAGGAGTCGGAGTGCGCCATGACGAGGCAGCTGTCGAGCAGGCTGCCGGCGCCCTCCGGCTCGGCCGCGAGGCGTGCCACGAAGCCTGCCAAGGCGTCCATCGAGGCGAGGGCGAACTCGGTCGCGCGCGGCTGGTAGCCGAGGTCCTGGTCGACGCCCTCGTCGTGCGTGAGCTGGTGGTGGTTGATCTCGGCGCCCGGCAGGCGCAGCTCGGAGAGGCTCCACGAGAACAGCATGTTGAAGACGCGCGTCTGGTCGCACAGCAGCGCGAAGACCAGCAGCTCGGTCATCATCTCGTGCGTCGCCTGGGTCTGCGGCAGGTCCGTGCCGAGATCCTCGCCCCTCGGCGCCGGCGGCTTGCGACACGCGTCGAGATCCGGCGGACCGCTCAGCGACACGTCGAGCTGCAGCTCGAGCTGGCGGATCGCCGTGAGGTACTGGTCGAGCCGCTGCCGGTCGTGGCTGCCGAGCCGGCTCTCGAGGCGCGCGACGTCGTCCTTGATCGCCGACAGCGCGCTCCGGCGCAGCACGAGGCGCGGGTCGGGAACGAACGACCCGGCGTTCGGGTCCGCGAAGCCGGCGCCGAAGATGCGCGAGTACAGCTCGAGCGGCGACACCGCGCTCGCGTTGCGCACGGCCTCGCTCTCGATGCTGTAGGTCTGTGTGGGCCGGCCGGTCGCGGCCATCTCGATCGAGCGGAAGCGCGTCGTCTTGCCGATCTCGCGCGAGATCAGCACGTCGACCGACGGCGCGCTCACACCACCCTCGGTACCCGACACCGTTCCCGTGATGTTCGCCAGGATGCCCGTCGAATGCGGGTAGTTCGCCCTCCCGTCGAGGATCGTGTTCAGTCCGCTGATCACGTTCACGTGCTGCTTGACGGGTGCCAGCGCCTGCAGCTCCGGCGACAGCTCGTAGTCGGGCCCCTCGACCGCCGGGATCCAGCGGTCCGGGTTCATGCCGCAGCCCCAGAACCAGGTGCCGAAGCGCACCGGCAGCGCGCCGCCGTCGGCGAGCGCGTCGCCGTTGCCGGTGAGAAAGCAGTCGAGCAGCGGCAGCCCCAC
This sequence comes from Deltaproteobacteria bacterium, assembly GCA_016874715.1. Taxonomy (GTDB): domain Bacteria; phylum Desulfobacterota; class Binatia; order UBA12015; family UBA12015; genus VGTK01. The sequence goes on along the minus strand of VGTK01000204.1, from coordinate 1,695 downwards.
CGAGATGGCGGCGCCGCCGACGGTGCCGCGCAGAAACGTCCGACGCGAGATCGCGCGTGTCATGGCCGTGCCTCCCCTGCCGCCGTGCGCGGTCCGGACGTGGAGCGGAACGCGTCGCTCATGACGATCAGCCGGATGATCTCGCGCAGGTGGTAGCCGCGTTCGGAGAGCCGCGCGTTCATCCAGTCGAGGAAGGCGCGCTCGCCCGGCGCGATCTCGCGACCGAGCGCGAAGCGGAAGAAGCTCTGCACCAGGCACGGGCCGACGAGCGGATCGCCGGCCATCGCCGCGCCCAGCCCGACCGCGTCGTCATAGCTCGTACCGTTGAGCTGCCCGGACGGGTCGATCTCGGCCCCGTTCTCGCTCTCGCGCCAGGCCCCCATGCTGTCCATGTTCTCGAGGCCGAAGCCGATCGGGTCCATCAGGGAGTGGCACCCGGCGCAGGCCTGGTTGTCGTTGTGCGCCCGTAGGCGGTCGCGCGCCGTGCGGCGATCGCCGCTCTGGTCCTCGAACATCGAGAAGTCGATGTTGCCCGGCGGCGGCGGCACGTCCTGGCAGAGCAGCACCTCGCGCACGAACTTGCCGCGCAGCGTCGGCGAGCTGCGACCCGGCTGCGAGTACAGCGCGAGCAGGCTCAGGTGCGTCAGGATTCCCGCCCGGTCCGACCCCGACGGCAGATCGTGCGGCTCGAAGCCTTCCGGGCTGAGCACGGGCACCTGGTAGACGACCCCCAGCGTGCGCGACAGGAAGAGCCGCCGCGTGGTGAACAGGCCGCGGTAGTCGGCGTCCTCGGTCAGCAGGTGATCGGTCGCGGTGAGCAGCGTCTGCTCGCGCGCGTCGCGGATCAGCGCCTGGCTGAACGCCGGAAACAGCGTGGCGTCCTTGCGGACCAGCCCCTGCGCGATCTGGTCGAAGCCGTACTGGTCGTCGAAGAACACGCGCACGCCATCCTCGAGCCGCGGCGAGTCGAGCATGCGATCGAGGTGGGCCGCGAGGCTCGCGTCGTCGAGCAGCTCGTCGCGCTCGGCGGCCGCGAGCAGCTCCTCGTCGGGCGTGGTGTTCCACAGGAGGTAGCTGAGGCGCGACGCCATCGCGACGCTCGAGTAGCGCTCGCGGTCCGATCGCCCGGGATCGGGCTCGGTCGCCTCGATCCGGAAGAGGAACTCGGGCGAGAGCAGCAGCGTCGCGAGCGCCGCCTCGAGGCCGGCGTCGAAGCTGCCGAGCTCGCTCGCCGTCGCGCGCGCCACGGCGACGCGCGACTCGACGTCCTCGTCGCCGAGCGGTCGCCGCAGCAGCCGGCGCCCGACCTGGCGAACGAACTCGCGCGCGCAGGCGTCGTCGGCCGCGGTCGCCGCGATCGGCTCGCACGGCACCAGCGCCGCACGCTGCGATCCGCGGATCGCCTGCTCGGCGACGCTGCGCGCGATGCCGTCGTACTGCTCGAACCCGGCCGGCGTCACGCTCACGAACGACGACCCGACGGCGAGAAAGCCGTCGCGCCGGTCGTCGGGCTCGACGCGCCCGCCCACCACGACGTCGTCCCCCAGGACGTCGGCGATGCTCGCCTTGTACTGTGCCTCGGTCAGGCGGCGCATCGCCGCCGTCCCGGGCTCGATCGCGGGTGCGTCGGCCAGCAGGTCGGGCGGCGTGCCCGGCGGCGGCGTGGTCGGCGTCCCGCCACCGCCCGTGCTGCCA
>VGTK01000203.1 GCA_016874715.1 Deltaproteobacteria bacterium | reverse complement strand
GCGGCGATCGCGCCGCGGCGCTCGCGGCCGCGCGGGTCGAGGCGGCGACGTCCGCGTTCGCGGCGGCCGCCGCCGCCGAGCTCCGGGACGGAAGCAGCGGCTACGCGCAGGCGAGTGCGGGAGGCAGGTGATGCGTTTTCCGATCCACATCGCGACCGACATGGTGAAGTGGCAGGCGAAGAACTGGCTGCGCGGCACCGACCGCTACCCGTACGTGCTGATGCTCGAGCCGCTGCACACCTGCAATCTCGCCTGCATCGGCTGCTCGCCGGAGCGCTACTCGGGGGATCTCAAGGACCGGATGAGCGTCGAGCAGTGCCTGAAGGCCGTCGACGACTGCGGCGCGCCGGTGGTGTCGATCTGTGGCGGCGAGCCGACGATCTATCCCGAGCTCGTCGAGCTGATCGACGGCATCATCGCGCGCAAGCGCCACATCTACCTGTGCACCAACGGGCTGCTGCTCGACCGCTTCTACAGGAAGGGCACGCCGCACAAGCGCCTCGCGATCAACGTCCACCTCGACGGCATGAAGAAGACGCACGACTTCGTGACCGATCGCGCGGGTGTGTTCGACAAGGCGATCGAGATGATCCGGGAGGGCAAGCGGCTCGGCTACTTCGTGTGCACCAACACGACCGTCTACCGCGAAACGTCCCTCGAGGAGCTCGAGGAGATGTGCGCCTTCCTCGACGGCGTCGGCATCGACGGCATGCTGCTGTCGCCGGGCTACCACTACGCGAAGCTCGACGACGAGCACTTCCTCGTGCAGCAGGAGACGCACCGGAAGTTCGAGCGCGTGATCGAGCTCGCGAAGAAGTACCGCATCAACTCGACGCCGCTGTTCCTGGAATTCGCCGCCGGGCGCCGCGACTACCCGTGCACGCCCTGGGGCACGCCGAACTACACGCCGAAGGGCTGGAAGGGCCCCTGCTACGTGATCGAGGAGAAGTACCACGACTCGTGGGACGCGTTCATGAAGGGCAACGACTGGGCGTACTGGGAGTCGCGCAGCGACCCGCGCTGCCGCGACTGCGCCATGCACTCGGGCTTCGAGCCGTCGGTGGTGCGCAAGATGGGCGGCAGCCTGCGCGACGTGTGGACGATGATGCGCTGGCAGTTCGCGGCCTGACAGGCGATTTCCCGGTAGCGCTCACGGCAACGAACGCACTGCGGGCAACGCCGGTCGCGCATGTCCGTCGCCAGCCGGCGCGCCGCAGCGCGAGCCGGCCGGGGCACGGGGGCACGTGTCGCGCGGAGCGAGGGGGGGCGACCTCGACCGACGCATCCTGACCGACTAGCAGCGCGGACGGTTCAGCGAGTACCGGCTCGAGCGCGAGCCGCGGCCCGCGTAGCCGCCCGCGTCGTGCGGGCGATCTGCGGGGAACGCTCGCGCTGGCGGGACGCCCCTGCTCACCCTGCCGCGACGGCCTCGAGGGCGGCGAGGAAGGACCGCCGGAGGCGGTCCTTGCCCGGGTCGGATGGGTGCAGCGCGTGCAGCGCGCCGCGCTCGCTCTCGAGCTCGTGCCACCACGAGCGCAGCACCGCGACGAGCCGGCCGTCGCGCATCGCGTCGCGGACGGCCCAGTCGGGGAGGCGCGCGACGCCCAGGCCCTGCACGGCGAGCGTCGTGAGCAGCCCGAGGTTGTTGCTGCGGAGCGGGCCGTGCACGGCGACGCGCTCGCGCTCGCCCGACGCCCGGCGCAGCGTCCACGAGGCCGGCGTGGTCCCGCTGCCGTAGATCAGGCATGGCAGCGCGGCGAGGTCGCGCGGGTGGCGGGGCCGACGGTGACGGGCGAGGAACGACGGCGCGGCGTACACCCGGCGGCCGAAGCCGGTCACGCGCCGGCAGCGCAGGGTCGAGTCGGAGAGCGGTCCGAGGCGGATCGCGAGATCGTAGCCGTCGCGCACGAGGTCGCGGAAGTCGTCGCTCGCGTGCACGTCGAGCGTGGCGGCGGGCTCGGCGGCGGGCTCGGCGGCGGGCTCGGCGGCGAGGAAACGATCGACGACGGCGGGCAGCACGCGCTCGGCGACGAACACCGGCACGGTGACGCGCAGGCTGCCGCGCCCGGCGTTGCGCGCCGTCTCGAGTCGCTCGCGCACCGCGTCCTCCTCGGCGAGCCAGCGCATCGCGTGCGCCGCATAGACGCGACCGGCCTCGGTCGTCGAGAGACCGTGCGTCGAGCGGCGGAAGAGGTGGGTGCCGAGCCGCCCCTCGATGCGCTGCACCGCTCGGGTGACGGTCGAGACCTCGACGCCGAGCAAGCGTACGGCCGCGCTGAACGAGCCGGCCTTGGCGACGCGGCTGGCAGCGCACAGCTCGAAGAGGTCGTCCGGGGCTCGTTGCCGGTCCGGCAAATCGCTTTTGCGCCTCATGCGGATTCCCTCGTGGCGACGGTCCCGCGAGAGTCTGGTGCGGCGCCGAGGGCGTCGGGAAAAAAGGAGGTGCCCCCTTGCTCGCCCCGAGATACGTCGCTTCGCGCTCTCTGCTGTACGTCGCCGCACTCCCGTCGGCGTGGTTCGGGGTCACCTACCTCGGCCACGCCTTCGCCGGCAACGGCTGGGCCGCGGCCTACCACGAGCGCCTCGCGGGCGTCGCCTACGCCGCCCTGCCGCCACCTCTGGCGACCCTCTACGCGACGCTGGTCGGTGTGATCGGCAGCCTGTTTCTCGCGATCGGCATCGGGCAGGTGGTGCTCGCGACCGGGCTCGGGCGATCGCATCGGCCGGACACGGGCTGGTGGGCGCTCGCCGCGCTGAACGTGGTCGGGCTCGGGGGCCTCATCCTCGTGAACCTGCGCAACGGCCTCGCATCGCCGTGGTGGATGAACTCGATCGTGCTCGGCGTCGTCCTGACCGGCCTGCTGCTCGCGCGCCACCCCGTGGAGGTGCCGTCGTGCGCGCCTTGATCCGTACCGAGCCCGGTTGCCTGGTATGGCGTGAGGTGCCCGCACCGCGGCTGCAGGGCCCGCTGGAGGCGCTCGTGCGGCCGACCGTCGTCACGCTCTGCGACATCGACCGCCCGATGGTCGACGGCCGCTTCCCGATCCCGGGCGAGATCGCGCTCGGCCACGAGCTGGTCGCCGAGGTGATCGAGGTCGGCGACGCGGTGCGTGCGGTGCGGCCGGGGGACCGCGTCGTCGTGCCGTTCCAGATCTCGTGCGGCGCGTGCGACCGCTGCACGACGGGCCTCACGGCGCACTGCCGGGCGACGCCGCCGCGCTCGCAGTACGGCTTCGGTGCCATCGGCGGCGATCACGGCGGTGCGTTCTCGGACCTGCTCCGCGTGCCGTTCGCCGACGGGATGCTGGTGCGCGCGCCGCACGGCGTACCGCTCGAGGCGCTCGCCTGCGCGAGCGACAACCTCGGCGACGGCTACCGCGCGGTCGCGCCCGAGCTCGCACGGCGTCCGGGTGCCGACGTGCTGGTGCTCGGTGGGATCGGCAGCGTGCCGCTGTACACGGTCGCGTTCGCGCGTGCCTGCGGCGCCGGACGCGTCGACTACCTGGACCACGATCGCGATCGCCTCGAGGTCGCGCAGACGCTCGGTGCGCGGGCGCTCGAGGGGCCGGTCCCCGACCGCGCCGGTGACTACGATCTCGTCGTCGACGGGACGCTGCTCGACCCGAAGGGTCTTCCGTGCGCGCTGCGCTCGCTGCGCCCGAACGGGCTTTGCATCGGGGTGACGATCTACCTGACCGATCCGCACATCCCGTACTTCGAGCTCTACTTCAAGGGTGCGCGCTTCGAGACGGCGCGCGTTCAGGCGCGCGCCGTCCTGCCGTCGGTGCTCGAGCTCGTGCAAGCCGGCCGCGTCGATCCGACGCTGGTGAACGGTGCGGTGCTGCCGTGGGAGGCGGCGCCCGAAGCGATCGCGGGCGACGTGCGCAAGCCGGTCTTCGTCCGCGAGTGATCGACCGATGCGCGTGCCCCGGGCCGCGCGCGCGACGGGCTCACCCGTTGCCTGGGCGAGGTCGCCGGGAACGCCGGCTACGGCAGGCGCGCGCGAAAGCCCGGACCCAACGCGCGCCCGTCTGTGTAGGTCACGTCCCAGCAGCTGCCCGCGTCGTTCGACAGCCGGACGCGCAGCGGCAGGCGCGGCGCGCGGCGCGCGAGACCCAGGTCGCGTCCCTTGCCGGCGATCGCGATCGCGACGGTCCCGGCGCGTCGCTCGAGGACCATCCGCGCCACCCCGGACGAAGCTGCGCGATCCGCGAAACGGTACCCGGTGCGCGTCGTGCGCCACAGCGTGGCACTCGCCGGGACCGTGACCCGTACCAGCGTGCCTTGCGGGTCGGTGACCGCGAGGTCGTAGCGCGTCGCGACCCCGGGAGCGCCGAACGCGTCGCCCGAAGGCCCCGCGGTGCCGCGAAAGGTCCAGCGCAGCTTGTCGAACACGCCGCCGTGACGACGGGTCTCGAGCATCGAGATCTCGGCGGTCTGGCACGGTGGCCCCGACTCCGCCTCGGTGACCCGCAGGCGAGCCCGCACCGGGACGTCCGACAGCGTCTGCACGATGCCGCTCGGCCACGCGATCGTCACGCGGTCGATGGTGCCCGCGTGGTCGCCGAGCCCGATGTGCACGAGCAGCTCGTCCTGCGCGATGAAGTTCGAGTTGGCGAGGTGGTGACGCGTCTGCCGGCGCGCGGGATCGTCGAGATCGAGCGTCACCGTCACGACGGCGCCGATGCCGTCGCGGTTCGACAGCGTCCCCTCGAGCTCGAGCTGGAACCAGCTCCCCGCGTTGCCGCCGTCGTTGCGGTAGAGCACCGGCGCGCCCGCGTGGTTCGCGACGAAGACGTCGAGGTCGCCGTCGCGATCGAAGTCGAGGGTGAGCAGGGCCTTGCCCTGCTCCGCGTCGGCGATGCCGCGTGCCGCCGCGACCTCGTCGAAGGCGCCGTCGCCGCGGTTCTCGAACAGCCGCGTCCGGTCGGTCTGCCAGCGCAGCTCCTCGGGGTGACCCGGCACGAACATGCCGTTGGTGTGCGCGACGTCGGCGTCGCCGTCGTTGTCGAAGTCGAAGCTGCTCGCCGCCCACCCGAAGCCGCCGTCGGCGACGCCGGCGGCCTCGGTGACGATGTCGAACGTCCGGTCGCCGCGGTTGCGGTACATCTGGTTGCTGACACCGATGGCGATCTCGTCCGGGCGTCCGAAGATCGACGTCGCGAACCAGTCGATGCGCCCGTCGCCGTCGAAGTCGTCCTGCGCGCTGCCCATGCCGCTGCGCTCGCGCCCGACGCCGGCGGCGACCGTGCCGTCGGTGAAGGTGCCGTCGCCGCCGTTCCAGAAGAGACGGCTGTGGCCCCAGTCGGCGACCCAGGCGACGTCGGGCCAGCGGTCGCCGTCGAAGTCGACGAAGCCCGGCGAGAAGCCGGGCGTGCCGAGGGCACTCGTCGGCAGGCCCGGCGGGCTCTCAAAGTCGAGGCCGGCTGCGACCGTGACGTCGGAGAAGTGCGCCGGGGCCGTGCTGCCGAGGTTGCGCAGCAGGCGGTTGTGCGACGTTCCGGGCAGCGGCGGCGCGGGCGGCAGCGGGTGAGCCCACCACTCGGCGGTCAGCACGTCGAGCCAGCCGTCGCGATCGTGATCGCCGAAGGCGACACCCATCCCGTAGTGCGGGTAGCCGTCCTCGAGCGCCGCACCGCGCGCGACGGCGTCCTCGGTGAACCGACCGCTGCCGTCGTTGAGGAACAGGTGGAAGCGCGTCGTGCCGTGGCTCGTGACGTAGAGGTCGCGGTCACCGTCGTTGTCGAGGTCGGCGCAGCCGATGCCGTTCGAGCCGGCGGGCAGGCTGCTCGCGAGGTCGCCGGCGCTCGCGGTGCCGTCGGCGAAGGTGCCGCCCGCGTTGCGGAAGAGGAGCGGTGTCGCATCGAGGCGCGACACCACGAGATCGACCCATCCGTCGCCGTCGACGTCGCAGGCGGCAGCGCCGCCGGTCGGCTGCGATGCGGCGGCCGGCGGCTGGAGGTCGGTGACGGGCGCCGCGGCGTGCTGGTAGACGACGCCGACCTGGGGCGCGACGTCGACGAACTGCACCGCCTCCGCACGGCCGGCGACCAGCGCGAATAGCGCGCCGGCGATCACCGCGCCGAGCCGTGGTCCGGATGCTGGGGAACGATGCGACGACATGGGGCGTGCGACCCTGCGAGCCGCCGCCTGCCTATCGCGTCGCTCCGAAGCTGCGCAACGAGCTTCGTTTCTGCCGCAGGTCGCGGCCGCTTCAGTGTCCGGCGAGACCTGCGGCGGGATCGGTTGCCGCGCCGTGCGCGGAACGCGACGAGCCGCAGCTCTGGATCGCCGGTGGCGCGACCTCGGCGAAGGAAGATCGCACGGACGCCACCGTCGCCGCGGCCTGCTCGTCGGGCAGCAGGTAGTACTGGCCCAGCAGGATGAACATCTCGTTCTCGGTGCTCTCGCCCCCGGTGATCGCGCAGGCGTCACAGTGACCGTCGCCCGCGCCCGGGGTCGAGTCGCACGAAGCGTCGTCCTGATCGCCGCTGCACGCAGCGCCGATCTTGCCGGCCGCGCAGGCGATCGGCCGGCAACGGCCCGGCACGCCGGGAATGAACACGCTCGCCGGCAGGCGCGAGAAGCGCGTCACGGCCTCGGGATTGGGCGAGCCGTCGTCGTTCACGCCGTTGTTGAAGAGCGCGCAGTAGTGCAGCGTCCGCTCGGCCGGATCGGGCGAGTCGAACACCAGCGGCGGCTCGAAGCGCGTGTTCACCGGGTCGTTGTAGACCCGATTCTCGTAGACCCGCGATCCGTCCGGCAGGTCGACGGTGAAGAGCTTGCCGCGCTGGTGGGTATGCGACGACAGGCTGTAGAGGTGCGCTCCGCGCGGCAGCACGTGGTCGTGGCAGAGGGTCTGCGTCGTGAAGGGGGCCGCGTTCGCCGAGAAGATGCGCTGCACGTTGAAGATCCCGCGCACCGGGTAGAGCTGCTCCTCGGGCGGCGCAAACCGGTAATTGATGCGCCCGTTCATCGGGTGGTCCTTGCCGGTGAGGTTGAAGGCGTGCGAGTTCCACAGCAGGATGCCCTTCATCGGGATCTGCGCGAAGACGCCGTCCGCGTAGCGGTTCGACTGCTGCGCCTGCTGCGCCCCGCCGATCCCGAAGCTCGCCACCTGTCCCTGCACCGGCGGTCCGAAGCCGTTGCACGTGAAGCCGTCCCGGTACGGGGTCGCGCAGTGACCGGCGCCGCACGAGGCGAGGTCCGTCGGCTCGCAGGCCTGACCGCCCCGCTCGCCGCCCTTGCAGGTCCAGCCGCCGAACGCCGGATCGTGGATGTTCTCGACGGCGACGTTCGAGTAGTTGAGCAGCAGGTGGTGGCTCTGCGGGTCTTGCCGCAGCTCCGTCTGCGAGAAGCGGAAGAAGCGTCCCGTCGGGTCGCGATACTCGGGCGGCACCTGATCGGTCAGATCGTAGTAGGAGGCGAAGCAGATCTCGTGCTCGCTGCTCGCGGGCAGGAGCCACTGCGGCATGACGAGCTGCACGCCCTCACCCGGCGGCGGCGGATCGAGCGGCTTGATGGTGATCGGCTCCGGCGCCGGCAGGCACGCGTCGAGCAACCCCTCGGTGCCGATCACGGTGCCGGTGCGCGGTGCCCCGGAGTAGATCCACAGGCGCACTGCTTCGAGCTCTTTCTCGCTGAGCGGGGGCAGGCCGAGCGGCATCGGGGCGCCGCCGATGCTCACCGTGCCCGGCCGCGTGCTCGCGGCGAGCTTCAGGTAGAGATAGCTGCGGTCGTTGTCGCCGGGCACGACGCGGGCCAGGGTGCTGCCGGATGCCTGGACCTCGAGCAGGTTGCCGTAGGCGACCTCGGGCGACAGGTCGAGTCCGCCCGCAGCAGCGCTGCCGTGGCACACCTGCTGCGTGCAGCCCTGGCGCTCGAAGACCACCTTCTGGATCGCCTCGAAGGTGCTGCCGAACGCCTCGCCCTGCTCGCAGGCAGGATTGCCCGGCCCCGGTGCGTCCGGCACGGCGGCCGATCCGCCGCTGCCGCCGCAGGCCGCGAGGAGAAGGCTCGCGGCCAGCAGCGGCGCGAGAGAGCGGTGGCGGTGGAGTCGGTGGGGCCATGACGTGCGCTGCATCGCGGGCTCGCTCTCTGTCGTCGGCCGGCGCACGATGCTGATCGTGCGCGCCGGAACGGTCTCCCCTGGCGGAGTGCTGGAACGTTGCGCCTGCGCCGAGCGGATTGCAAGCAGGCTGGACAGCGCCTTCGCGCCCGCTCCCGGGCGCCGGCGGCGCGGCACCCGGCGGCGCGAGCCTCCGACGATGCGCCGCGAGAGAAGTCCTTGACCATCGCCGAACGCGGTCGTAACGCGTGTCCGATGCCCACCATCGTCCCGGCAGTTCACGGTCGCATCAACGACCTCGACAGCCACCTCCAGGTCCCGGTGTCCCGCTGGGCGGAGGTCTTCGGCGAGGCGACGGCGCGGCTCGGGGCGCAGTTCCTCGGGAACCCGTTCTTCGACGCCACCGACGAGCCCGAGCGCACGGTGGAGTCGGTGTGGCGCACCAAGGGCTCGGCCGCCCCCGGCTCCTGCACGCCCGAAGGCCGGCTCGCGACGATGGACCTCATGGGCATCGAGCGGCAGCTCATCTTCCCGCAGGTCGTGCTGGCGGCGCCGGCCTGGTCGGCTCACCCGAGCGCCGGCGTCGTGCTGCGCGAGTACAACGACGCCGTCCTGCGCTGGACGAAGGCGGGCAACGGTCGCCTCCGACCGACAGCACTGCTCAACCTCGCCACGATCGAGGGTGCCATCGCCGAGACCGAGCGGGTGGTGGACGGCGGCGCGCGCGCGGTCTTCATCCAGGACGGGATCGCGCCTGGCGGCCACTCCCCCGCCGCACCCGAGGTCGATCCGCTGTGGGCGCTGCTGGCCGAGGCACGCGTCCCGGTCACGCTGCACATCGGTGGCCAGGAGGGCTTCTTCGGCAGCACGGCGTGGCCGGCCACCGAGCTGCTGCGACCGGGCAGCTTCTCGAGCGGCGAGCCGGTCGGTCCGCACATGCTGGCGACCATGCACCTGTCGCCGCAGAACTACCTGGCGTCGATGCTCTACGGAGGTGTGTTCGACCGCCACCCCGGGCTCCGCGTCGGCGTGATCGAGCTCGGCGCGATGTGGGTGGGGCCGTTCGTCGACCTCCTCGAGGACCGCCTCCAGCTCTCTCGGCGGCTGCGTCAGACTCTGCAGCGGCGCCCCAGCGAGGTCTTCGTCGACCAGATCCGGGTCACCCCGTTCTACTGGGAGCGCACGGCGCGCCAGATCGAACGCTACGGGATGCCCGAGGTCTACGCGTTCTCCACGGACTTCCCGCACGCCGAGGGGGCACCGACCCGATCGGGCGCATGGGCGCCGACATCGAGCCCCTGGGCGCGGACGCGGTCGAGGCGTTCTTCGTCGGCAACGCCGAGCTGCTCCTGCCGAGCTGATGCGCGGCTCGCCGTGAGGCCCGGGCGAGACGGCCGGCTTCACACCGGCGGGCGCGCGCGGCATCAAGGCGGTCGGGATCCATCACTCGAGGAGCGCACCATGAAGACATCCGTCATGCTGTTCGGTCTCGCCGCCGTGTTCGCGTCGGGAATCGCCTGCGCGAACATCTTCGGCTCGGGTTCCAGCCGGCCAGAGGCGGCCGCCGTTCCGGCGGCGTCGTCGCCGTGCGCCGGCCTCGTCGGTCAGGCGAAGGCCGACTGCGAGAAGAGCAGCGCACCGCGCTGACGTGCCCAACGCCTACGGACTGCTGTCCGCGGCCGGCTGCGTCGCCGGGGTGCTGTGGCTGAAGCGCCACCGCGCCGGTCTCGACCTGTCCGAGAACGAGTTCTGGGCCGCCATGTGGGTCCTCGCCGCCGGAGGGGTTCTCGGGGCAAAGGCCCTGTTCGTCGTGCTGGGCTGGGAGCACTACGCGCGCGGCGAGCTGCGGCTGTTCGCCGACTTCCAGACCGGATTCGTGTTCTTCGGCGGCCTGATCGGCGCCGGCGTGGCCGGGCTCGCGTTCGCGCGCGTGCGGGACAAGAGCTTCTGGCGCGGTGCCGACTACTTCGCGGTCGCGGTGCCGCTCGGCCACGCGATCGGACGCGTCGGCTGCTTCGTGCACGGCTGCTGCACGGGGTGCCGCCGCACCCCGTGCAGCTCTACGAGTCCGCGGGCCTCGCGCTGATCGCGTGGTCATGCTCCCGCGCCGTCGCCGCCGTCGAGAG
>VGTK01000202.1 GCA_016874715.1 Deltaproteobacteria bacterium | reverse complement strand
GCGCGTGTCGGCGGGCCAGCTCGAGCAGGCGCTGGCCTGCATCGAGGAGGCGTCGACCATCGACGCCGAGGTCGCCGTGGACCTGCGCGCGCAGCACACGCGGGCGATCCTGCTGGTCGGTCTGGCGCGGCCGGGCGAGGCGCTGCGGATCATGGACGGAATCGCGAGTGCGCCGCTGGTCGCCGGGACACCGGCGCTCGCGGCGACCGTCGCTGCCGACGCGGCCCTGGCGGCGATGATCGACGGCCGCTACCGCGAGGCGCTCGAGCGCGCGGAGCGCGCGGCGACGCTCGTCGAGCCGTCGAGCGCTCCGCTGGTGCGCGCACAGGTGCTCACCTGCCTCGCGGCGGCCCGCGTCTACCGCGGGCTCGGCGCGAGAGCGCGCGCGCTGCAGGAAGAGGTGGCGCCGCTCCTCGACGCGCTCGACCCGCTCGACTGGAACGTCGGCATGCGCACGCACACGCTGGCGATCGACGTGTGGCTCGCGCTGGACGAGCCGCGTCGCGCGCTCGCGCTCGCCGAGGGCATCCTGGCACACATCGGCGACGCGGCGGCCTGGACGGCGCGCGCGAACCCGCTGAGCCTCGCGGTGCGCGCGGCCTGCGACATCGGCGACTGGCGCACCGGCGAACGGCTCGCCGACGAGACGGTGCTCGTCGCGGAGGAGAGCGGCAGCACCGATGCGCTGCAGCGCGGCCTGCTCGCGCGGGCCTGGCTCGGCGCAGCGCGCGGTGACGAGCGGAGGGCGCGCTCCGACCTCGATCGCGTGCGGGCTCTCTCGCCGCACGGCGCGCGCGGAACGTCGGACGTCTGGCTGCGCGCGAACGAGGGCTTTCTCGCCCTTTCGCTGGGCCGCGCGCGCGACGCGGTCGAGGCGCTCGAGCCGCTCGTCGCACGGATCTCCGACGAGATCGGGCTCGTGCACGCGACGGTGATCCCGTGGCGCCCCGATCTGGTCGAGGCTTACGTACGGATCGGTCGGCTCGACGAGGCTCGCGCTGCTGCCGCGGCGCTTGCCGACGAGGCGGTGGGCAGCGCCAGCGACATCGCCCGCGCACTCGCGGCGCGCTGCGCCGGCCTGGTCGCGGCCGACGGTGGCGAGCGCGAGCTCGAGCGCGCGCTCGAGCTGCACGCGCCGAGCACGTGGCCGTTCGAGCGCGCGCGGACCCTTCTCGTCTAGGGCGAGCGCCTGCACCGCGCCCGCCGCAGAAGCCACGCGCGGCGGGTGCTCGAGGAAGCGCAGGCGATCTTCGCGGAGCTCGGGGCGGAGCCGTGGCGGGCGCGGGCCGCGATGCTCCTCGGGGCCGCGAGCCCGGCGCGACGCCCCTCCGGGACGATCGACGACACGTTGACGGCGCAGGAGCGTCGCGTCGCGGCCCTCGTCGCCACCGGACGGACGGTGCGCGAGGCCGGGCTCGAGCTGCGAGTCAGCCCGAAGACCGTCGACTCCCACCTGCGGCAGGTCTACGCGAAGCTCGGCATCCGCTCGCGCGCCGAGCTGGCGCTGATCGCCGTCGAGCGCGGCTGGCTCGAAGCGGTGCGCAAGACGGACGGCTGATCCATCGCCTCGGGTGTTCGCGCCTCGGGTGTTCGCCCGATGCAGCGGTGCTCGCTCGGCCGGTAGCCTCTGCGGCCATGAAGACGCCGAAGCGACGCTCGTCGCGCTCTTTTCCCGCCCTGCGCACCCGTCCTGCCCTGCGCGCCCTTCTGGGGCCGGTGCTCATCGTAGCTGCGCTCGCGGACGCCGGATTCGGCGCGCTCGCGGCGGCCGTGGACATCCCGCTCACGCGCGGGCGCATCCGCATCACGCGCTCGGCGACCGGCGTGGAGCGGCTGTCGTTCGTGTCGTGGGATACGGCGGTGTCGTTTCCGTCCCCGGGGACCAACCCCGGTGATCCGACGATCGCGGGTACCGGCAACGGCGCGGTGGTGGAGATCTTCGGTGCGCACGACTCGGGTGCGGCGGTGTTCGTCGTCCCGTCCGGCACGGGAGCCGCTCCGTCGGACCCGGGCTGGAGGGATTTCTCCGTCGTCGCCGGGGGGCCGCGCTACAAGTACGACAACCGCGGCGCACCCGCGGCGCCATCGGCGGTGCGGCGCCTGGTGGTCAAGGACGGGCGGCGTCTCGAGATCCGGGTCGCCCGCAGCGGGCTGCGGCTTCTCGGGCCCGAGGGCATCGTCGGCATCCGCATCACCGACGCGGCGGGCAACCGCATGTGCGCGCAGTTCGACCCCGCGGACGCCGGCCCGGGCGCGCGCGACGTGGTCACCGGCTCGGCCAGCCCGGTCTACGCGGTCGGGCGCGTGGCGTCCGTGGCGCCGGCCGACTGCTCCGACGCCGCGCTGAACACCGCCTCGCTTCTCAGGCAGGGCATCTTCGCGCCGCCGACGACGTGCCACGACGACCAGTTCGTGCTGCCGTCGTCGACGCCGCCGTCGTGCGCGAGCTTCTCCGGCTCCGAGCTGCACCGCGTACGCCTCACCGATCCACTCGCGGTCTGCAACGACGGCAGCCCGGCGGTCCTGTTCGTTCGCCCGGCGCCGCCCGAGACCTCGCCCGGCACGATCAATCCGCGGCGCAACGAGTGGATCATCTGGCTCGAGGGCGGTGGCGTGTGCCGCGACCCGGGAGAGTGCGCGGATCGCTGGTGCGACCTGCAGGCGGGGCCGTACGACGCGCGCAAGATGAGCTCGGTCTGGGAGGACTGGGCGATCGGCAAGGTCGGCATCTTCGGCAACAACCCGAGCAACCACTTCACCGACTACAACATGGTGATGGTCAAGTACTGCAGCTCGGACCTGTGGGTCGGGCGCCGTACCGTCGACCAGCCGGAGTCGGATGCCCCGGCGCTACCGTTGGGCTCCGGGCAGCACTACCCGCGCTACCGCGCCGCGTTTCATGGCGCGCACATCGTCGAGGCGGCGATCCGCGCGCTGCAGGAGCCGGGCGGGGTCGTTCCGGACGACGACTGCTTGACCGATCCCATGCCATCGCTCGCCGACGCGACCGAGGTGCTGTTCGCCGGAACCTCGGCGGGGGCGTTCGGTGCGACGCTGAACGTCAAGGCGGCGGCCGATCTGATCGTCGTCGGCGCCGCCGGTGCGCCGCCGCGGGTCCGTCTCGTGAGCGATGCCGCCACCGGGCCCTACGAGACCGACGTGGCGGGAGGGGTGGACCAGACGGAGGTCGACGGGGCGCGGGCGGCGATGACCGCGGGATGGGCGATGTTCGGCGGCGTGCCGGACGACGACTGCGTCGCCGCGCATGGGGGCGACCCCGAAGGCGTCTGCCGCTGGCCGTCGCACCTGCTCGCGCACCACATGACGGTGCCGGCGTTCGTGCAGATGGACATCGAGGACAACACCATCGGTCCGTGGCTCTACGAGACTTTCGCGCTGTTCGGCCTGGGCACGCGGCCGCTGCTCGAGGGGATCGCCGCGGGTTCGCTGCTCTATGGCGGAACCGAGGCGACCTCGCAGGCCTCAGTCGGGATGTTCGCGCCGCGCTGCTGTCACCACGTGACGCTGGAAAACCCCGACTTCTTCGGCATCCAAGTCGCCGACCCGGACAACCTCGCCAGCCGCCGCAACCTGAACGACACGCTATGGGACTGGGTGCGCGACGCGAGCGTTCCGGTGCTGATCGACCAGGGCGGGACGTTCGATTCGGGGTGCCCCGGGACGGGGATCCCGCCGGTCGCCCGCCCGTGCCCGCCGTGAGGCGGGAAATCGTGTCTTGTCTGCTTTACATCCGCGGCCTAACCATCATCCCAAGTAGCAACCAAGAGTCCGTTTCCGGCCCGTTCCAGGAGGACCTCGTGATGAAGCCGAATTCCACCCCCGCCGCCACCTGCGTACCGCGCTGCTGATCCTCGCCGCCGTGGCGCTCGCCACGCCGGCGCTGGCGCTCAATGCGAACAAGTGGCGCAGCATCGCCAAGGCGCTGAAGAGCAACCAGACCGTCAAGGAGCTCGCCGTGACGCCGAGCGGCGGCACCACCGCACAGCCGCTCGGCCCCCGCGTCCCGGCGACCGGCGTCGCGGCGCCGCCACTCTGCGGCGTGATCGGCGGCACGTTCCAGTGCTTGTCGGTGGTGTCGCTGAGCTGCTCGAGCAACGCCCTCGGCCACTTCGACATCCAGATGGCGCAGGAGGGCAGCAACGCGATCCTCAACTGCGACACGACCTGCCAGCCGTCGACGCCGGACGACGAGGGATACTGCGACTGCGAGATCGACTACGGCAGCTGCACCCCGGCCTGAGCTCGCGGGCTCGCTCGGAGATGGCGGACACCGATCGCCCGGGCGGCGCGCCGCGTGCGCCCGGGAGGTCGGTGTCGTGCTCGGTCAGCCCACCGCCTTGGCGGCGGTCAGGATCTGCATCACGGCGCTGACGCGCTCGCCGTGCAGCGTCTCCTCGCGTCCGTTGAGGCGCAGCAGGCGCTGGACCTCGGGATCGCTCTCGCGGTCCGCCCACTGCTGGTAGCCCCGGTCGCCGTCGATCTCGCCCTGCACGATCACCGGCAGGAGCTCGACGGGGATCTCGTCGGGCAGCGGGATCGCGTACTTCGCGGTGTCCTCGGCGGTCGGCTCGTACTTCGCCTGCCCGAGCTTGATCGCCAGCACCTTGCCCACGCGCTCGGCGTGGCCGCGCTCCTCGCGCGCGTTCTTGCGCAGCAGGTCGGCCGCTTCCGCGTTGCCGATCCGGTCCGCGATCAGGTTGTAGAAGTCCTCGCCGGAGCACTCGACGCGGTACAGGAGGCGCGCCGACTCGACGTCGAGCTCCTGGATCGAGCCGAGCGCCGTCACCGCCGAGAAGAAATCCGCATGGTCCTGCATGGCCTCGCTCCCTCCGCGCCGTGCGGCGCTCCGTGAGGATGATGGAGGCTACGGCACGGGGCAAGCTCGTGGATTCATCCGAGGACGTCACACCGGCGGCTTCGGTTCCGCCGCGCCACCGGCCCGCGTTCGCCCGTCGCCGAGAGGGTCGGGCACGGGCGTACGACGCCGACGACGAACGTCTCCCGGAGTGCGCCGGCGATGGAGGAGTCTCCTGGTCGAGAGGGCCACGCGCTGACATATTCTCGACCGATGGCGAACGGGATCCTGTCGATGGCGGAGCGCTACCGGCGTCCGGACTGGGTGCGACGGCTGAACGCGATGGCGGGGTCGGTCGGCGGCGACCCGCGCCGGCTGGTGGCGCTCGATGGCCCGGAGCTGCTCGCGGCCGCCGAGCGCTCGCTGGACGGAGCGCTGCCGCGGGGCGACTTCGGCGACCCCGCGTGGCGCCACCGCATCACGAGCCTCGTGCGCGCGCTCGACGCGGCCCCGCTCACCGTCGTCGGGCGCCTCATGACGCGCCAGGAGCTGCTGCGCGGCCTGCGCACGCGGCTGCTGCTCACGCGCGAGATCGACGCGCATCCGGAGATCGAACGGGAGAGGGTCGGGGCGCCGATGATCGTGACCGGCCCCGCGCGCTCGGGCACGACGATCCTCTTCGAGCTGCTGTCGCTCGACCCGGCGCTGCGCGCGCCGCTCGCCTGCGAGGCGCTGCACCCGCTGCCGCGCCGCGCGCCGGGCGATGCGAGCGGCGAGCGCTTCGCGTGGAGCGAGTGCGAGCAGGAGATGTGGGCCGACGTGCAGCCGGAGTTCGCGGCGATCCACGAGCTGCGCTCGGACCTGCCCGTCGAGTGCGTGACCCTCACCCTGCCGTCGTTCGCGGGCTCGCACTGGATGCTGATCGCGGCGCCGGGCGAGGGCTGGAGCATGGACGTCGGCGTCAATTACGACTTCGAGCGGCGCATCCTGCAGGTGCTGCAGCACGGCGAGCCGCGCACGACCTGGCTGCTCAAGACCCCCGCACACCTGCTGACGATGGAGGACCTGTTCGCGGCGTTCCCCGACGCCTGGATCGTCCAGACGCACCGCGACCCCGCGAAGACCATCCCGTCGACGGTGAGCACCACCGCGATGGTGCACTGGATGCGGACCGAGCAGGTGGACGCGGCGACGCTCGCGCAGGCGATCCTCGCGGGCTTCGCCTACGGCCTCAACCACTCGGTCGAGCTGCGCACGGGCGGTCCGTTCGGCGATCGCTTCGTCGACGTGCGCTTCGACCGCCTGATGCGCGACCCCGTGGCGGAGGTCTGCCAGGCGTACGCGGCGATGGGGCGCGAGCTGACGGCCGAGCACGCGGAGCGCATCCGCGCGTATCTGCGCGACAAGCCGAAGGGCAAGTTCGGCACGCACCGGTACGCACCCGAGGACTGGGGCTTCACGGCGGAGGGCTTGCGCGCCGATCTGAAGCCGTACATCGATCACTTCGGCGTGGCCCTGGAGGACTGATCGCAGCCCGCGGGCGCGCGCTCGAGAGGACGGTGGCCGCATGAGCGACGAGATCCGGACCGAGAGCCGCGAGGCGTTCCGCGAGCTGATCGACACGCTGCAGGAGATCGACCGTCGCTGGGCGAGCGCCGAGTGGAACCTGCTCGGGCCGTCGGACGTCGCCGACGCGCACCGCGCGCTCCTGCACATGGTCGAGGGCGGCATCAAGACGTTCTTCGAGACGGACGCGACGCGGCCGCGCTTCCAGCGGATCGTCGGCCCGACGCGCAAGTTCACCGGCGACAACGCCGACGCGATCTACTACGACGCGCCGGTCGATCCCCGCTACGTGTACCGCGTGCGCGGACGGATGGACGGCGCGGTGTACTGCTCCTTCACCGTCGAGTGCGATACCGCCGATGGCAGCATGGCGACGCGCACCGGCGGCGTGATCAACGACACGCAGTTCGACGTGGACGCGGACGGCCGCTTCGAGATCCGCTTCGGCGGCCCGGCGGCGCCGCGCAACTGGCTCGCGCTCGAGCCGCACGCGACGCGCATCACCACGCGGCACTACTACGAGAACGAGACCTCGGCGTCGGCCGATCCGAAGCGTCACGCAGCGCTCGAGATCGAGGTCGTGGAGCCTGCCACGCCACCACCGCCGCCGCCCTCGGATGCGTCGATCGCGAGCGGCATCCGCCGTGTCGCGCAGTTCGTCAGGAGCCGCACGCTCGGCATGCCGCCGATGGCGAAGAACCCGAACCAGCCCGCGTTCGTGTCGCTGATCCCGAACCAGTTCCCGAAGCCCGTGCCGCCCGCCGACTTCGGCCTCGCCGCGTTCGACGCGACGTACTCGATGGCGCCGTACTTCCTCGCTCCCGACGAGGCGCTGGTGATGACCGGCCGCTGGCCCACATGCCGCATGGGCAACGTGTCGCTGTGGAACCGCTTCATGCAGACGCTCGACTACGCGAACCGTCCGGTGTCGCGGAACCGAGCGCAGACGAAGCTCGAGGCGGACGGCAGGTTCCGCATCGTGCTCGCGCACGAGGACCCGGGCGTGGCGAACTGGATCGACACCGAGGGGAAGCCGTTCGGGCTCGTGTTCTGGCGGTTCTTCCTCGTCGAGGGAGAGGTCGAGACGCCGCAGGCGCAGGTGGTGAAGCTCGCGCAGGTCGCGCGGCGGTAGCGGGGGCTGCAGGAGGGGGTCGGGCTCGGCACGGGTCGCCTTGACGCAGCAGCCGTGTGGAACCAGAATGGTGTCTCTTTGGAGGCCACCATGCCGACGACGCTCACGTTGAAGAGCATTCCCGATGAAGTCTACGAGCGCTTGAAGGCGTCCGCGGAGGCTCACCGCCGCAGCCTGAACAGCGAGGCGATCGTCTGCCTCGAAACCGTCCTCCTGCCGGGGAGGATGTCGCCGTCCGAGCGACTCGCTCGCGCCCGCGCACTCCGTGCCACGCTCCCCAAGGGACGCTTCCGCGCCAAGGACATCGACCGGCTGAAGCGGGAAGGGCGGGCGTGATCGTCGTCGATACCAACGTGATCGCGTACCTGCTTCTGCCGTGCGAGGTCAGCTCGCGGGCCGACGCGCTCTGGGCGAAGGATCCCGAGTGGGCCGTACCGGTCTTCTGGCGCAGCGAGTTTCGCAACGTCCTGGCCGGCTACCTGCGCCGCGAGGCACTGACCTTCGACGATGTCGTCAACATCCAGGACGAAGCCGAGGCCCTCGTGGCCGGGAACGAGTACGAGGTCGCCTCGCGGCGCGTCCTCGAGCTGGTGCGCGACAGCAGGTGCACCGCCTACGACTGCGAGTTCGTGGCGCTAGCGATGCAGCTCGGTGTGAGGCTCGTCACGATGGACACGAAGATCCTGAGGTCCTTCCCGAAGCTCGCGGTGGCGCTTCCGGTGCGTTGACGCAACGGTACGGGGAGACCGCGCGCCGGATGCCTGCTGCCGCCGTCACCCCCCTGTCGTGAGCCCGGTGCGTGCACGGTACCACGCCGTGTCGTTCAGATGCGGGAAGGACTCGCCCGGCACGGGCACGTCGAGGAAGCGGCAGAGGGGCTCCCAGCCGTCACCGGGCTCGTAGATCAGCAGCCTCGGGGCCGGAATCGCGTCGATGACGGCCTGGTTGTGCACATCGAACACACGCCTGGCATGGCCGCGGTCTGCGAGTCGCCCGCCGAAGGTCTGCTCGAAGATCAGCGCGTACACCATCGCGTGGAACTCGCGGAGAATCTCCGGGGCATCCCGCTGCGGCCCTGGATCATCGCGGGATGGATCGTGTTCATGACGCTCTCGTGCCAGCGGTCGGGATCGCGCCGCGAGAGCAGAGCCTTCGCATCGGGGTAACGCTCGACCAGCTCGCGCCAGAAGGCGGCGGCTGGCCAGTCGACGGTGGCGCGATAGCCGTCGAAGATCGCCGTCCAGTCGCGGGAGCCGTCTGCCGTGCGGTCGAGCCAGGGCCGCGCCCGCTCGGGCGCAGTCAGGACCTCGATCATGTGGTAGCAGGGCCCGAACCCTAGCCGCTCGAGCGCCTTCTTGAGCGAGAGCGTTCCGGTGCGCCCCAGCCCGGCGCCGATCAGTCGCAGTGCCATCTCCCCTCTTTCGGTGCCTCCGGACGTTCCGGACACCATTGGCGGTCCACCGCCGCGTCCGACGACGCTCGCTGGCTCACGCCGGTCCCCCGCTCTGGGATCGCCGGGACTCGATGATCTGGCGCCTGGTGAGCTGCGGCAGGTCGTCCGCGATCCGGAACCAGGGACTCTTGCACTCGACGAAGATGTGCTTGTCGGGGCACGTTCCGGGCTCGTCGTCGAGGAGACCCGCCGGGATCTCGAACCACGTGGCTCCCGGTACGGGGTCGGGGACGGGGGATCCGCAGCGCGCACAGAACGCGACGCGGTACGCTGGCGGACGCTCCCGGACCGGCGCCTCGTACGTGCGGATGAGCTCCGCTCCGGACAGGAGGTGGAAGTCCTCGACGCGAGCTCCCAGCCCTGCGACGAAGGCAGACCCCGAAGCCTTCCGGCACCGCGGGCAGTGGCAGAGCTCGAAGGGGCCCACCGCGCGTTCGATCGCGAAGCGTACGACTCCGCAGAGGCAACTACCGTGGATCATGCTCGAGTCTCCGCGATCGGGCGGGAGTGAACGCCGCCCGCCCAGACGGCTGCGTTCGGTAGAACGATCCGGGCGAGCCCGCTGAGCGCGCTCACGAAGGCCCATGCGGTCACGAAGAACGCGACATCCAGACGTCTCACCTTGCCTCCCGACTCGTCAGTCCATCTGACGTCCGTACCGGCTTCGCCGACTACGAGCGATGGCATCGGCACGGCGTTTCATCCGACCAGACCTGGATCTCCACGTACTTCTCGAGCGCTCGGCGGTGGTACCCGGCGTAGCCGTCCTCGGTATCGCCGACCGGAAGACCATGCTCGCGCATCACCTTGCTCAGCTGCGACATTCGAAAGACCTGGGCGTGGTAGGGCCGGCGTTCGTACGGGATGTCGAAACGTGGAAGAAAGCCCATCGCGATCGCGCTGTCTGGGACGGTGAAGGACGAGACGGACTCCGGCAGGGCAGACAGCGGAACGACGACCTCACGCATGTCGCGTGTCAGGCCGCGGAACCACTCGCAAGAGCCAAGGCAAAGCGGCTCTTCGTGGGTTCGTGTGGGGGGACGCCGACCGTAATCGCGCTGCCCGCGGCGATGTTGGGCGCGTGCGTGCAAGCGATCGGCTCACGACTGGTGCGTCGTGGCAGAGCCCGATGCACCGAGCAGCGCCTGCACCGCGAGGTGGGCGTCGAGCGGCGTGCCGTCCCAGCGCGGGAAGGCGGTGGTCGCGTCGATCGCGAGGCCGCGCGCCGCGTGCGCCGCGCGCAGT
>VGTK01000201.1 GCA_016874715.1 Deltaproteobacteria bacterium | reverse complement strand
CCACGACGAGCGGCCCGACGCCGTCGCGGCCGGCGCCCCGGTCGGGCGGCCGGATTCTGGCGCCGCGGACGCCGTGCTGTTCGCGGCAACCGCCGGCGTCGTCGCGGCCGGCGTGCTGGTCCCGTTTCTGCTCTACCTGAGCTTCCTCGAGCAGCCCTGGTACTACCCCGGCGTCGTGCTCGTCGTGGCGATTGCGCTCGACGTGGTGCTGCAGCGCGGCGTCCTGCCGCGGGCGGTGCGGACCGGCGGCGCTGTCCTGGCGGTGGCGATGCTCGTGCTCGTCGTCGTGCCGGCCGCGAAGGCCGTGACGCTGCGCCACTCCAACCTCGATCTCGTCGCCGCGTACCTGGCGGAGCACGCTCGTCCCGGCGATCTGATCGTGGTCTACCCGTGGCACTACGGGGTCTCGTTCGATCGCTACTACGACGGCGAGGTGCCGTTCATGACGGTGCCGGACGTCGCGGGGCACGACTTCCATCGCTTCGACCAGCTCGAGGATCTGATGCGCGACCCCGAGCGCATCAAGCCGGGCTTCCGGCGCATCCACCAGACGCTGCAGGCCGGCGGGGGAGTGTGGCTCGTCGGCGCGCCGGCTGACGAGGTCCTGCCGCAGTTCCCGGTTCCCGCGGTACCGAGCGACGACGATCCGTGGTCTTGGAACGACAGCCGCTACACCGTGCTCGCCGGACTGCAGCTGCGCTGGGTCCTGCAGCAGTCGTCGCCGCGCGCGTTCCCGGTGCCGCCGCTCACCGACCGACCGGTGCGCGACTACGAGAACGCACCGCTCACGCTCTACGCCCTGCAGCCGCGCTGACGGCGACGCGGCACAAAGAAAAGGGCGAGGGGGCATGCGCCCCCTCGCCCCGTCCCGGGCAGGACCGGCCTGCTACTCCTTGCAGCGCAGCAAGTTCGCCGTGGAGGTGCAGGTGCCACCCGCCGAGTCGTTGCGGTCGATCGAGGTCGGGCTGGTGAGCGTCGCCAAGAAGGGCGCGTCATCCGGCAGGGTCGGCAGGCTCGCGAGCGTCTGCTTGCGTGCACCGACCGTGATCCGGAACTCACCGGTGCTGCGCTTGGCGAGCTTCACCGAGCTGCGGTTCGCGTCCGTGCACTTGACGCCGCCCTGGCCGACGGCCTTGCAGTCGGTGAAGGCAAACGAGAGCGCGCCGACGCTGGCTGCGGCCTGGTTGCGCACCGCGAACGCCACGCCGCCGGCGAGGATGTCGGCCGCGATGGTGGGCGAGGTGCTCGCGTCGAGCGTGCCCGACGCGTTCCACACGTCCGAGGCCGGCTTCGAGCTCTTGCGGAACGAGATCTTGGTGATCGCGAGCCCGGTCGCGTCCGAGGCGTCGCACACGTCGCCTTCCGCGTCGCCGTCGAGGTTGGCCTGTCCGGGGTTGGGGATCGCCGGGCAGTTGTCGAGCGAGCAGGTCGTCGCGCCCGGATCACCGTAGCCGTCGTAGTCCGGATCTGTGCAGGTGTCGCACGCGTCGCCGTCGGCGTCGCCGTCGGCATTCGCCTGGTCGGTGTTCGCCACGTTGACGCAGTTGTCGACGTCGCCGCAGACGCCGTCGCCGTCGATGTCGTCGTCGGCGTCGAACGCACACGGGTCGCAGGCGTCACCCTGGCCGTCGCCGTCGGTGTCGGTCTGATCGTGGTTGATCGCGGCCGGGCAGTTGTCGTCGATCTGGCAGATGCCGTCGTTGTCGCCGTCATCGGCCGGCGTGCAGGTGCCCGGATCCGTCGCAGCCTGGTACACGACGCGCTCGAACGACGGGCTCGAGTTCAGGAGGACCGCCGTGCCGCAGCGGTAGCCGCCGAGTGCGGGAGCCTGCTGCGTGTGCCAGCAGAGGCGCTGACCACCGTTGGTGCTCGCCACGTCGCATTTGTTCTGGTTGATCGCGTCACCCTGCGCCGCGAAGCCCCAGGAGAAGTCGTCGTCGAAGTACCAGGCGACGCCGTTGGCGTCGTGCGGTGTGTTCAGCAGGGTGGGGAGTGTCACGTCGGCGCTCAGTGCGTGCGCGGCAACGGTGAGCACGCCCGAGCCGGTGGGCCGGCAGGCGAGCATCAGGTTGTCGCCGGTGCAGGCGGCGAGCACGCCGGCCGTGGTGAGGCCGGTGTTGTCGTAGGTGTCGAGGTAGCACTGCGTCCAGCCGGTCAGCGCGGTGACGTGCAGGTCGTTCGCGACCCCGCTGAAGGCGCCGCTGGTGGCCGGCACGGCCAGCGCACCGACGCTCAGGAGGCCGGCCAGGATCCGATGACGCAGGCGCAGGATTCGAGATCTGTCGAGGGATCGGTTCATCGCCTTTCTTCCTTCTGCCCCTTCCGAGTGGTCAGGACGCATGTCGATTGCACGGCCGCGGGTGCCGGACGGCGCCGCGGGCTCGGGGATCGATGAGATGGTCACGGGACCGTCCGCACGGCGCGCACGTAGCCGCCGTTGGTCTTCTGGTTCGCGAGGACGCTGCCGTCGACGAAGAAGACGTACCAGGCGAAGTCGGGGCTACCGACGTACGTCGTGGACGTCCAGTGCACGTCGGGCACGGTGCAGCTGCACGCGGTGCAGCCCGGCGCGCAGTCCGAGTCGAACGCCGCGGGCACGCTCGGACCGGATGGGAGCACCTCGTATTTCGCGATGCTCTGCAGCTCGCGGATGTTCGGCACGCGCCAGTCGCAGTGGCTCGCGAAGCAAGGCGGCGTGTTGAGCGTGGCGATCTTGACCGCGTACGCGTCGTCCCAGGTGTAGAAGTTGTCCTTGTCGTGGATGCCGCCGACGTCGTTGTCGTCGAGCTTCTCCCACATCAGACGCGTGTTGTTGTCGGTGATGGTCCCGTCGCCGTTGTCGGTCAGAGACGTCGTCGCGCCGCTCTGCAGATCGCCGTCGTGGCCCGTGCCCGCACAGGCGATCAGAGCACCCGCCGAGTCCCAGCACGTCGTCTGCCCGCTCTGCGTCAGCGCGGCCGGGGCGCACCCCGACACGTCGAAGCCGCAGCCGGCGCTGCACCCGAGCGTGCCGCCGGGGAAGCCGAGGCTCAGGCACGACGCTGCGTTCAGGTTCGCACCGTCGCACTGCTCCGGGGCATCGATGCTCCCGTTGCCGCAATCCGACTCGGTGTAGGAGGGCAGGGGCGCGCCGCCCAACGCCGCGGTGGTGTCGTCGGAGCACTGCACCAGGTAGGCCTCGAAGTCCTCCTTCGCCTCGACCATCGGACAGTCGACACCGTAGCGCGTCTCCGCCTTGGCGAAGGCGTCGAGGAACTTGGTGGCGCACTTTCCGAGGTCGGCCGTTCGCTTTTCGGCCAGGCCGGTCTTGAAGAAGGTCGACTCGGCCTTCATGCGGCAGGCAGCAAACTTGGACGAGGCCAGCTCCACGGCCGCCGAGCACAGCTCTGCGGGCGTCGGCGCAGCGCTCGCGGCGGTGACGACCGCCAGCAGAACCGTTGCGGCCGTGCAGGCGATGATTCTCTTCATGCTTTGGCTCTCCCGGGAGTGATTCGTTCGGGGGCGGCGGCTCGGGCCGCCCCGCGCGCGTCCACGTGCGGGGCGGAGGCCGGGCGGTAGCCCGCCCGGTCTCCGCCCCGCGGCGGTCACGGATTCGTGCAGGTCACCTTCTTGAAGTTGAGCCGCGGGAGGCAGTCGACCACGCTCGTGTGACGATCGACGCTGGTCGGCGTCGTGATCGTCGCGCGGAGCGGGGTCCGCGCGATGGTCGGCAGCGCGATCGCGAACGTCTGGCCGCTCACGGTCGTCGCCATCTTGAACACGTTGGGGACCGCCGTCTTGTTGAAGCGGATCTTGCCACCCGTCGCGTTCTTGCAGCGGATGCTGCCGCCGCCGGAGACGCGCACGCACTCGGCGCCGGTAAACGTCTCGGCGTCGACGACGGTGCCGTCACTGCGCTGCACCGACGCGGTCACGCCGGACGCGTCGACGTCGGCGAGGAAGGTCGGCGTGCTCGACGCGTCGAAGTCGCCCGACATGCCCCAGCGGTCCTTGCCGGGGAACTTGCTCTGCACGTCGAGCTTGCGCAGCGTGAGCCCGGCGCCGTCGTCGGCGTCGCAGACGTCGCCGAGCGTATCGCCGTCGGCATCCTGCTGGTTCGCGTTGGCGTCGGCCGGGCAGTTGTCGACGCTGGTGCAGACGCCGTCACCGTCCGGATCGTTCGGGGTGTCGAACGGGCACACGTCGCAGGCGTCGCCGATGCCGTCGTTGTCCTCGTCGGGCTGGCCGATCTGGAAGTTGTTCGGGCAGTTGTCGCAGGCATTGCCGATGGTGTCGCCGTCGGTGTCGGCCTGGTTCGCGTTCGGCTCGCCGAAGCAGTTGTCGATCGCGTCGCAGACGCCGTCCGAATCGTTGTCGCTGTTGAGCGGATCGATCGGGCAGGTGTCGGCGTTGATCACGCTGGGGAAGCCGCTGTCGCACAGACAGTCGCCGTCGGCGTCACCGCCGTGGTTCGAGCAGTCGGCCTCGAAGTCGAAGCGCAGCTCGTCGGCGGGGTAGGCCGGGTTCGGGCTCAGCAGGGGCAGCGCGATCTTGAGCCGCGTGTCGTCGACCGCGCCGTCGAAGTCGGCGAACGACGCGTCGCCACCCGCCGTCAGCGCGAGCAGCGGGTTCGGCGCCGCGGGCAGCTTCGGCCCGACGCCGCCGCACACGGCGGCGGTGGCGGTCAGGTAGTCCGACAGCAGGAAGCCCGGCGGCAGGGTGCCCGCCACGCTGATCAGCTCGCCGGAGACGCCGCCCGAGTAGAGGTCGCACTCCTGGAAGGTCCCGGTCGCGCCTGCGAGGCACGGTACGGTCTGCGCAGCCGGCTGGTAGATGAGGATGTCGTCGGTGCCCGGAGCCACCGCGTGCGCGCCGCACAGGTCGAGGAACAGCGCGACTGCCGGCGCGGGGCCGGCGGCACCACCGGCCGCGACGCCGATGTTGTGCTGGTACGAGATGCTCACCAGCAGCCCCGCGAAGGTATTGAAGGGCAGGCCGGCGGCGAGCGGGTTCGAGAACGCGAAGGCCGCGCTGTCGCCCGCGCCCGGCGTCGGGGAGGCGATGTTCAGGCGGCCGGCGCCGATGCCGAGCGGTGGGGTGCCCAGGTACGGCACGGCGACGTTGTCGACGAAGGCGGACGCGCCGACTCCGGTGCTGGCGCGCGCCCAGCCGAAGGTGAGACCTAGGGTCGCGGCCTCGGTGCCGGCGCAGGTCTCGCTCGGACTGAGGATCGTGCTGGGGCCGTCCTGCACGACCCAGGTGCGCGTCTGCGCGCCGGCCGGCAGTGTCGTGGCCACCGTGGCCATGAGTGCAAACATGGCTGCGAGGGGTGGGCTCGGGAACTTCATCATGACTTGGGTCCCTCTCTCCTGGGAACTCGGATTCGATCTGGATTCGTGACGGGTCGACACAGGGTGGGACGGGCGGCCCGGGGAGGGCGGCCGAAGCCGCCGACATCCCCGGGCTCCCCGGCTGGCATCAGGGCGATGAGCGCAGGCGCGCCACGACCGCCAGGTCGCCGATGTTGCCGCTTCCGAAGTCGCCGTCGAGCAGGAAGATCGGCGTCTGGAAGGTCTTGTTGGTCTGCGTCGTCCAGGCAGCACAGCTCAGGCTCGCCGTGCTCGGAATCGTCGCGGTGTACGACGAGCCCGTCGGGCAGTTGTAGATGACCACCGTGTTCGGGCAGCGGCGCGGATTGAGGATCTGCGCCTGCGCCTGGCCGGTGGTGATGAACGTCTCGAGCTCGTCCTGCGCCGCCCAGCTCGCGTCGCCCTCGGCCGGGCAGATCGTCGGGAGCTGCTGCAGCTTCACCTTGACCGGGAGCTGCGCCATGCCGGCACCGGTATCGCCGGCGACCGTGTTCAGCCACAGCGGATCCCAGCTCGGCGGCGACGGCGGTGCGGTGGTGTTGCTGTTCATCTGGGCGAACAGCCGCGTGTTGGTCCCGCCGTCACAGTCGACGAAGCCCGGACCGTTGCCCTCGATGCGCAGGCAGACGTAGTTGTTGCTCGCTGCCGTGGGCTGCTGCACGCGCACCACGCGCGCGTTGAGCATCTCGATCGGCGCCTTGCCGTCGAGCGGGTTGATCGAGCCGCCCTGCACCAGGAAGTTGCCGCTGGCCGCGAAGTTGCCGCGGGTCAAGCTGCAGACCGATCCGCCACCGGTGGTGTTGCTGCCGGGGAGGCCGGAGCCCCTGAGCTGCGAGCCGTCGGACAGCGCCGTGCCGGGGCACAGACCGCTGTTGCCGGTCGACACGCCGAACGACCACAGGCCGAGGGTCGGACCGGGGATCGGGGTCGGGGTCGGGCTCGCCGTCGGCACCGGGCTCGGAGTCGGCGTCGGGCTCGCGGTCGGCTCCGGGGTCGGAGTCGGGGTGTTGTCGGGGGTCGGCGTCGGATCGGGCGACGGCGTCGGATCCGGCGTCGGGGTCGGCGTCTGCGTCGGCTCCGGCGTCGGCGACGGGGTCGGGGTCGGGGTCGGAACCGGACTCGGCGTCGGGGTCGGCACGATGTAGCAGCCCTGGTCGCAGCCGTCGCCGTTCACACGGTTGCCGTCGTCGCACTGCTCGCGCTTCGGCTCGAGATAGCCATCGCCGCAGCGGCTCGGCAGACACCAGTAGGTGAAGGTGTCGACGTCGACGCGGCCGTCGGAAGCGGCGGCGCGCACGCGGAAGCGGCGGCGCGCCTTCTTGAAGCTGCCGTCCGCGCGCTGGGTCATCGGGACGAAGAGCTGGATCTCACCCGAGCAGAGGTTCGGGGTGTCGTTGACCACGCCGGCGTAGACCAGCTGCTGGTCCTGCACGATGTAGGGGCCCAGGCCACCGAAGCCGAGCTCCCACTCGAGGTTGTCCTTGTTGGCGTTGTCGGCCGGATCGCTCGCGTTGCGATCGCGCTGATCGAACTCGAACGTCGACACGTCCGACGGCGCGCAGTTCGGCAGGCGCGGATCGGTGTTGTTGATGCAGATCTGCGTGCGGAACGTGCACAGGCCGTTGGTGAGGTCGGGATCCTCGTCGCAGTTGGGATCGCCCTCGTAGCAGACGATCTTCGGCTTCGGGATGCCCTTGTAGTTGCGCGCCGTCTCGGGGAGCGACAGCCACTCCTGCAGACAGTCGAGGCGCGAGGTGGCACCGCCGGGGATGCACTCGTTGAGCGGTGCCGGGGTCGTGCAGTCGGCCGCGCCGGCCGGTGCCGGAGCGGCTGCCGCGCCGGCCGGTGCCGGAGCGGCTGCCGCGCCGAGCGAGACCGCGAGCAGCCCGGCACACAGGATGCCCAGCCCGCGGTGTCGACGCCGGGAGCGCGTCGGTGGAAGAGTCGTCGAGAGGTTCACGGGTTCGCTCCTTCCATCGGAGTGAGTGTTTCGGCCGGGGAGGGGCGTGTGCCCCTCCCCCAAGTGCAGGTGACGATTCTTCATCGCGCGCACCTCAGTTCGGGTTCTCGCACTGCAGCCTGGTGTTGCCCGGGTCGTAGAGGCACTCGAGCGACGTCAGCAGCGCCTCGCCGCACTGGCCGGTCTGGGCGAACGGCGAGTCGACGACGAAGCTGACCTTGAGCGGGATCTCGTCCGGGAAGATCGGATAGAGGCCCTTCTTGCCGGCGAACTGGAACTTGATGCGTCCCGGAACGACCTTGTCCTTCGTCAGGGTGATGGTGTTGATGCCCTTGATGAGCGGCACGATGCGGCCCACGTTCCGGTACTTCCAGCCGGCCGTCGTGGCCTTCCAGCCGACGCGCAGTGCGGCGTTGTAGGCGCCGCCGGGGATCGTCACGTCGAGCACCTCGTTGCCGTCCGGATCCTCGAAGCGGAAGCGAACTCCCTTCGCGATCGGGTCGATCGTCGGCGAGGTCGGAACGGTGACGAGGCCCGCGAACTTGAGCGTGTCGTCCGACTCCGGCGTGTGGATGCGCTTGACCAGGATGACCGGGTTCTCGATGTCCACCGGCAGGATGTTGGTGCAGGCGTCGCAGACGTTGCCGTCGCCGTCACCGTCTTCGTCGGCGAAGGTCGGGTCGGCAATCGTCGGGCAGTTGTCCTGCTCGTCGCAGAGGCCGTCGAGGTCGGTGTCGGGCTTCACCGCGTCGGCGGGGCAGTCGACGCCGCCGTCGCAGAAGTCCTCGAGATCGCAGTCGTCGGCGATCGCACGGCACGAGGTCGTGCTCGGCTCGCGAAGGTCGGTGCCGCAACCCGGGGCGACGCCGTCGCAGTAGTCGTCGATGTCGCAGAAGCCAGCCGACGCGCGGCACAGCACCGTGTCCGGCAGCACATCGTCCGCCGGGCAGGGCTTGTTGACGCCGTCGCAGAAGTCCTGCGCGTCGCACACGCCGCTGACCGGACGGCACAGCTTGGTGGTCGGCGAGATGTTCTCGACCACGCACTGGTGATCGATGCCGTCGCAGAAGTCGTCCTCGTCGCAGAGGTCGCTCGCGGCGCGGCAGAGGCGGGTGGCGGCAGGGACGACGTTGTCCGTGCCGCAGAAGTGGCTCACGCCGTCGCAGAAGTCGTCGGCGTCGCAGATCGTCGCCTCGGGGCGGCAGACCCGGATGCCCGGCCCGACGACGTTGTCGGCGCCGCAGGTGAAGCTCACGCCGTCGCAGAAGTCGTCGGCGTCGCACACGGTGGCCGTCGGACGGCAGACGCGCGTCGCAGCCGCGACCGGGACGTTGGCCGGGCAGGCGGCCGCGCTGCCGGTGCAGAGCTCGTCCTCGTCACAGACGCTCGCCTCGGGGCGGCAGTTCTGGCCGGCGGCGCGGAACTGGCAGGTCGAGGTGCAGCAGGTCGTCGCGATGCCGTTGTTGCCGGCGCCGAGGTCGCACTGCTCGAGGCCCGCGTCGACCACGCCGTTGTTGCACAGCGACTCGAGCGTGACGGTCACGAAGTGGCCGTCGTTCGCCTGGGTGCGGGCCGGAGTTCCGGGATAGACGCCCGCCGTGTAGCCGGTGATCGAGGAGGTGATGCCGCCCTTGACCGCGCACTCGTCGCCGTTGCTGCCGAAGACCGGCGTGATGGAGCGGCAGACGTTGGTCCAGGAGAAGGTGAGCGTGTGGTTCACCGCAGAGCCGTTGCTGACGCCCTGGATCACGGCGCTGCCGTTGCGCGCCACGACCAAGTTGGCGTTGCCGCTGCCGTTGCCGAGCGCGGAGGCGGGCGAGAGCCCGAGGCCGCCCGACTGCAGCGTGCCGCCCGTGAACGAGCCGATCACGGCAGCGAGGTCGCCGCCCGCCGAGCCGCCGCCGTCGTCCCGCCGGTTGATCTCGGCGTTGAGCAGCGTGCTGATGTTGAGCCGATACGCGCCGGGCGCCGTGACCCGGAAGCTGATCGTGTAGTTCGACGTCAGCGTCTGGGTGTGAGTGTCGCCAAAGAACTGGAAGCCGCCGTCGCGGTCGTTGCCGACGAGGAAGGCGTAGCGCGTCTGGAAGGACGTCGCGTTCGAACTCAGGGTCGCCACGGTCGAGGCGCGCTCCGTCTTCATGTTGCCTGTCGCGGTGAGCTGATCCGACGAGTTCGTACCGTTCTTCACGGGCGACAGGTTGGTGATCGACTGCGCGTGCGCCGTGCCAGCCCCGACGGAGAGCGCGATCGTCGCCGCGATGAGGGGAATCAGGCGTCTACTGGTTGCTCGATTTCGGAGCGTCTCGGTCACGGGTGTCTCCTCCGTCTCCGGTGGTTGCGGTACGGGCTTCATGCCTCGTCGGGTATCTGGGTGTCCGCTGGTCCGCTTCATGCGCAGGCCTCGCTTCGGTCACGCGACGTACGGGTTGCCCCGCACGACTAGAGCGTTGTTCGCGGGGGAGTCAAGCGTTTTATGCGGCTGCTGCCTGGTATTTCGCCGTCGCATGTCAGTGGCTCACTTGGTGGGCGGGTGGTGCGGCTGCGAAGGCAGGCACGTCGTGGTTCCTGGGCAGGGAGTTCGCCGGTGTCATGACGGAGCGCATGATACGACCGGGCGACGGCCCGGCACGAGACAAAAAAAGGGCACCGCGAAAAAAACTGTCGGGCACGGCCGAGCCGTCCACCTGCTCGACGAGAAACTCTCGGTGTGCGTAGCGTCCAGAGCCGGGAGGAGTGGCCGTCCACTTTTTGGTGTTCCGCGAACCCGTAAAAAAACATGGTCTTCGGGCGTTTGAGTGGGTAGAAACGGGAGCCTGAACGCTCGGAAACCCGCGCTGGGCGCGGCTCGCGGCGAGGTTGAGCGGGAGCGGAAACTTGGCATGATTCCGCGATGCGACCTCGCCCT
>VGTK01000200.1 GCA_016874715.1 Deltaproteobacteria bacterium | reverse complement strand
GTGCGGCGCACGGTGCGCTACGCGGCGACGCACGTGCCGCACTACCGCGACTGGTTCGCCCGGGCGGGCGTCGATCCGCGCGACGTCCGCTCGGCCGCGGATCTGCGCGCCCTGCCGCTGGTTGCAAAGGACGAGCTGCGCGCGCAGCCGGAGCGCTTCGTCGCGCGCGCAGCCCGGGCGCGCGAAGCGCTCGCCTTCGTCACCAGCGGCACCACCGGCGAGCGCTCGTCGGTGCTGCACGACCGGGTCTCGCTGCTCGCCAACATCGCCTACGGCGAGCGCGAGCGCGCCGTGGTCGACGGGGTCGTCGGTGGGTCGCGGGCGCGGCGCGAGATCGCGATCCTGCACGGCGGGTCGACCGTTCTCCAGGTGTGGGACCACTACGCGCGGCACACCTGGGTCCCATCGCGTCCGGCGCGCACGCGGCTCGGCGTCGATCTGCCGCTCGAGGACGTGCTGGCGCGGATCGAGGACGAGCGCCCCGAGCTGCTGCTCGGCTACGGCTCGCACCTCGAGCTGCTCCTGCGTGTCGCCGAGCAGCGCGGCGGGCTCCGCCACCGGCCGCGCGCGATCCTCTACGGCGCCGACGCGATGTCGGCCGAGACGCGGCGGCACGCGGCACGGGACCTCGGCATCGTGGTGCTGTCGACCTACAGCGCCGCCGAGGCGTTCAAGATCGGCTTCACCTGCGAGCGCGGCGAGGGCTTCCACGTGCACGCCGACCTGTGCGATGTCCGCCTCGTCGACGCCGACAGCCGCGACGTCGCACCCGGGGAGGCGGGCGAGGTCGTGATCTCGAACCTGGTGAACCGCGCCAGCGTGCTGCTCAACTACCGCCTCGGCGACGTCGCGGCATGGGCGACTTCGCCCTGCCCGTGCGGTCGCACGCTGCCGCTGCTCGCGAGCCTCGCCGGACG
Source organism: Deltaproteobacteria bacterium (assembly GCA_016874715.1). Classification (GTDB taxonomy): domain Bacteria; phylum Desulfobacterota; class Binatia; order UBA12015; family UBA12015; genus VGTK01. The sequence goes on along the minus strand of VGTK01000200.1, from coordinate 9,324 downwards.
CAGCGAGGAGATCGTGGAGCTGCCCGGCGGACGGCTGCTGCACCCGCGCAGCGTGTGGTCGCTCGTCAAGAAACGTCCGGAGATCGTGCGCTACCAGCTGGTGCAGGACGCCCCGGACCGGCTCGAGCTGCGCCTGATGACGCTCGCGCGCGACGCCTACGATCGTCTCGCACCCGGGCTCGCGGCGGAGATGTCGGCGCTCGCCGCGACGGCGCGGGTCGAGACCGCGTTCGTCCGCGACCTCGGCGTCGCCGAGGGCGGCAAGCTGCGCACGGTCGTGCCGCTGCGCCGTGGCTGCGCATGATCGCCGAGCTGCGAGAGCTCCAGCGCGCCCGGGCGCGTCTCGGCGCGAGCGCCGGCGAGCTGCGGGCGTTTCAGGCCGAGCGCCTCGCCGCGGTCGTCGGCGCCGCACACCGTCGCGTGCCCTTCTGGCGCGCGCGGCTCGACGCCGCCGGCATCGCGCCCGCGACGGTCCGCAGCATCGCCGACCTCGAGGCGATGCCGCCGGTCACGAAGGCCGAGCTGGTCGCGGCGGGGCAGACCTCGGTGATGGCGAGCGGCGTCGACCCGGCGTCCTGCCTGTCGTTCCACACCAGCGGAACCACCGGCGAGCCCTTCAGCCTCTACGCGACGATGGACGAGATCCGGGTCCACCGCATCATCCAGTTCCGTGCCCTGCTCGCGGGCGGCTACCGCATGCGCGACCACCTCCTCGTCCTCGGACCGGGCCGCGGGCTGCCGAGCGGCCTGCACCAGCGGCTCGGCATCTACCGCCGCACGCACGTCTGGCCGACGGCGCCGGTCGAGGAGCAGATCGAGGCGCTCCGCCGCGCGTCGCCGGACGCGCTGTGGATCTACCCGAGCTGCCTGCACGCGATCCTCGAGCGCACCGGCTTCCGCCTCGGCAGCGTTTGCCGGCCGCGCATCGCCTTCTCGAGCGCCGAGATCTTCGGAGCCGAGCAGAAGGAGCGGCTGCGCGAGGACTGCGGCGCCGAGCACTTCGATCTCTACGGCTGCGTCGAGTTCGGCCGCATCGCCTGGGAGTGCAGCGCGCACCAGGGCATGCACGTGAACGCCGATCACGTCGTCGTCGAGGTGATCGGCGATCACGGTACCTGCCCGCGCACCGGCGCGCGCCTCGGCGAGGCGGTCGTCACCTCGCTCACCAACACCACCGTGCCGCTCTTGCGCTACCGGCTCGGCGACGTGGTCGGGCTGCTCGACGGTCCGTGCCCGTGCGGCTCGGCGTTCCCGCGCATGAGCTACCCGCTCGGCCGGACGCGGGACCTGCTGCGCCGGCCGAGCGGGCTCGGCGTCACCGCCGGACCGATGACCCACGTGCTCCGCCGGCGGCCGTGGGTCGCGCGCTTCCAGATCGTGCAGGAGAGCCTCGACCGGCTGCGCCTACGCGTCGTTGCGCACCGCGCGCCCGAGCCCGACGAGATCGCCGCCGTCGAGCACGACGCGCTCGCCTACATGCGCGAGCCGATGACGATCACCGTCGAGCTCGTCGAGCGTATCGACGGCGGTCCGGGCAAGTTCCGCGACGTGATCGGCTTGCCCGCGCGCGCGGCGACCGAGAACCGCGGGTGAGCGCGCTGTCGCACGGGCTCGACGTGCTGCGCGTCAAGGTCCTGACCACGCTGCTCCGCCGCGTGGTCGTCCTGGTGCGCGCCCTCGACCGCGACGGCAACGACTTCCCGCTGCCCGAAGGATTCCGCCTGGCGGTGCTCGCGGAGCACGATCTCGGCGCCTACCGCGCCTTCCGCCCGGACCAGGAGCAGACGCTGCTCGACGAACGGCTCGCGCGCGGCGACCTGTGCTTCGCGGTCCTCGCCGGCGAGACCATCGTGCACGCGACCTGGGCGTCGTCCGCGCTCGGCCCCCTGCCCTACCTCGCCGCCGACGCGCGCCTGCTCGAGGGCGACGTCTGCCTGTACGACTCCTACACCGAGCGCTCCTTCCGGGCGCGCGACCTGTCGCGCAGCCGCGACGAGCTCTGCCGCCGGCACTACCGCGCTCGGGGCCTCCGCCGCTCGGTCGCGCTGATCGCGCGCGAGAACGTGGCCGGGCTCCGCACCGCCGAGCCGCTCGGCTACCGGCCGATCGGCGAGTACGGCTGGCTCCGCCTCGGCTCCCTCGAGCGCCGGTGGTCGACCAGCTCCGGCTCCGAGCCGCTTCCGGTCCTGGTGCCGCGGAGGTCGAGCTAGGGGACCGATCCGCGCTACAGCGGCCCGCGGTGCTCGTCCTTGCACTTCTCGTGCTCGATGACGGCGTCGGCCGTGTCCGATGAGCGCGGATACGTGAAATCAGGCCCTTCCGGCTGCGACAGGATCTGTGGTACCGGCCCGAACCCGGCAGCGATCCCTACCAAAGAACGAGGAGGGTCCATCTCCATGTGGCTCGAGATCCAGCGATTCGTGCGGTTGGCGCTCCCGGTCGGCGCCTTGCTCCTCGTACTCTGCGGCCAGGGTCTGGCGTTGCCGCCGGGATTCACCGAGCTGACGCTGTGGAGTCCCGAGGTGACGGACCACGAGCTCTTCGGGCGGGCCGTGGCGAGCCGGGGATCCGAGCTGGTGGTGGGCGCGCCGGGCTTCAGGTCGTCGTTCTTCGCAACGCTGCCGGGGCGGGTCTACGTGATGGACCTGAGCGGTGCAGCGAGGATCGTGATCGAGAATCCGACCGCCGACGCCAACGACGAGTTCGGTGCTGCAGTCGCGACGGTGGGCACCAACATCGCCGTCGGCGCCCCCTCGGACGACGCGGTGGCGAGCGACGGGGGGGCCGCCTACCTCTTCGACGGCGACAGCGGGGCGCTCCTGCACACGTTCGTCGTGGCGGGCTCGGGACCGAACTCGCGCTGCGGAGGAGGCGTCGCGGCGCTCGGGCCCGACGTGCTGGTCCTCTGCGCGAACGGCGTCCACCAGTTCGACGGCGGCACCGGAGCTCCGGTGCGGCACTTCACGGCGCCTGGCTGCGTCGGTGGGCGCGGGCTCGCGACCATCGACGGCGACGTGTTGAGCGCCGGCTACGACGGCACCATTTGCCGTTTGGATGGCGCGACCGGTGCCGTGGTGCAGACCTACGTCGATCCCGAACCGTTGCTCGGTGGCGCCTTCGGCAGCTCCATCGGCGTCGACGCCGACCGCATCCTGGTCGGAGGGGCGGCGTTCAGCGGAACGCGCGAGTCGATGTACGTCTTCGATGCGGCGACGGGTGCGCTGCTCGAGTCCATCCGGGGCCCCGCGTTCGGCACCATCTACAACGCTGGCTTCGGCACGTCGGTGGCGGCGGCTGGCGGAGTGCTGGTCGGCTCAGGCTGGAACGCGGCGCGCTTCCACGACGGAGCGACCCATGACTTCCTCGCCCTCTGGCGTCCGGAGGACCTCGCGGTGAACTCGTCGCGCGACACGATCACCGCGATCTTCGATACCGCTTTGCACTCTGGACCGACACCATCCGACCCAACGTCGGACGCGGCTCCGTCACGGTGCTCGACCCCTGCGGCAACGGCGTCCACAGTCCAGCCGAGCAGTGCGACGACGGCAATACGGCGAGCGGCGACGGGTGCTCGGCCACGTGCCGGCTCGAGGGCTGCCCGACGCTGACGTGGCCGCCGACGCTCGCGTGCAACTCGACCGGCGCGCCCGGCAAGTCGACGGTCAGGCTGCGCAAGCGTTCCCAGGGATCGTGGGGCGTCAACGCGGACGGGTTCGTCTGGAAGTGGAAGGGGGCGTCGAGCCTCGCGGCCTTCGGCGATCCGACCAGCACGGCGAGCTACCAGCTGTGCTTCTACGACGATCTGTTCGGGACGCCGGACCTGCGCTTCGACCTGGCGATCCCCGCCGCGGGATCTTGCGACGGCGAGGACTGCTGGCGTTCCGCTGGCACCTCCGGCTTCACCTACCAGGACCCGGGCCGTACCCCGAGCGGGATCGAGAAGATGAAGATCCGGGCGAAGAACGGCGTCGCCGACATCACGATCTCGGGCAAGGGGATGCGGCTCGGGCTGCCCGAGGTGGTCGGCGAGAACCTCGCCTTCCCCTTCGGCTTCGGCTGGGCGGTGGTTCTCGTCGAGACCGGCTCGGGCGAGTGCTGGAGTTCGGGGTCGGCCGACGCGCGGAACGGACAGCGGGTGTTCAGCGGCCGGTCGTGAGCGTCGGCGAGCGCATCGTCAGCCTGGACGCCGGGGCGTCGCGATCCTGCGCTCCGTTTCTTCGAGATGGCGCATCGCTGCGCGCTCGGCTTCGACGCGACGAGCGAGCCCCCCGTCGTCCGCGCGCAACGCACGATACAGGTCGGCGGCCGCACGCAGGGCCGAGGCGCACTCGTGCGCCTCGATCCGTGCAACCGTCCGGCGCAGCTCGCGCGCAAGCGCGGGGACCAGGGTCTCGATCCTGCGCACACCCGAGGGACGAGCGCCGGCTTGCGCGAGCCCGAGCGGCCCGAGCACCGTCACCCGGAGAAAGCTCAGGAACTCGACCGCCTCGAAGAGCTCGCCGCGCGCGATCTTGGTCGAACCGTAGTGCACCCAGATCCAGAAGCGATCCTCGATCCACTGCGGGTCGGGCGTCGGAAAGCGTGCCTCGCCCGCGCGCAGCGCGTCCGAAAGACGCTGCCCACGCTCCCACAGCACGATCGGATCCTCCACCCGCACCGCGGCGTCGCCGAGTGTGACGAACTTGAGGTCGACGTGCAGCAGCGGCTCGTCGTACAGGCAGATCAGCAGCCGCGGCTCACCGACGTGCTCGCCGGTGAACGCACCGAGCAGGCGCCCGAGCGACCCGGCGATGTCCCGTGCCCCGGTGAGGACGGCGCCGTGCGCGTCGGGCTCGACCGCGATCGCCAGGTCGAGGTCGCTGAACTCGTCCATGGTGTTGCTGAGGTAGGAGCCGCCCGCCGCGACGCCGACCAACCGCGGATCGCGCGCGAGCACGGGGAGCGCCCGCGTCAAGAAGCGACGGTGCGTCGCTGGCAAGGTGCTGGGGGTGTGGTCGAGCATCACGGGAGGGCTCCGCCGACGACCTGTACTGCTTCGCCGGTGCGAAGTCAGCCGCCGCGCGAGCGGCGTGCTTCGCCGCTCATGGAATCCCGGTCGCCGACGCGCCGTGCGGAAGTCACGACCCTCGTTCAGCCGGCCGTTGCGGCGCGTGCCCGGTCCTTCGCGGCGCGCTCCGCAGCGCCTCGCGTCCGAGCGCATGCAGTTGCCCGAGCACGAGATCCCACACATAGCCGCGGCGCGGAAACCGGCGCAGCAGCAGGATCTCCGCTGCCAGGTAGACGCGCCCCTGCCGGCGCTCGTGGGGCGGATTGTCCTCCATCCGGATCTGCGCCGCCGACAGCGGCAGCCAGTGTCCGATCGTTCGGCCGCGCTCGTAGTGCAGGGCCTGCACGTAGAGCCCCAGGAGCCGGTCGAGCGTCCAGAACGGGACGTACTTGATCGGGCCGGCGAGCAGCAGCATGCGGGCCAGATCCTCCAGCGCCGGCTGCACGACGTCCCGGCGCCAGACCCGCTTGTCGAAGTTCTCCATGTGGGGGCCGCGCTGGTTGCGCCGGCCGCGCACCAGGCTGCCCCAGTCCACGGGCTTGTCCATGCGCGCGATCGGCGCCCGCATCAGGCAGTCGGCATCGCGGTGGAAGCGGTCCTCGTCCGCGGTCTCGGGCAGCGTCGCGACGTCCGGCAGCGCCGGCCAGGCGCGGGTCATCGCGTCCTCCGAGCCGTACGGGTGCGCCTCCTGGGTCAGCCGCAGCACCCAGCTGGTCGGAAAGCGGGCAAAGTAGGCCCGCGCGAGGTCGAGCACGCGCGGGTGCACGGACTCGTCGCAGTTCAAGGACAGGACGAAGCGGCCGCGTGCGCTCAGCAGACCGGTCAGACGCTGCGCGACCTCACCGCGGATCGGGCTCACCAGCTCGACGAGGCGCGAGTCGCGAAGCTCCAGGCGCGCGTCGCCGGGAGCATGCACGACGATCGTCTCGACCTCGCCAGCGACGTCGCGGATCTGCCGCCGCCACCACTCCGGCACGCCCGGGCGAGTCGGCACGACGATCGAGAGCTCCGGCACCAGAGGTCCGCGAGCGGCGTTCCCGTTGGTCGTCACGGACATCCTGAAGGGGCACCTCGCGCCTCTGCTCCGGGTCGATGCAATGCGGATCCCAGATCGGACCACGCCGACGGACGACCCGATACCGTCGCCCGGCGGCGCGTGCCCGGCCGCACGCAGCGCCGCTGCAGATGGCTACGGCAACAGGACTCCCGGAAGACACAGCTCATAGGCGCGCTTGGTGACGAGCTCCTCGGTGCCGAACTCGCTGGTGGAGAAGAGGTCGCTGAAGGTCGGCTCGCTGCCGCCGGTCAACAGCGGAAGGAGGGTGCGCGCCTGGAAGCAGACGAGGTGCGCGGTCGGGTTCTCGATGCCGAGCCCGCTCATGTCGACGGGCGTGCAGAGCCGGGTGAGCTTGCTCAGGGTGAAGCTCGTCCCGTCGGTGAACTGGTTCTCGAGCATGACGCTCAGGGCGGTGGCGCCGCGCGGCAGCGCCGGCGTGCCCGGACTCCTGCGCGCCTTGTAGCACTTGTAACGATCGACGTCGTGCAGGAGCGGGTTCGGCGCAGGAGGCGGCGCGCCGATGCCCTTCGAGGTCGGCACGAGAAGGCGTTCCGGCTTGATCGTGTCGATCGAGAACATCCCGAGCTGCGTCGCAAAGCGGAGGCCGAGCTGCCGGAAGTGCGGCGTCTCGCCTGCGGTCGCCTTGATCTCGCGCGAGTGGAGGTGGGTTTCTTCGTCGAGGATGCCCTCGGCGTTCTTGCTCGCGGGCGTGCAGAGCGCGCGCGACTTCTTGACGTCGGAGAGCTTGCTCTCGAAGGCGTCGCCGAGAACGACACCGGACAGCGCGGGAAGGGCCGGCGTGCCGATCGCGACCTTCGTGTCGTAGCAGAGGAAGTGATCCGAGATGTACGTCACGGGCATTGCTGCGCCTGCCTCGGTGGCGCCGATGTCGCACTCGTCGACCGTATCGCCGTCGCCATCGACCGGACGCTCGAGCCCGCGCTGGTCGGGCGCGCCGCAGCGTGCCGGATCGGCTGCGTCGCGCGCGGGGCTACCGGGGAGCGGCAGGTGGGTGCTCGTGAGACCGCCGTTCGCCGCGAGGGCGCCGAGCAGCGGGGCGCCGGAGACGTCGGTCGAGCCGAGCACCATCGCGCAGCCAGTCGCCGTGCCGAGCAGGTTGTGTCCCCTCGAGGTGAGCGCCCCCTCGCAGTCGGGAGCTTCGCCGCCGGTGTCGTCGTTGCCGGCGAGGATCGAGTCCTCGAGGTCCACGACCGGCGTCGGCGTGACGATGCCACCGCCGTTGCCCGAGCCGTTGCTGTCGGAGTCCGCGGTGTTGCCCGTGATCGTCGAGCGCACCACGCGAATGCGCCGGCCGAGACGCAGCCCGTCGGCCAGGTAGATCGCACCGCCCGACAGTGCTGCGCTGTTGCCGCTGATCGTGCTCGAGTCGATCGTCACCTGAGCGAGGCCACCGGGCGCGATGCTCGCGCCCTCGACGTAGATCGCGCCGCCGTTCGTCGTGGTCGAGTTGCCCGACAGCGTGCTGCGGCGCACGACGAGCTCCGTCTGCTCTTCGTAGAGGATCCGGATGCCACCGCCCGCGTTGCTCGAAATCGTCGAGTCGGTGACGATCGCTCGCGCAGCGGCGGTGTCGTAGAAGGTTCCGAACGCAATGCCTGCCTGGGCTTGCCCGTCGATGGTCGAGCGCAGCACCTGGAGGAACAGCGATCTGTCCGGAAAGCCGGTCGTACCGCTGATTCCCACGAGGTTGCCCTGGATGAGCGTATCGACCAGGCGGAGGAGTCCGCCGGGGCTCATGTCGATGGCCGCGAGCGTGTTCGAAACGATCTGCGAGCCGCGAATCGTGATCGTTGCACCGCCCTGGATCCCGTTGCCGGTGCTCCCGGTGATGATCGAGTCCTCGATCTCGACTTCGTTGCCGGTGCTGAGTGCGAACGAGTTGTCCGAGAGGATGGAGTCGACGATCTTCAGGTTGCCGCCGTTGAGCACGCCGCCGCGCCCGCGGTGGACCGTCACGCCCTCGATCCTCGCATCGGCGGAGAAGGCGACGGTGAAGATGTTGAAGTGCGGAGCTGCCACGGCACGCTCGACCGTTGTTGTGGCGGCGCCGGCACCGATGATCTCGATCTCGCTGGTGATGGCAGGCAGGCCCCCGGCCATCAGCGTGTAGGTTCCGGCCGCGAGGTTGATCGTGTCGGCCTCGCCATTCCCGTTCGCCGTGTTGATCGCCGCGACCAGGCCCGCAACGTCGCCCGAGGCGATGTGGAACGTCGCTGCGGGCGACCGCGTCGTCGCGGCCAGGACGAGCACGCCCGCGATCAGGGGTGCCGGAGCCCATCGTCGCGCCAGCCGAGTGAAGGACATGCCGACTTCCTCCGTCGTTGTTCGCGCCGCGCACTGCATGCCTGCGCGTGGCGAGGAGGCTAGATCTGCCCTGCTGCGAACGCAATCCGCTTTGTTGCAGCCGAGCGACGGCGCGCGGCCGTCCCATCGTGCTCGGCACGGGCCGACCCTGACGCAGCGGACGCGGCAGCGAACGACGGCTGCGATCCGTTCGACGGCTCCTCGGGGAGCGCCCCCGACGTCGAGCGGCCCTGCGACGCCGGCTCGCGCCCGCTCGGCGTCGGCCGTGTCCGATGAGCGCGGATACGCAAAATCGCGGATAGGTGAAATCGGGCCTTTTGGAACGCCTTCCCGCCGATGACGCTGATCGACGAGCTCGAGCTCGGCACGCTCGAGCGCATTCGCGCGACACCCGCGCCGATTTGGACGCTCGTCGTCGGCAAGCTGCTGGTGCGCTTCACGATCGGCGTGATCCAGATGGTCCTGCTGCTCGCTGTCGGACACCACGCGTTCGGCGTGTCCGTCGGACCGCAGCCGGCGGCGCTCCTGCTGCCGAGCGCGGGCATCGTCTTCGTCGGTACCGCGTTCGGCGTGCTGGTCGCGGGCCCCGCGCCGACGCGCGACGCGGTGATGCCGCTCGGCGCGATCGCGATCGTGACCATGTGCGCGATCGGCGGCTGCTGGTGGCCGATCGACCTCGAGCCGCGCTGGATGCAGGACCTCGCGCAGTGGTTTCCGACGACCTGGGCGATGACCGGCTTCAAGGACCTGATGATGCGCCGGCAGACGGTCACGGCGGCGCTCCAGCCGACCGCGATCCTGTTCGTGTTCGGGCTCGTGTTCCTCGCTGCCGGCCTGGTGCTGTTCCGCTGGCGGCGCTGAGCGCGGTGCAAGCCGACTGGCTCGCCGCCCGCGC
>VGTK01000199.1 GCA_016874715.1 Deltaproteobacteria bacterium | reverse complement strand
GTTCTGGGCCGCCATGTGGGTCCTCGCCGCCGGAGGGGTTCTCGGGGCAAAGGCCCTGTTCGTCGTGCTGGGCTGGGAGCACTACGCGCGCGGCGAGCTGCGGCTGTTCGCCGACTTCCAGACCGGCTTCGTGTTCTTCGGCGGCCTGATCGGCGCGGGCGTGGCCGGGCTCGCGTTCGCGCGCGTGCGGGACAAGAGCTTCTGGCGCGGCGCCGACTACTTCGCGGTCGCGGTGCCGCTCGGCCACGCGATCGGACGCGTCGGCTGCTTCGTGCACGGCTGCTGCCACGGCGTGCCGCCGCACCCCGTGCAGCTCTACGAGTCCGCGGGCCTCGCGCTGATCGCGTGGTCGTGCTCCCGCGCCGTCGCTGCGGTCGAGAGCGGGGCCGCGCCGCGGGGCAGCGCCTTCCGGCGCTACCTGATGCTGTACGGGCTCCTTCGCCTGGCTCTCGATCCGCTGCGCGGCGACGGCCGGCCCGAGCGCTTCCTCGGCTTCGTCTCGCACCAGCAGGGGATCGCGCTCGCCGTCGTCGCCGTCGCGCTGGCGTGGTCGCTCGTCGCGGCGCGGCGCGCGGGGCGCCCCGTGCGCCTGCTGCCCCTGCGCGCGAGCAGCGCGCGCTGAGCCGCGCGCGCCCCGCGCCCTGCAGCCCCGAGACGCGAGCGCGGTGCTGTGCTCACGCGCTCGTGGTGTGCGACACGCCACCCAGGGGGCGGTCCGGGAAGCGGTAGAGGTTGTTGAACGCGCAGAACGAGTACACGCCCGCCGCGTCGGTGATGCCGTAGCAGCAGCGGGCGATCCGCGCGGGATCGAGAGCGTCGCGCTCCATGAAGCTCTTCGCGAACAGCAGCAGGTGCTTGCTGCGCAGCACATCGAGCGGCTTCCGGAAGATCGGCGCGGCCTTCGCGATCAGGCGCCAGGCGTCGGGATTGCACAGGTGGCGCGTGAAGAACTCGCGCTTGCCGGCGAACAGGCCGAGCACCGTCTCGCGCGAGTCGTCGCCCAGGAACGAGAGCAGGTCGTCGCGCGTCACGTACTCGAACAGCGGCTCGAGCCGCCCGTCCACGACGAACACGAAGGACATCGCGTTGCACAGCGGGTGGCCCATGTGCTCGGAGCGGAAGCTCGACGCCGGCACGCCGGCCTGCTGCTCGATCAGCTTCAGGATGCCCGGCAGCGGGTAGCCGGCGCCTGCGCCCTGCTCGGGAACGTCGAAGCGGCCGGTGAAGCGCGTCGCCGACTGGAAGTTGATCGCGCGCACGGTGTCGATGTTGTCGACCGCGAAGCGGACGACGTCGCCGAGCTCGTCGTCGTTCACGCCGCGCGCGACCGCGACGGCGAGCGTCACGCAGAGCCCCGCCGTGCGCGCCGCCGCGATGCTGCGCGCGCGCACCTCGGTCATGTCCTGACCGCGGATCGTGCGGTAGGTCTCCGGGCGCAGCCCGTCGAACTGCAGGTAGACGGCGGTGAGACCGTTTCCCGCGAGCTCCTGCAGCAGCTCCGGCCGCTGGCTCGCGCGGATGCCGTTGGTGATCAGCTCGACGTTGCGGTACCCGAGGCGCCGCGCGTGCGCGATGATCGCCGGCAGCTGGCGGTGCAGCGTCGGCTCGCCGCCGCTGATCTGGATCGGGATCGGCGCTCCGGTCACTTCGAGCAGCCGCTCGAGCCGCCGGCACACCTCGTCGTACGGGACGTCGTGCGCCGGGTTGTTGGCGTCCGAGAAGCACACCGGGCAGTCCATGTTGCACCGGTTGGTGATCTCGACCATCGCCATCATCGGTCGCGACGCGCCACCGGCAAACTGCCCGAAGCGGATCGGCGGCGCTGCGCTCGCGTGGCCTGCTGCTCGATCTCCTGCGGCTGAACGTTGCACGTGTCCCCTCTCGGTCGTGCGCCGGCGTCCCTGCCGGGCGAGACCGCTCGGATGCTGCGCCGCATGCCGGAGTTTGGCAACCCCGTGGCGCGGCCGAAGCACACGCTCGTCGCGGCCGGACGGCACCCTGAAATACTTCTGCAACAACCGCGCGCGCGGCACGTACTGCGTCTCGAGGTCACGAAGAGGTGGCCTCGAGGAGGAACGAAGAAATGCTGCGTACCATCGTCTCGTCGATTGCCACCGTCGCGCTGCTCGCGTCCGCTGCCGCGGCCGAGCAGCGTACCTACGAGGTTCGTGTCACCAACGTCACGCGGAACCAGAGCTTCACGCCGATCCTCGCAGTCGCGCACGACCCCGCCGTTCGGCTCTTCGAGCTGGGCGCCCCGGCCGGCTCCGAGCTCGCGTTTCTCGCCGAAGCCGGGGGCACCGCACCTCTCGCCGCGGCGCCGGCGTCGCAGGCACCGCTCACCGTCCCCGTCGTCGAGCGTCCGGGGCTGCTGCTGCCGGGCGAGAGCGCGATCCTGACCGTCGTGAGCGGCCGCGGCCACACGCACCTCAGCGTCGCGGCGATGCTGATTCCCACGAACGACACCTTCTTCGCCGTGAACGGCCTCCGCCTGCCGACGGCGCTGCGCGCGGTCGAGGTGGTCGACTCCCCTGGATACGACGCCGGCAGCGAGCCGAACGACCAGAACTGCGCACGCATCCCGGGCCCGCGCTGCAACGGGGAAGGCGCCTCGGCACCAACCGCGTCCGACGAGGGCTACGTCTACATCGGCAACGGCTTCCACGAGCTCGGCACGGACGACGGCCAGGGGAACGAGGTTCGCGGCCCGCTGACCTACGACTCGCGCAACCCGGTCGCGCGGATCGAGATCCGACGCGTCGTGCGCTGATGGTGGACGATCGGCGGGGGATCTCGTGGCCTCGGGCGCCGCACTCGCATGGCCCGCGGCCACGACCGGAGAGGATGCGCCCCGGGGCGTGACGAGCACGTTCGCCTCGATCGAGCCAGCCGATGCCCCCGCGCACGACGCGGAGTGGGCAGCGCTCATGGCTCGCGCGCAGGGCGGCGATCGGGGAGCGTACCGGGATCTCCCCGAGTGCGTGGCGCCGGTGATCGCCGCGTACTGCCGGCGTGTGTTCCCGGAGCCGGCGCAAGTCGAGGACTGCGTCCAGGAAGCGTTGCTCGTGCTGCACCGGGTGCGGAATACCCACGATCCCGCGCGGCCCTTCCGCCCCTGGCTCTTCACGCTGGTGCGCCACAGCGCGATCGACATGCTGCGCCGCCAGCGCCGCCTGCAGGAGCACGAGATCAGCGACGACGGAGCGACGGCGGAGACCGCTGCCCCGTCGTCGTTGCCCGACGTTCCGGGCGCCAGCGTGATCGACGAGCTGGCTGTCAAGTATCGTGACGCGCTCCGGCTGGCGAAGCTCGACGGCCACTCGATGCGCGAGGCGGCGCGGCGCCTCGGCATCAGCGAGGTCGCGCTGCACGCGCGCGTCCACCGCGGCATCGCGCTGGTTCGTCGGCGACTGGATCGGGAGGAGGCGTGACGCGCGACGAGTGGATCGACCGACTGGTGGACGACCTGACGCCGGTGGTGGCGCCGCCGCGCCCGTGGCGCGACGCCGGCGTCTGGCTGGCGCTCGCCTGGTCCAGCACGCTGCTGCTCACCGTGCTGATGGGCCCGTTTCGCGCCGGTGCTGCGGCCGAGTGGCTCGCGTCGTCGCGCTTCCAGCTGGAGACCGTGGTGGTCGCGCTGGCATCCGTCGTCACCGGCGTCCTCGTGGCGCGCGCGGCGATCCCGGCTCGCGGCGCGGCGCGCTCGCCGCTGCTGGCCGCACTGCTCCTTCCTGGTGCCTGAGCGCTACTCCTCGTGTGGGCGCACGCCGTACCGCCGTTGCCCCTGGACGGGACGGGCAAGCGGGTCGCCTGCGTGCTCGAGGTTCTCGCCGATGCCGCTCTGCCCTGTGCCCTCGGACTCTGGTGGCTCCGCCGGCGCTACGCCGTGCTCGCCCCGGGCCTCGTCGGCGCGGCCCTGGGTCTCGCTGCAGGCGCGATCCCCGCGATCGTCATGCAGCTCGCGTGCGTCTACGAGCCGATCCACGCGCTGCGCTTCCACCTCGGCCCGGTCGTGATCTGTGGTCTGCTCGGCGCGGTGCTCGGACGCGTCGTCCTCGCCCGCCGCCGGGGCCTGGTCGGCGGCGAACGACGCGCCCGCTGAGCGGCGCCTGCGGGTGCTCGCACGACGTCAGCTTCCGCACCGGCGACCGCGACACCTCCGCACCGGTGACCTCCGCACGGGCGACCGCGACAGCGGCGGCGGAACGTGCTTGGATCCCGCCCCGGAGGAACGAACCGATGGCGGATCTGCTGTACGAGAAGAGCGGCCATGTCGGCCGCGTCACCCTGAACCGGCCCGACCGCATGAACGCGATCAGCCCGGCGATGCTCGACGAGCTGACGCGCGCGCTCGAGGACGCCGACCGCGACCGCGACGTGCGGGTGATCGTCATGACCGGTGCCGGCCGCGGCTTCTGCAGCGGCCTCGACCTCAAGGACAGCGCTGCGGGCAAGGGCATCACCGGTGCTCTGAGCGGTGGCGTCACGCACCTCGGGACGCGTCACCTGCCGACGACGGTCCTGTTCGAGATCGACACCCCGGTCATCTGCGCGATCAACGGCGCCGCCGCCGGCTACGGCTTCGACCTCGCTCTCGGCTGCGACATGCGCCTCATGAGCGACCAGGCGAAGCTCATCCCCGGCTTCGCGAAGCGCGGCATCGTGCCGGAGAGCGGTGGCACGTGGTACCTGCCGCGACTGGTCGGCTGGGCGCGCGCGTGCGAGATCGCGTTCCTCGGCGACGATCTGAATGCGGCGAAGGCGCGCGAGCTGGGCGTCGTGAACGCCGTCGTTCCGGCGGCGGAGCTCGAGGCGGAGACGATGCGCTGGGCCGAGAAGATCGCGTCGAACGCGCCGCTGGCGATCGTCGCCATGAAGCGCCTCTTCCGCCACGGACTGACGGAGGACTTCTCGTCGCATTCGCACCACGTACTGATGCAGCTGCTGACGCTGTTCCGCTCGGACGACTTCAAGGAGGGGATGCTCGCCTACATGGAGCGGCGCCCGGCGCAGTTCACGGGCCGGTGACGCCCGCCGGCGCGACCGCCTGCTTCACCTTCGACAACATGGCCGAGGCGTCGGAGATCGGTGCCGGCACGCTCGCGGGCCCGCGCGCTCCGGGGACCGATCGCGCGCTCGCCGAGGGGCAGCCGCGTCTGCTCGATCTCCTCGACGCCCACGGCGTGCGCGCGACGTTCTTCCCCGAGGGCTGGAACGGCGAGCACCACCCCGACGCGGTACGCGAGATCGTCCGTCGGGGGCACGAGCTCGGCATGCACGGCTGGCTGCACGAGCGCTGGAGCGAGCTCGACCCCGACACCGAGCGGCTGCTGGCGGACCGCGCGACGACGGCGCTGGCCGGCGCGGCTGGCGTTCGCCCCGTCGGCTTCCGCGCCCCGGGCGGCGCGCGGACCGCGGCCACCGAGGCGATCCTGCGCGAGCTGGGGTACGCATTCGACGCGAGCCTCGGCGACGGCATGCGCGCCGCCCGCCTGCCCGGGGGGCTGCCGCAGGTGCCGTTCGTCTGGCCCGGCGTCGACGGCTACTTCTTTCTGCGCGACGGTCCCGTCCCGCCCGCCGAGGTCGGCCGGCGGTGGCTCGCGGCGCTGGACCAGGCCGCGGCGCGCGGCGGCCTGTTCGTGCTGGTCTGTCACGCGCACATCACGGGGGTCGAGCCGGCACGTCTCGCCGCGCTCGGGAGCGTGCTGGCCCGCGCCGTCGCCGATCCGCGGGTGGCGGTGCGGACGGTGGGCGACGTCGCGGTCGCCCTGCCGTGACCGGCCCGCGCCGCGCCCGATTCCGGCTTTCCCTGCCCCGGCACGGAGCGCTATGCCTGTGCGCGGTCACCCCGCCCTCGACCCGCCTGCCGCGAACGCTGCCCGAAGCCCCGAACGCTGCCCGAAGGAGTATCATCTTGACGAGCCACGAAGTCCGCACCTCGACGCGGAGCAGCGCGCGCACGGCGGGATGGCTGCTGCTCGCGGCGTCCGCTCTCGCCGCGGCTTGCGGCGGTGGCGGCGGAGGAGGAGGTGGAGGCGGCGGCGCTGCTCCGACGCCGACGCCCGTGCCCGGTACGAGCGCGACGCCGCGTGCGACCGCGACACCGGCGCCGCCACCGACACCGACACCGACCGCAGACGGCAGCGCGCGCGCGCGGATCCTCCTCGCCGAGAACGACACCATCGGCGACATCGACGTGGCGGACATCGAGGACGCGGCGCTGAACGACGCGGGGGCGGTCGCAGTGATCGTGACGGCGCGCGGTACGGGCGGTGCACGGGCTCTGCTGCTCGGCGACACCGGCGGCGACTTCGCGACCCTCGTCGCACCGGATGCGGCCTTGCCCGGCATCGACACGAAGACGCTCGGCCGCGTGCGCCTCGCCGAGACCGGGGCGCTGGTCTTCGAGACGGGCACCGGGCTCGACACCGACCGCCTGTACTTCGCCAGCGACGGCGTCGTACAGCCGCTCGCCGGCGCCGCGCCCGGCGTGGCGGCGCCCGAGTTCCAGATCCTCGGCGACGTGGTGATCGGCGGCACCGGTCTGGTCGGCTTCGTCGGTGGTGGTGACCGGTGCACGACCGAGCAGGTCGGCGAGAACGCGCGCATCGAGTGTACCCTGCATCTCTACGTCGCCGAGGACGGCGTCGTGCGCGAGGTCGAGGCAGAGGGCCTGGCTCTCGCCGAGCAGAGCCCGACCAGGCCGCAGGTCGCCGTCACCGACACCGGTGTCGCGTTCTTCTCGGCACCCGCCGAAGGCTCGGGGCCGGTGGTTCTGCGGTGGGAGGCCGGCGAAGTCGATACCGTGCTCGCGCGCAATGCCGAGCTCGACGACGTCGGTCGGCTGAACAGCCCGCAGGTCGCCGCCGCCAACGCCGACGAGCAGCTGCTGCTCACGACGACGATCGTCGCGGAACCGACGCCGCGCCCGGCCGTGCTCGGCATCCTCGAGGGCGAGAGGTTCACCATCCTCGACAAGGAGCTCGAGCCCGCTGGCGACCAGGTGATCACCGACCTGCGTGCGGTGGGCCTCGACGAGCAGGGCCGCGCCCTCTACCTCGTGCGCATCGGTGCGGAGGGAGACACCGACGCACCGCGCACGCTGCGCCTGAAGGACACGCTGACCTCGGTGGATGTCGCGACCGAGGGCAAGGTCCTGCCGGGAACCGACAAGACCGTCATCTCGATCGCGTCGCAGCGGCTCAACCGGCGCGGCGACGTCGCGTTCGTCGCCGAGCTGGGACGGATCGATGGCCTCACCGCCGTCATCGAGGAGGTGCGGGCGGTGGTGCGCCTTGCCGACGGCCGATACCTGGCACCGGTGTCGTCGGCCCGGCCCGCCGACCTCGGCACGCTCGGCAACCTTGAGGTCGCGGGCTTCGACGACAACGCGGACCTGCTGCTGATCGCGACCCGCGAGCCGAGCCTGACCGTCCTGGTGTTCGCTCCGCCACCGGCGCAGTAGGCGTCAGGACGGGTCGCGGCGGCGCGTGCGCCGCGACCCCGGCGGCGTCGCCCGATCCTTGCCTGCGGCTGCGCGCACTCCTGCCGCTGCCGCCGCGGCGCGCTGCCGCGCCGGCGGGCGCGTGGCCCGGCCCAGAAGGCGGCTCAGGAAGCCGATCAGCTCGTCGGGCGAGTCGAAGTGGGCCGTCTCGCCGGAGCCGACCTGCTCTGCCCGGCCCGCGAAGGCGTCGGCCTGCCCGGGTCGCTGCAGGAAGTGGATGACGAACGCACGCTGGGTCGACATGCTCATCCACTAGCCCGAGGACGGTCCACCGCTCATCAGGAAACGGTAATCTTGCGGTAAAACCTCGCCGCCCAAGAGGCCTCCTCTCCCGTGCACCTCGCTTTCGGACCCTTCCGGTTTGATCCCCTGTCGCACAGGCTGTGGCGCGACGGGTCGATGGTCGCGCTCACCCGCAAGGCCTTCGGGGTGTTGCAGTGCCTGGTGGAGCATCGCGGCGACCTGGTGCCCAAGGAGGAGATCCTGGCGCGGGTATGGCCGGACACGGTGGTCGGCGAGGCCGTCCTCAAGGTGTGCGTGCGCGAGATCCGGCGCGTGCTCGGCGACGACCCCAGAGAGCCGCGCTTCATCGCGACCGCGCACCGCCGCGGCTACCGCTTCGTCGCGCCCGTGGAGAACGCGGCTCCAGCCATGTCGTCGACGCTCACGGCCGCCGGCGTACCGGCGGGCCCGGCGGCGTGACCGGCCGTCGCCGAGCGCGGCCCCGCCGCGACCGCGCTCGTCGGTCGCGCCGCTCCACTCGCCGAGCTGCACGCGGCACTCGCGCGCGCGCGCACGGGTCAGCGGCAGGTGGTGTTCGTGACCGGCGAGGCCGGGATCGGCAAGACGAGCCTCGTCGACGCGTTTCTCGACGAGCTCGTCGCGGTTGGGAGGGTGTGGATCGCACGCGGCCAGTGCCCGCCGCAGCACGCCGCGGGCGAGGCGTACCTGCCGGTCCTCGAAGCCGTCGACGGCCTGTGCCGGCGACAGGGGGGACAGCGCTGGTTGGCGAGCTCGCGCGTCGCGCGCCGACCTGGCTCCTCAGGGGGCCGTCGCTGATCGACGACGCTCTGCGCGCACGGCTGGTCGGGCAGAGCCTCGGCGCAACCCCGGAGCGGATGCTGCGCGAGATGGTCGAGACCATCTCGGCGCTCGCCGCGGACACACCGCTCGTCCTCGTGCTCGAGGACCTGCACTGGTCCGACCTCGCGACGCTCGATCTCGTCTCGGCGCTCGCGCGGCGGCGCGAGCTGGCCCAGCTCCTGCTCGTCGGCTCGTACCGCCCCGCGGAGGTCATCGTGCAGCAGCACCCGCTGCGTGCGCTCACGCTCGACCTGCGCCTCCACGCCTTCGGCTCCGAGCTGTCGCTCGAGTTCCTGTCCGGGGACGAGGTGCGGACGGTGCTCGCGGCACGCTTCGGGAGCGACGTCGCGGCCGCGTTCGGGCCGCTCGCGTATCGCTGGAGCGATGGCAACCCGCTCTTCCTGGTCGCGATCGGCGACCACCTGCTCTCGAGCGGGCTCGTCGAGCGGACCAGCAGAGGCTTCGTTGTCGGACGGCCGGTGGGCGGGGCCACGCTCGAGATCCCGGCGAGCTTGCGGCAGATGGTCGAGAAGCGCATCGAGTGCCTGCCGAAGGCCGAGCGCGCCGTGCTGGAAGCGGCGAGCGTCGTCGGCGTCGAGTTCTCGACGATCGCGGTCGCGGCTGCGCTCGAGCACGATCCGATGGAGGTCGAGGAGCTGCTCGCCGACCTCGGGCGCCGCGCCGAGCTGGTGTGCTCGGTCGGCACCGAGGACCGCCCCGACGGATCGGTCGCGAACCGGCTCCGCTTCGTGCACGCGCTCTACGCGGAGGTGCTCTACGACGGCATCGCGCCCTCGCAGCGCGCGCAGCTGCACCGGCGCATCGCGCTCGGCGAGGAGCGCAGCCACGGCGCCGCGGCGTCGCGGGTCGCGGCAGCGCTCGCGCTGCACTACGACCGCGGCCGCGATCACGTGCAGGCCGTGCGGCACCTGCGGCAGGCGGCGGAGAACGCGGCGCAGCGCGCGGCCGGCCGCGAGGCGGTGGGCTTCCTGAACCGCGCGATCGCCCTACTGCCGCGCTTCCCGGCCGAGGAGCGGCTGCCGCTCGAGCTCGCGATGCGCGAGCGTCGCGGGCTGCTGCAGCACACCGTGGGCGATCTCGAGGGTGCGTCCGCCGAGCTCGCGGCGCTGGCGGAGCACGCGCGCGCGCACCGCCGCGTCGACGTCGAGGTGCGCGCTCTGATCCACCGCGCGACGGTGCTCTTCCTGCTCGACCGCGCGGCGAGCGCCGAGGTGTTCACGCGCGCCCGCGCCGCGAGTCGCGAGCTGCCCGACCCGTCGCTCGCGCTCCACCTGCAGAGCCTCGCGGCGTACAACCGGCTGCGGGCGCGCGGCTTCCGTCCCGAGGATCGGGCGCTGTGCAGCGAAGCGGTGCGCGTGCTCGGGAAGCAGGACCAGCGCGCGCTGCTCGTCGCGCACTACGGGCGCAGTGCGATGTTCGAGAACGTGGCCGGCGACTACCGCGCTGCGCGCAACCTCGCGGCGCGCGGGCTCGCGCTGTCGGTGGAGACGGGCGACCTGTTCGACCACCTGCTGTCGCAGTACTCGCACGCCTGGGCGCTTCTGCACCTGGGCGGGTGGGGGGCGATGCAGCGCGCGCTTTGCGAGGAGATCGAGCTCGCGGAGCGCAACGACCACCCGCTCTGGGCAGCACTGTTCCGCCTGCAGTCGGCCTGGCTGCTGATCGAGGCGGGCGCCTTCGCGCGCGCCGAGGCCGCGTGCAGCGCCGCGATCGAGGTCGGGCGCGAAGGGCGGCACGGCCTGTCGCAGGGCCTCGGGCACATGCTGCGGGCGGCCGCCCATGTCGGCGCCGGCCGGCCCGAC
>VGTK01000198.1 GCA_016874715.1 Deltaproteobacteria bacterium | reverse complement strand
CGGCACCGGCGCCCGTCCCGCTGCCGGCGCGCGACGCCTGCGACGCGTCGCCCTCGCCGCCGGTGCGGGCTCCGCGGCGCTTGCCCTTGCCGGTCGATCCGTCCGCTGCGAGCAGCGGGAAGTGCTCGTCGAACGCCGCGTCGAAGGCGGCGCGGTCGGTCTCGTCCTTGACGAGCGTCGCCGCGAGCGCCTCGCGCAGGATCGTGCGATCGAGACCCGTGGCGGACACCGCGGCCATCGCATCGAGCGTCTCGGCGACGGAGATGCGGACGCCGGACCGCCGGAGCCGCGTGACGAACGACATCAGGTGCGCGCGCACGACGAGGCAGCTTTGCCACCCGGAAGGCCTCTTGTATACCGTCCGGTACATTCCGCCGAACCCAGGAGGACACGTGTCCGGAACCGCGCGGGCGAGACGCCCACTGAAGCTGGGGTACTTCACCGTCCCCGAGAATCCCGCAGAGCCGCCGAAGCTCATGGGCACGGTCTGCAAGGACTGCGGCGAGTACTTCTTCCCGAAGCGCGTCGTGTGCGCGAAGTGCCTGTCCGAGAACACCGCCGACGCGATGCTCGGCCCGCAGGGCACGCTGTACAGCTACACCTTCGTCCACTTCCCGCTGTTCGGCTCGACCAAGGTCGAGCACAGCACGGGGTACGGCGTCGGCCAGGTCGACCTGCCGGAGGGACCGCGCGTGCAGGTGCCGCTGGCGGGCAAGCAGGAGGACTTCAAGGTCGGCATGGCGCTGGTGGCCGAGCTCGACCCGATCCGCGAGGACGGTGACAAGGACGTCGTGATCCTGCGCTTCGCGCCGGTGGTCTCGCCGGATCATGGAGGTGCGAAGTGAGCATTCTGCAGAACGGACGCGAGGTCGCGATCCTCGGCGTCGGCATGCACCGCTTCGGCCTGTGGCCCGACTCGACCAATGCCGACATGAGCCGCGTCGCCGGTCTCGCCGCGCTGAGGGACGCCGGGCTGTCGTTCAGGGACGTGAACGCGGCCTACGTCGGGCAGATCTTCGCGCCGGTCATGGCCGGCGTGCGCGTGATGAAGGAGTTCGGCCTGACGGGTCTTCCCGTGCAGCGCCTCGACAACGCGTCGGCGACGGGCTCGGCGTGCCTCTACGAGGCGGTCGGCTCCGTCGCGAGCGGACGCTACGACGTCGCGATGGTGCTGGGCTTCGACAAGATGACTGGCATCGTCGCCGACAGCTCGGCCAATACCGATCCCGCGAACCTCGAGGACGCGATCCTCCCCGCGGCGTTCTTCGCGATGTGGGCGACACGCCGCATGCACGAGCGCGGCACCAAGGTCGAGCACCTCGCGAAGATCGCGGCCAAGAACTGGAACAACGGCGGGCTCAACCCGATGGCGCAGCGGCAGCCCGACAAGCCGGTCCCGTTCGAGAAGGCGATGGCGTCGCGCATGGTCGCGTGGCCGATGACGACGATGATGTCGTGTCCGATCGGCGACGGTGCCGCGTGCGCCATCGTCGGCCCGGTCGAGCTCGCGAAGCAGCTCAACCCCGGCCGTCCCGTCGTGAAGGTCGTCGCGTCGGCGCTGCAGAGCGAGCGCTACGACCGCGGCCACCTCTTCATGGGCCCGGTCGTCGGCCCGGGCCGCATGACCGTCGACACGTCGGCGGTCTGCTACGAGCAGGCGGGTCTCGGTCCGAAGGACATCGACCTGGTGCAGGTGCACGACGCCTTCGCGATCGAGGAGCTCGAGTACTACGAGCTGCTCGGCATCTGCGGCAAGGGAGAGGCGGAAGCGTGCATCGACCGCGGCGACTTCGAGCTCGGCGGCCGCGTGCCGTTCTCGACCGACGGCGGTCTCATCGCGCGCGGCCACCCGGGCGGCCCGACCGGCCTCGCGCAGATCTGGGAGACCACGCTGCAGCTGCGCGGCGAGGCCGGCAAGCGCCAGGTCGCGAACGCACGCAATGGCATCTGCCACATGATGGGCGGCGGCTCCGTCTGCGTGATGCACATCCTGCAGAAGGGCTGAGCTTCGCGCCGCTCAAGTCGCGGCGCCACACGGCCGCTGTCTTCGCTGGAGGAGGGCGGCCGATGACGATCGACATGAAGCACCAGCCCCAGGCGGAGCGGCGCGAGGCGATCGCGCGCGCCGGGCTCGCGAGCCTGAAGGCGGTGGCGAGCATCGGCGGTCCGCCGAGCGAGCGCGCGCTGGCCGTGATGCGCTCCGTCCGCGACTTCCTGATGAAGGTGGACGTCGACCTCGACGCGCTGCAGCCGATCGCCGCGGCGGAGCTCGCAACGGCGGTTCCCGAGACCGAGTGGCGCGAGCGCATCCTGCGCGGCATGACCGTGCTCGCGATGATGGACGGCGAGCCGACCCCGGACCGCCTCGCCTTCCTCGAGGCGACGGCGGCCACGCTCGGCATCCAGGCGCTGCCGGTGCGGACGTTCCGCGACGTGCTCGACAAGCGCTTCGCGCTGGTCCGCATCGACCTTGCGCGGCGCAGCTTCATCCGTCACGCCGCGAAGGGCTACGTCGCGAACGAGGGCGTGCGCGGCATCCTCGACACCGTCGCGGGCGCGCTCGGTCGCGAGGACAAGGCGACCGCCGCCCGCTACCACCAGCTCGACGACTACCCCGAGGGCACGTTCGGGCGCGCGTACGCCGACTTCATCCGCCGCAACGGCTTCTCCTATCCCGGCGAGCTCGGCGGACCGCCGCCGCCGGTGATGCGCCACGACTGCTGCCACGTGCTCGGCGGGTACGGTACGACGCCGCAGGAGGAATGCGCGGTGGTCGCGTTCCAGGCGGGGTTCGAGAAGGCCGATCCGTTCTACATCCTGCTGTTCGCGCTGGCGCAGTTCGAGCTCGGCGTCGGCGCATCACCGTTCCTGCCGGGGACGAAGTCGCAGGCCGATCCGGAGACCGTGTTCGCGGGGCTCGAGCACGGCACGCACGTCGAGCGCGACCTGATCGGCGACCCGTCGTGGGATCCGTGGGACCACTTCCACGAGCCGATCGCGGAGGTGCGCGCGGCGGCGGGCATTCCGCCGCGCGGCCGCGAGCCGGTGTATCCGGAGGCGGTCGAGCGGGCCGCCTGAGCCCGGCTGGCTTGCGTGGGCGCTGCGTTCAACCGGGAGCGGCGCTCCGCTCGCCGAGCGGCTGCAGCATGCCGTGCTCGGCGAGCGCCGCGAGAATGCGCTCCGCCATGAGCTGATGACCGTTGCTGCTCGGGTGGATGTGCTCGCCGAACAGCTCGTCGTTCGCCGGTGCGCCGTTCTCGGTCAGCTCGTCGATCTGCAGGAACGGTACGTTCTCCAGGCGCATCGCCTCCTGCAGGGTGCCGCGATAGATGCTCATGCGGCGCGCCTCGGGCGGGTTGGTCGTGCGGTCGCGGTACACGGCGCCGACCACCAGCACTGCGGCACCGTGCTCCGCTGCGAGCTGGACCATCGCGTCCATGTTCGCGACGTAGTCGAGGCGCGACACGCGCTCGCCGGGTGTCGGTTGCTCGACCGCCGGCCGCTGCGCCGCGCGCGCGTCGTACCAGCGCCACAGGTGCAGCAGCGCCTGGCTCGAGCTCAGCACGCGGCGCAGCGTCGTCGACACCAGGTCGGGTGCCATCACCACCGCGTCCGGTCGCGGGCGCTGTGCCACGTCGTTGAAGCCGAACGACAGGATCACCACGTCGGGCTCGAGCCAGCCGATGGTCTGCTCGAGCAGCAGGCGTCCCTGGAACGACGTGAAGCCCGGTACCGCGAGCGCGATCACCTCGACGTCGCGCCCGGGGTACTGCGCGCGCAGCATGCGCTCGAGGCGTCCTGCGTAGGGCGCGTCGTTGCGGTCGTAGTGCTCTGGTGCGTCGGGAAAGACGAGCGGGATGCGGTAGCCGAAGGTCACCGAGTCGCCGACGCAGACGATGCGGAAGCGCCCCGCCGGCTTGTCCTCGATCGGCCGGTCGTGGCGCAAACCCTGCGCGTTGGTCGACACCATGGTGAAGTCCCACACCGCGTGATCGACGTTCCCGCGTAGGCGCCAGAACAGCACGGGGTCGCCCGCGAAGAGCGGTTGCTGGTCCGGGGGCGTGCCGTCGGGTGGGTCGTCGAACAGCGTGAGGAAGAAGTCGCGGCTCGCGAAGTGCGGCAGGCGCATCCGCACCCCGACCTCGATGCCGGCGAGCAGGACGGCGAAGGCGAGCAGCGGAAGCAGGATCGCCGTGCGGGGCGGGCGCGCCATACGGCTTTCTGCCTGCGACGTCGACGTGTCGCTGTCAAGCCGCGCGGGCGATCACGCGGGCAGCGCGAGCAGCCACTCCACCAGCGGTGCCGCGCTGCGGGCGTGCTTCGCGAGCCAGTCGACGAGGTCGCGCGACGCGAGCAGATCGACCGGCAGCTCGGGAAGGCCGACGACCAGCCCCTTGCGCTTGGCGAGCTCCGCGCGCGGATGCGCGGCGTCGAAGCCGCGCGGGACCTTCTTCGGCGCGTCGTGCGAGCCGACGGTGAAGCCGGCCTTCTCGAGCCTGGCGAGGAGTCTCGCGACCTGGCCGCCGCGACGCTCGTCGAGCAGTGCGGTGCGGAACGACGCGAGGCACGCCGGGGTCATGATCCAGTCGCCCGCACCCGCGTAGTTCTCGAGGCCCAGCTGGAGGTAGAGCGCGACCGGTCCCGGCACGCCGTCGCCGCCGCGGCCCGCGATCGGGATGTCGCTGCCGATGTGCGTCTTGTACGGCGTCTTGTCGCGCGCGAAGCGCACGCCGCAGTGGATGCGGAACACCTTCGGTGGGTCGAGCGCTGCATCCCCGTAGGTCTCCACGAGCCTGGCACGCACGTCCCAGAGCAGTGCGTGCATCGGCTCGAGCCAGTCGCGCTGGTACTCGTCCTTGTGCGCGGCGAACCAGTCGCGGCTCTGGTTCTTCGCAAGGCTGCGGAAGAAGCGCCGCCGGGTATCGGCGAAGCCGGTGAAGGGCGCCGAACCGAGGGTTGCCTGCCTCGCCATGACCGGCGGACGATCGCGCGGACGGGGACGCGCCGACAAGCGCGCAGCGCGGCCGGCGTCACGTGTCGTGCGTCACTTGCGCGGCCGGCGTCACTGGTCGTGCGCGGCCGGCGTCACTGGTCGTGCGCGGCCGGCGTCACTGCGGCTTCTGGCCCGCCTGCGCGTTCATGCTCCAGTCGTAGTCGAGGAACTCGACGTCGGGCTTCTGCTCCACGAGGAACGTACGGCGCGAATCGTCGGCGAAGCGTGCGACGTAGGCCCGCAGAGCCTCGTCGCTGCCGCCGAAGTCCTCCTCGTACCAGTCGAAGATCGCCGACAGCTCGACGTCCTCGGCGCCCGGCACGATGCGGTTGCGGGTCGGGTCGTTCACGAAGCTTCGCGCCTGCGCGTCGAGGTCGGCATCGAGTGTCGATGCCGTCCAGGCCCGTCGCATCAGCTTCGGACAGCTCGACGACGCGCACACCAGGGCGAAGTGGATGCGGCTCTCGCCCGACGGCCGGATGATACGGTTCTCGATGTCGTCGGGCGTGCGCTCCTTGCCGGCGATGGTGCGCGAGTAGCGCCAGAACATCTGATACCGATCGAGCAGGCTCTCGGCGGAGTGGCCGTCGAGCACGGCGCGGAAGATCACGGCGTTGTACGCGTTCAGCCAGAACGCGAGCTGCTCGTCGCGTGGCCAGCCGGTCGGATCGGCCGCTGCGAGGGTGGCGAGGTAGGCGTCCAGCGTCGCCGCGTCGTTCGCGGCGAGGTCGCGGTAGGCGACGCGTCCGTCGTCGTCGACGTAGCGCTCGAGGAGCCCGGACCACGCCGCGTGGTCGACGCCATCGCCACAGCGGGCGTGCAGGGCGGTGGCCGCGAGCGCGGTCGCGACGAGCAGCAGAACGATGCACGCCCGGGTCCCGCGACTCATGATCGCGCCTCGCGGGTCGGTGGCCGGTCGTCTTCGGTGCGCGGCTGCTGGCTTCGCTGGTCCAGGGGTGCCTCCGTGGTGCGCCCGATCGGTCGTGCCCCGGGGCGCTGCCCGCTGGATGCTGCCCGCGGGCGGAGCATGTCGCAAGCGCAGCGTGCGGGCTCGCGTCGCTATGGGTGGGGCTGCCGCGCTGCTCGCCCGGCCCCCGGCGGCGGCCGGGTCGTGGCCGCCCGGGGGCCGCGTGGACTTCGGCGCGCCCCGCCGCTATAACCCCGCGCCGTGCGCAATTTCTCGATCCTTGACGCCCCGGTCACGGTGGAAGCAGTCCCCGGATCTTGAGCCGCGACGATCTCGCTCGTGTCGACGGAGTCGTGACCAGTGTTCTCGGGGGCGGCCAGTACGGCATCGACCTCGACAACGGCCAGAAGATCACCGCCAAGCGGTCCGGTCGACTCAAGAAGTTCCACATCAAGGTCATGCCGGGCGATCCGGTCGTGGTGGCGGTCTCGCCCTATGACGTGAGCCACGGCCTCATCATGACGCGCAAGCGCATCATGGAATGAACCACGCCCCGCCCGAGGGGCCGTGGACGCACGGCTGGCAAGGGGCGGTCGGGAGCCGGACGGTCCTTGGCGCTCTGGGTCGCGACGGTGAGCCTGCCTGAGTCGCCTCTTCAGGCGGCGACGGTGCGTCTGGCCGCGTCGAACGGCGCTTGCTCCGCGCGCCCGCTATCGCCAGTGGCTCACGCACGAGCTCGGCACCCGGATCGACCAGTTCGGGACGTCCGGCTGCGTGGGCTGCGGGCGCTGCATCACGTGGTGTCCGGTGGGCATCGACCTGACCGTGGAGGTGGCGGCCATCCGCGCGTCGGAGCGTGCGGCGCCGGGCGCGGATCGAGCGGAGGACTGACCGATGGAGACGCTCGAGCGGATCCTGTCCGGGCATCCATTCTTCGAGGGGCTCGCGGAGCCGTACCTGAAGCTCATCGTCGGCTGCGCCTCGAACGTGCGCTTTGCGGCGGGCGAGTTTCTCTTCCGCACCGGCGAGGAGGCGAACGAGTTCTTTCTCGTCCGCTCGGGCAGGATCGCGCTCGAGGTGGCCGCGCCCGGACGGCCCGCGGTCGCCGTCCAGACGCTCGGCGAGGGCGAGATCCTCGGCTGGTCGTGGCTCGTGCCGCCGTATCACTGGATGTTCGACGCGCGCGCCGTCGAGCCGACGCGCGCGATCGCGCTCGACGGCAGGTGCCTGCGCGGCAAGTGCGAGTCCGACCACGACCTCGGCTACGAGCTGCTGAAGCGCTTCGCGCACATCATGGAGCAGCGCCTGCGGGCGGCGCGCCTGCAGCTCCTCGACGTCTACGGGAAGGAATGATCTGCCGGTGCAGCCCGCCCCGACCGAGATCCCGCCGGCGCACGCGCTCGTGCCGGCCCCGTGCCGGGTGCGCCGCACGCTGCGCGAGACGCACGATACGTTCACGCTCGAGCTCGGCGCGGTCACGCGCGCGATGGCACGGCTCCGGCGCGGCGACACGCTCGGCATCCGCGGCCCCTACGGGCGCCCGTGGCCGGTCGACGACGCGGTGGGCGGCGACGTCGTGCTGGTGGCGGGCGGCATCGGGCTGGCACCGCTCAGGCCCGCGATCCACGCGATCGTCGCGCGGCGCCGCGAGTTCGGGCGTGTCGTGCTGCGGTACGGTGCGCGCAGCCCGGCGGATCGGCGCTTCCGTCGCGACCTCGACCGCTGGCGGAACACGGCGGCGATCGACGTCGGCGTGACCGTGGATCGCGGCACCCGCACGTGGACCGGCCGGATCGGCGTCGTGACCGAGCTGATCGCGCGCGCGCCGTGCGACGCCCGGCGGTCGACCGCCTTCGTCTGCGGCCCCGAAGTCATGATGCGCTTCACGGCGGATGCGCTGCGCGCCCGCGGCGTACCGCCCGGCAGGGTCTGGACGTCGCTCGAGCGCAACATGAAGTGCGCGGTGGGCCTGTGCGGCCGCTGCCAGCTCGGGCCCACGTTCGTCTGCAAGGACGGCCCGGTCTTCCCGTGGGAGCGCGCCGCGCGCATGCTCGCGGTGCGGGAGCTCTGATGGCGGCGGCACGCAAGCGCAGGAAGCCGAAGCTCGCGGTGTGGAAGTTCGCCTCGTGCGACGGCTGCCAGCTGACGCTGCTCGACTGCGAGGACGGACTGCTCGCGGTCGCCGGGGCCGTCGAGATCGCGAGCTTCGTCGAGGCATCGCGCGCGCGCGCGGGCCCTTCGACCTGTCGCTGGTGGAGGGATCGATCACGACGCCGCACGACGTCGAGCGCATCCACGAGATCCGCCGCCAGTCGCGGACGCCGGTGACGATCGGCGCTTGCGCGACCTCGGGCGGCATCCAGGCGCTGCGCAACTTCGCGGACGTGAAGGAGTTCGTATCGATCGTCTACGCGAGCCCCGAGTACGTCTCGACGCTCGACCGCTCGACGCCGATCGCCGCGCACGTGTTCGTCGACTACGAGCTGCGCGGCTGCCCGATCGACGAGCGCCAGCTGCTCGAGGTGCTGACCGGGTTCCTGGCCGGGCGTCGTCCGAGCACGCCGGCGCACGCGGTCTGCCTCGAGTGCAAGCTGCGCGGCACGGTGTGCATCATGGTGGCGCACGGCACGCCGTGCCTCGGCCCGATCACCCACGCCGGCTGCGGCGCGCTCTGCCCGGCGTACGACCGCGGCTGCGACGCCTGCTTCGGTCCGAAGGAGACGCCGAACGTCGGCGCGCTGGCCTCCCGGATCACCGGACACGGCGCGCGCCGCGACGACGTGCTGCGCGCGCTGCGCGGCTTCAACGCCGGTGCGGAGAGCTTCCGCGCCGCGAGCGAGACGCTCGAGCGCGACGACCCCGAGCGGGGCGGACGATGAGCGGCAAGCGGCGCACGATCAAGGTCGACTACCTCACGCGCGTCGAGGGCGAGGGCGGACTGACCGTGCGGCTGCGCGACGGCCACGTCGAGTCGGTGCAGCTCGCGATCTTCGAGCCGCTGCGCTTCTTCGCGGCGCTGCTGCGCGGGCGCGCGTACGGCGACGCGTCCGACATCACCGCACGCATCTGCGGCATCTGCCCGGTCGCCCACCAGATGAGCGCGGTGCACGCGGTCGAGGACGCCTTCGGCGTCGTCGTCGACGGCCCGCTGCGTGCGCTGCGGCGGCTTCTGTACTGCGGCGAGTGGATCGAGAGCCACGCGCTGCACATCCACTTGCTGCACGCCCCCGACTTCCTCGGCTTCCCGGACGGCGTCACGATGGCGCGAGCGCAGGACGATGCGGTCCGGCGCGGGCTCGAGATCCAGAAGGCGGGCAACGCGCCGCTGCGCCTCCTCGGCGGTCGCGAGATCCACCCGATCAACGTCCGCGTCGGGGGCTTCTACAAGCTGCCGGACCGCCGCGAGCTCGCGCGGGTCGGGGACGACCTGCGGCGGGCGCGCGACGGCGCCGTCGCCACGGTGCGCTGGGTCGCCGGGTTCGACTTTCCCGAGCTGGAGCACGACTGCGAGTTCGTCGCGCTGCGCCATGCCGACGAGTACCCGTTCAACGAGGGGCGCATCGTGTCGAGCCGCGGCCTCGACGTGTCCGCGCGCGAGTACGACGCGCACTTCGTCGAGGAGCACGTCGCGCACTCGACCGCGCTGCACGCGCGGCGCGCGGACGGCGGCACGTACCTGGTCGGGCCGCTCGCGCGCTGGGCGCTGAACGCCGACCGGATCTCGCCACTTGCGCGCGCCGCGGCGCGCGACGCGGGGCTGCCCGACGTCTGCCGGAACCCGTTCCGCAGCGTGATCGTGCGCGCCGTCGAGCTGGTGTTCGCGTGCGACGAGGCGCTCGCGATCATCGACGCCTACGAGCCGCCGCCGCGGCCCACGGTGCCGGTGACGCCGCGCCGCGCGACCGGCTACGCCGCGACCGAGGCCCCGCGCGGGTTGCTCTACCACCGCTATGCGATCGACGCCGACGGGACGATCCGCGACGCGTGCATCGTGCCGCCGACGTCGCAGAACCAGCGCACGATCGAGGAGGACCTCGAACGGCTCTTGCCGACCGCGCTGGCCCTGCCGCGGCCGGAGCTGGTGGGCCGCTGCGAGCACGCGATCCGCAACCACGACCCGTGCATCTCGTGCGCGACGCACTTCCTCACCCTGCGCGTGGAGGGCGAGTGAGCCTGCGCGCGGTGGTGGTCGGGGTCGGCGAGCCGGCCGCCGGCGACGACGGGGTCGGGCGCGTGGTGCTCGGGCACCTGCGGGCCGCTGGGGTCGCGGCGGACGTCGAGCTGCGCGCGCTGCGCGACCCGACCGAGCTCGTCGATCTGCTCGGGGGCGATGCTCCGGTGATCGTCGTCGACGCGGTCGCGGGGGCGCCTGCGGGCGAGGTGCTCGAGCTGTCGTCCGACGAGCTCGCGGCGCGCGGCGCCGCCAACGTGTCCACGCACGGCGTCGGCGTGGTGCAGGCGATCGAGCTCGCGCGCGCCCTGCACGGCGGCGCCGTGCCCGCGATCCGGATCGTCGGCGTGGGCATCGAGCGTCCGGGGCGTCTGCACGCCGGGCTGTCGCCCGCGGTCGCGGCGGCGGTCG
>VGTK01000197.1 GCA_016874715.1 Deltaproteobacteria bacterium | reverse complement strand
GCCGTGCGCCCCCCGGCCCCCGCTTCCGCGCCGACCGCCACCCCGAGGCCGACCCCGAGCCCGGCGCCCGCCCCGACGGCCGCCCGGCGCAACGTCGTCCTGATCGGCGACTCGACGACGTTCGGCACGCCGGAGCCCCGGCCAGGTGTGCGCGGCGCGATTCAGAGCCCGTACAGCCCCGGCGCGACGCTCGAGGTGCTGCTCGCCCACGTGGAACCTCTGCCCGACGCCGGCGGGACCGCGTGGCGCGGCGCCCGCGTTCACGACCTCGGCGTGGGCGCGAGCACGACCGAGCATTGGCTCTCGTACCCAACTGCCGGATGCGGGACCCTGCTCGAGTTCTTTCCCGTAGTGAAGGCCGCCTGCCGCGAAAAGGTCGCGTGGGTCGACGCCGTCTCTCCGGCAATCGGGGAAGCGCCGATCGACGCCGTGATCGTCGACCTCGGCCTCAACGATCTCCTGATCACGCAGGACCCGGCCGCTACGGTGAGCCGTCTCCTTCGCATCCGGAAGGCGCTCGCGCCTGTCCCGGTCGTCTTCTTCCCGCCGATCGCGCCGCCCGAGGGCCCCCGCGGCGACTGGCCGCAACGCGTGCGTGCCGCCATGGTCAAGCGCAAGCTGTTCGAAGAGCCCCAGTATCCGGCGTACGTGCCGACCTTCGATGACCTCCACCCCACCGACGGCGGCTACGCCGCGAAGGCTGCACTGTGGCTCGACGCGCTGCGAAAACTACCGTGAGGCGCACCTCGGTCCGGACGTCCGTCCTCGCGCTCGGCCTGCTGCTCGCGCTGCTGTCGTCGTGCCGCACCTCGCGCGCCGCCGGCACGGTGGACGTCGTGTCGGGCTCGGGCAAGGTCTTGCCGGTCGCGGTCGAGCTCGCCGTGACGCCCGACGCACGCCAGCTCGGGCTCATGTACCGCGACCGCCTCGATCCGGGAAAGGGAATGCTGTTCATCTTCCCGACGGCTGCCCCGCAGTCGTTCTGGATGAAGAACACCAGGATCCCGCTCGACATCCTGTTCGTCGACGACGCGGGAAAGATCGTCCGCCTCCACGCGCGCACGACCCCGTTCTCGGAGGCGTCGCTGCCCAGCGACGCGCCCGTGCGCTTCGTCCTCGAGGTCCCCGGCGGGTGGTGCGCGGACAACGGGATCCACGAGGGCGACACCGTGCGCCTGGGCGACCTCGCCACCTACCCGGCGCAGTAGTTGGCGGACCTCCCGGACGTCGGGTAGGGAAAATCGCGTGATCGTCATTCTCAAGCCCGACACCCCCAAGGATTCCGAGGGCGTCCGCCAGGTCCTGGCGATCGCCGGCCGCTACGAAGGCGTCAGCGCGCGCCTGCACGTGGTCGAGGGCGCCACCCGCTCGCTCATCGAGGTCTACCTCATCGGGTCGACCGTGACCGTCCCGACCGAGCCGTTCGAGGAGCTCGACTGCGTCGAGCGCGTCGTTCGCGTGTCCGAGAAGTACCGCATCATCGGACGCCACAAGGGCCAGGTCGACGCGGTCGGCTTCCAGTACCAGGGCCTGACCTTCGACCAGGACACGCTGCACGTCCTGCCCGGGCTGTGCGCCGTCGACACCCCGCAGCACGCGGAGATGATGTTCGCGGCGCTGCAGAAGCTCGGCATCACGACCACCCGCATGGGCGCCTACAAGCCGCGCACCAGCCCGTACGACTTCCAGGGCCTGGGAAAAGAGTGCCTGCCGTGGGTCTTCGAGCTCGCGGGCAAGTACGGCATCCGCGTGATCGCGATGGAGATCACGCACGAGTCGCAGATCGACGAGATCAACGCAGCGCTCGACGGCGCGGGCTCGCCGACCGGCGTTTTGATCCAGATCGGCACGCGCAACGCACAGAACTTCGAGCTGCTGAAGTACGTCGGCCAGCAGCAGCGCTTTCCGGTGCTCTTCAAGCGCGGCATGGGCATCACGCTCGAGGAGACGCTCAACGCCTGCGAGTACGTCGCGAGCGAGGGCAACGGCAAGATCATCATGTGCCTGCGCGGCATGAAGACCAACCTCGGCGACCCGCACCGCAACTTCGTCGACTTCGCACACGTCCCGCTGATCAAGCGCCTGACGCGACTGCCGGTGTGCATCGACCCGTCGCACTCGGTCGGCAGGAAAGAACCCGCGCCCGACGGCCTCACCGACATCCACCACGCGACCGCGCAGGGCGTGATCGCCGGCGCGAACATGGTCCTGGTGGACTTCCACCCGAATCCGTCGAAGGCGCTGTGCGACGGACCGCAGGCGCTCACCCTCGAAGAGCTCGAGCCCTACCTCGAGGACATCCGGATCGCGCGCGCGGCGTACGAGCAGCGGCGCGAGCTCGCGTCGCGCGGCATGCGGGCGAAGAGCGCCGCCGCGGGCTGAAGCCAGCCTGGCGACGGCTGGCGCGCGGCCCCGCTGCGTCCGCCCGCGTGGGCACACCTCAGATTCGCGTGGCGCGCCCCGCCCAGTAGCGCTCGCGCAGCTGGCGCTTCAGCACCTTCCCCTGCGGCTCGCGCGGCAGCTCGGCGACGAAGTCGACCGTCTTCGGGCACTTGTAGTGCGCCAGGTCGCGCCGGCAGAACGCGATCAGCTCGTCGGCGGTCGCGCTCTCGCCCGCGCGCAGCTCGACGATCGCCTTCACCGACTCGCCCATCTCGTCGTCGGGCACGCCGATCACCGCCACGTCGAGCACCTGCGGGTGGCGGTAGAGCACCTGCTCGACCTCGGCGGGATACACGTTCGCGCCACCGGAGATGATCATGTCGATCTTGCGGTCGGCGATGAAGAGGTACCCGTCCTCGTCGAGCCAGCCCACGTCGCCAACGGTGAAGTAGCCGTCGCGCATCGCGGCACGCGTCTTCTCCTCGGCCCCGCTGTACGAGAACGACGCCCCCGGAGAGAGCTTGAGGTAGATCGTCCCGGTCTCTCCGGGCGCACACGGGCGTCCGTCGTCGTCGAGCACGCGGACGTCGAGTCCCGGCCACGGGCGGCCGACGCTGCCGGGCTTGGCGAGCCACTCCTCGGGGCCGATGCGCGTGCCGCCGCCCTCCGACGCGCCGTAGAACTCCCACACCGTGCCGGGCGGGAACACGCCGAGGATGCGCTGCTTCACGGCGACCGGGCACGGTGCCGCGGCGTGCAAGACGCGGCGGATCGAGCTCAGGTCGTGGCGCGCCCGCACCTCGTCGGGCAGTGCGAGCAGGCGGAAGAACATCGCCGGCACCATCTGCGCGTTGGTGACCCGGTGGCGAGCGACGAGCCGCAGGAACTCCTCCGCGTCGAAACGCGGCATGATGACGATGGTCGCACCGAGCGTGAGGTGCATCTGGCCCTGCGAGCCGGGCGCCGTGTGGTAGACGGGGCCGGGCACGAGGTGCACTTCGTCCGGTCCGTAGCCCCACATCTGCGCCACGCCGAGCATCTGCAGCGCAACCTTGTCGGGTGGCAGCGGTGCGCGCAGGATGCCCTTCGGGCGCCCGGTCGTGCCCGACGTGTAGATCATCACGTTGTAGCCGCCGCCCGGGTGCGCGCCGTCCGGCGGTGTCGCCGGCTCGTCCGCGAAGCGCTCCGCGAAGCTCGCGCCACGCCACGGCGCCGCGTCGCCGACCACCCACACCGCGTCCTCGGGCATCGGGTGCTCGGCGAGCGCGCGATCGACCTCGTCCGCGAGGCGCGGGTCGGTGACCAGCAGCTTCGCCCCGGAGTCGGCGAGCATGTAGGCGATCTCCGGGCCCTTGCCGCGAAAGCTGATCGGCACCAGCAGCGCGCCGAGGCGCCCGAGCGCGTTGAGCACCTCGAACCACTCGAAGCCGTTGAACAGCGCGACCCCGACGCGATCCCCCTCGCCGACCCCGGCGCGCCGGAGGGCGTGCGCGATCCGGTTCACGCGTACGTCCAGCTCGCCGTACGTGCGCACGGCATCGCCGAAGATCATCGCCGGCTTGTCCGGCGACGTGCGCGCCGTGCGCGCGATCCCCTGCCCCGGCGCGTCGCTCATCGTTGCCCCTCGTTGATCAGCCGAGCTTCGCCGCGACCTGCTGGGCCACCTCGGCGAGCACCGGCACCGTCGGGCCCATCGCCGCGAAGCGCTCGTCCTTCGTCTGCCCGCGCACGTACCGGACGTAGATCTGCTCGATCACGACGGCCGTCTTGAACAGACCGAAGGTCTCGTAGAACGGTGCGGCGCTCACGTCGAAGCCGGTGCGCTTCGCGTAGCGACCGGCGATCTCGTCGCGCGTCAGCATGCCCGGCAGCCCCGTGACGTTACCGCCGGTGCCGCGCGGTCCCTCGCCGGCCTCGCCCCAGTAGCTCAGCAGCGTGCCGAGATCGACCAGCGGATCGCCGAGCGTCGTCATGTCCCAGTCGAACACGGCGACCAGCTTGCCGGGGTCGCCGGCGTCGAACATCGCGTTGTCGAGCTTCCAGTCGTTGTGCAGCACGCTCACGCCGACCGGCTCGGGAATACGGTCGGCGAGGAAGCTGCAGAGATCGTCCATCGCGGGGATCTCGCGCGTCTTCGCGCGCAGCCAGCGGTCGTACCACCCGCTCACCTGGCGCTGCACGAAGCCCTCGGGCCGGCCGAGACGCGCGAGGTCGGGGCGCTTCACGTCGACGAGGTGCAGATCCGCGAGCGCGTCGACCAGCGACTCGCTCATGCGGCGGCGCAGCGCCGCATCGTCACCGAGCTCCTCGGGCCAGGACGAGCGCACGACCACGCCGTGACGGCGCTCCATGAGGAAGAACACCGCGCCGATCACGGATGCGTCCTCGCACAGCAGCACCGGACGTGGCGAGGGCTCGTAGACCGGTGCCAGGGCCGCCAGCGCCCGGTACTCGCGCGCCATGTCGTGTGACTTCGGCGCGACCGGCCCGAGCGGCGGGCGGCGCAGCACCAGCTCGCGGTCGGCGTAGCGCAGCAGGTAGGTCAGGTTCGCGTGGCCGCCGCGGAACTGCTGCACCTCGAAGGGCCCGCCGAGCTCGGGCCGCTGGGCGCCGAGCCACACCCGTAGCTTTTCCGCGTCGAACTGCTCGTCGGGACGAATCTCGCCTGCCGCGTCGATCATGGGTGGCACTGCTCGTATCAACGCAGCGGCTTTCCGGTCAACGCAGCGGCCTTTCGCATCGGCGTTTCGGACAACGCAGCGTCGTTGCCCCATCGCAGGGGCAGCGCGCACGCCGCTGGTGCGGGCCGTCGGCGTGCACGGCGCGCCGCCGCGTTGTAGCGACGGCTACAGACGCAGCGGCGCCGAGCCGACCGCGCAACGAAGAGGAACGTGGATGGACTTGCATCTCGGTGGAAGGGTCGTCGCGGTGACGGGGGCCGCGTCGGGGATCGGTCGCGCAACGGCTCTGCTGCTGGCCGCCGAGGGAGCGCGGGTCGCCTGCCTCGACGTGCAGGAAGCGGCGTTGCACGCCCTCGCCGACGAGATCACCGGCACGGGAAGGACGGCGTTTGCCCACCGTCTCGACGTCACCGACCCGGAGTCCGTCGAGGTCGCGATCGCCGCGGTGACCGCCCGCTTCGGCGGGCTGAGCACGCTGGTGAACGCGGCCGGTGTCGGCGGCATGGTGCAGTTCGCCGACCTGAAGCTCGCCGAGTGGAACCGCGTGATCGCGATCAACCTCACCGGCACGTACCTCACCTGCCACGCCGCCCTGCCGCACCTGCTCGCGGCCGAGGGCGCGTCGATCGTCAACATCTCGTCGATCGCCGGCATCAAGGGCCAGGCGTACTCGGCGGCATACTGCGCGTCGAAGGGCGGCGTCGCCCTGCTCACCCGCGCCCTCGCCAACGAGCTCGCACGGAAGAAGGTTCGAGTGAACGCGATCTGCCCGGGCGGCGTCATGACCCCGCTGATCGCCGGCATGAACCTCGAGGGCCTCGACATGGACCTGATCGGGCGCATGCAGAACCCGACCTTCTCGCTCGGCCAGCCTGACGACGTCGCGAACCTCGTCGCCTACCTCGCATCGGACCGGGCGAGCTACATCACCGGCGCCTGCTACGCGATCGACGGCGGAGCGGTCGCCTAGCGGGTCGCTGCGCCGAGGGGGCGCGCGCTTCGCGCGCGGTCCCGTGACGCGAGCCTCAGCCCGTCTCGGCGGCGCCGTCGTCGGCGACGGGCGGTGCTGCGCTGGCGACGTGCTCGTCGAGCTCGGCGAGACGCCACGCCTCGCCGGGTGCGTGGCTCACCACCAGGATCTCGCAGTTCCGGGCGACGCGCGGGCGCGTCCAGCCCCCCTCGACGTGCGCGCACAGCGCCAGCATCACGCCGCCGTGGCTGACCACCACGACGTCCTCGCCGGGGAAGCGCTCGGTGAGGTGGACCAGCACGGGAGCCGCGCGGTCCTGCACGTCGGCGAGCGACTCGCCACCCGTCGGGCGCCATTCCCAGAAGCGGGCCCGGTCGTACTCCGGGTGCTCGACCATCGACCGGTACGGCTGACCTGCGAGCTCACCGATGTCGCGCTCCCGCAGGTCGGGCTCGACGAGAACGTCGCCCACGTGGCCGACGGTCTCGGCGATGAGCCGAGCCGTGTGCTGCGCGCGGTGGTACGAGCTCGCGACGATGCGCGACGGACGGAAGTGTCGCCCGATGAGGCGTCCGCTCTCGCGGGCCTGCTCGATGCCGATCTCCGTGAGCGCGATGTCCGGATTCGGCGAGAAGCGCTGCGCACGGTTGCCCTCGCTCTCGCCGTGCCGCACCAGGATCAGCCGTCCCGCCCCGGCCGCGTGCCGCATGCCCTCTACCGTCACGTCTCGCGTCAAGCCGACCTCCCCTGCGCTGCGCCCGCGAAGCGCGCGCGCAGCTCGAACTTCTTCACCTTGCCGGTCGCGTTGCGCGGCAGCTCCTCGAGCAGCTCGATCTGCTCCGGAATCTTCTGCGCCATCACCCGGCGCTCGCTCATGAACGCGCGCAGCTCGGCGAGCGTCATCCCGTCCGTGCCGGGACGGAGCACGACGCACGCGCACACCCGCTCACCGCTCGCGGCGTCGGGCACGCCGATGACCGCGACGTCCGCGATCTTCGGGTGGTCGTGCAGCTCGTCCTCGATCGCCTTCGCGCTCAGGTTCTCTCCCTTGCGGATGATGATGTCCTTCTTGCGGCCGGTGATGCGGACGAAGCCGCTCTCGTCCACGACGGCCAGGTCGCCGGAGCGCAGGAAGCCATCGGGCGTGAACGCCGCGTCCGAGAGCCGCGCATCGACGTAGCCGACGCAGAGCTGCGGTCCGTACAGCTCGATCTCGCCCTCGACGTCCGGCGCGACCGTCCGGCCGGCGTCGTCGACGGTGCGCAGCACGACCCCGGCCGTCGGACGCCCGTCGGTCGTGACCAGCTTCTCCTCGGGGTCCTGCGGTGTCCCGCCGGTCGCCATCGGGCACTCGGTCATGCCGTACGAGCGGCTGACGAACCCACCCAGCTTGCTCCGCAGCTCGCGGATCAGCTCGGGCGGAACGTCCGTCGCACCGAGCCCCGCGTTGCGCACCGAGCGTACCCGCGCGGGCGAGAACCCCTTCGCCGCGAGGATCGCCTGCACGATCGGGGTCGGCCCGCCGGCGCTGGTGACCTGCTCCCTCTCGATCAGGTCGAGAGCCGCCTCGGGCTCGAAGTGCTCGAGGAACACGGCGCGCGAGCCGTACATCACCGGTGCGATCCCGAAGACGCAGATGCCGCCGATGTGCGCGAGCGGGAACCAGAGGATGCCGACGTGATCGGGGTCGCTACCCGCCATGGCGAACTGCGTTCGCACGAACGAGCCCAGCGTCGACGGCGTGTGCATGACGCCCTTCGGGTCGGAGGTCGTGCCCGAGGTGTAGAACAGCGCCGTGACGTCGTGCGGTCCGGGCGGCGTCGGCGGTGCATCGTCCGGCTCCGCTACGCACAGCGCCTCGAGCGCCGTCTCGCCGGGCCCCGGCGTCGCGCGTGCGACCACGACGTGCGCGAGGGTGGGCGCAGCAGAACGGACGCGCCGCGCGAGCTGCGCGTGGTCGAAGCCGCGCAGGACGCCCGGGACGACGAGCACCCTGCTCCCCGCCTGCCGCACGACGAAGGCGACCTCGCGCTCGCGGTAGATCGTCAGGATCGGGTTCGACAGCGCGCCGATACGGTCGAGCGCGAAGGTCAGGACGACGCCCTCGAGCCAGTTCGGTAGCTGCCACGAGACCACGTCGCCCGGCCCGACACCGAGCCCGCGCAGCCCGCGCGCCAGGCGCGCCACGCGGTCGGCGAGCATCGGCCCGGTGACACGCTCCTCGCCCGCCACGAACAGCACCCGGTCGGGCGTCTCGCGGACGCGCCGCGCGAGTACGCTGGTCAGATCGGGACAGGGCCACTCTCCGGCACTCTCGTGCCGCGCGACCCGTTCGCGCGGCAGGTGGGTCTCGAAGAGCCGCATCGCTCTTCTCTCGCAGACCGGCCAGCTTCCCCGCAACTGCCGTTGCCGCCGCCTACGGAGCGGGCGCGAGCGAGAGTGCCGCCGCGAATCCCGTTTGCCTTGCCGCCGTGGGGCTCCTACGGTCCGTCAATTGTAGTGGGACGGACGCGGAGACAGGGCGAATGAGCGCGCCGGTGCGGTGCGACGCGTGCGGCATCCGTCTGCTCGACGACTCCTCGTTCTGCCACGACTGCGGCAGCCCGGTCGCCGGCGCCGCGCCCGCGAGCCAGGGCGAGTACAAGCCGATCACGGTGCTGTTCATCGACGCCTTCGGC
Organism: Deltaproteobacteria bacterium; assembly: GCA_016874715.1. Lineage (GTDB taxonomy): Bacteria > Desulfobacterota > Binatia > UBA12015 > UBA12015 > VGTK01. The sequence continues at coordinate 1,802 of VGTK01000197.1, read as the reverse complement.
TCCATCGGCCTCGACGATCGCCTCGACGCCGAGCAGTGGCACGACGTCGTGGAGAGCTTCTTCTCGGTGGTCTCCACCTCGGTGCAGAACTTCGGCGGCAGCATCGACCGCCTCACCAGCGAGGGAATCAAGGTCCTCTTCGGCGCACCGGTCGCGCTCGAGAACCACGCCACGCAGGCGTGCCACGCGGCCCTCCACATCCGCGAGAGCCTGGCGGGCTTCGCCGAGTCCTTCCACAGGCGCGCCGGCGTCGACTTCGCCGTCCGCATGGGCCTCGCCTCGGGCGAGGCCCTCTTCGGTCGCCTCGGAGCCGGCGGCACCGGCAGCTTCACCTCGCAGGGTCACGTCGCAGCTCTCGCCGCCCGCATGCAGCAGCTCGCCGAGCCCGGCTGCATCTACCTCACCGAGGGCACCGCGGCGCTCGTCGACGACTACTTCGAGCTGGCCGAGGTCGGCGAGTTCGTGCTGCGCAACGCGAGCCGCCCGGTGCGCACCTTCGAGCTCGTCACCACGCGCGCGCGCCGTACCCGCCTCGACGCGGCACGCGACCGCGGTCTGGGGCCGTTCCTCGGACGCGACGCCGAGCTCGCGACGCTCGAGCGCCACCTCGAGTCGGTCGGCCCGAGGGAGACCAGGTTCGTCGGCATCGTCGGCGAGCCCGGCATCGGCAAGAGCCGCCTCGTCGAGGAGTTCCTCGCACGGCAGGACGAGCGCGTCCTCTCCATCCAGGTCACGCGCTGTGCGGAGCACGCCCGCTGGGTGCCGTTCCACTCGACCATCCCCTACCTCTCGCACCTGCTCGGCACCTCCGGCCACGAGGACCCCGTCACGACACGCGATCGCATCACGCGCGCCGTCCTGGCCGTGGATCCGGCACTCGCCGACGCGCTGCCGATCGTCTTCACGGTGCTGGGTCTGGCGGACTCCGGGGAGTCCGCGACCGCCACCGCATCGACCGCGCCGATCCGCGAGATCGCACGCGTCATACGCCGGTTCATGGAGCACGACGCCGATCCGCGGCGGCGCGTCGTCGTCGTCGACGACGCGCAATGGATGGACGCCGGCAGCGAGCGCACGTTCGCCGACCTCGTCGCGGACCCGCCGAGCGTCGCGTGCCTGGTCCTGGTCACCTACCGCCGCGGGCCCCGGCGCCCGTGGATGCGCGACGAGCGCTTCTCCGAAGTAGACCTGTGCCCGCTCGACGAGCAGGTGATGGGCACGCTGGTCCGCGCGCTCGTCGGCGACGAGCGATCGACGGGCGACCTGGCCGGGCGGATCCGTGAGCGCGCCGCCGGCAACCCGTACTTCGCCGAGGAGCTCGTGCGCGCGCTGGCCGACACCGGCGGACTCGTCGGCCAGCCCGGCAACTACCGGCTGGCGCGCGCCGACGTCGAGGTCCCGCTCCCCGGAAGCCTGCAGGCGGCACTGGCGTCGCGTGTCGACCAGCTCGACGATCGCGCCAAGGCCGTCCTGCAGGCGGCGGCGGTGATCGGACGGGAGTTCCCGATCGAGCTGCTCGCGCAGCTCGTCGAGCTGCCGCCGGAAGAGCTCGCCCCCATGGTCCGCGCGCTCGAGGCGGCGGATCTCGTGCACGGCTTCGCCTGGGGCGAGCGCACGATGTACGCGTTCCGACATCCCCTGCTGCGCGAGACCGTCTACCGCTCCCTGCTCGGCGAGCAGCGCCGCCGCGTCCACGCGTCGATCGTGCACCACCTGAGCGCCGGCGCGAGCAGCGGGCTGCTCGCCGCGCAGATCGCGCCGCACGCCGAGGCTGCGGGCGACTCCGCCGCCGCGGCGCACTG
>VGTK01000196.1 GCA_016874715.1 Deltaproteobacteria bacterium | reverse complement strand
AGGCCGGCGCGCCCGTCGAGCGCGTGGAGCAGTCCGGTGCGCCCGTCGAGCGCGTGGAGCAGTCCGGTGCGCCCGTCGAGCGCGTGGAGCAGTCCGGTGCGCCCGTCGAGCGCGTGGAGCAGTCCGGTGCGCCCGTCGAGCGCGTGGAGCAGTCCGGTGCGCCCGTCGAGCGCGTCTCGACCGAGCGCGTGACGCCGCGAGCGGAGAGGGATATCTCTTGCAGACCGCATGAGAGGCCTGCTCGATTCCCTGCTCGAGATCCGCCTGGCGGATGCCATCGACATCCTGCTCGTCACGTCGCTGGTCTACGCGGGCATCGTGTGGATCCGACGGACGCAGGCGGGGCTCGTCGCCGGCGGCATCGTTATCCTCGGCGGGCTCTACATCGCCGCGCAGTCGATCGGCCTGCAGCTCACGGCGTGGCTGCTGCAGGGCTTCTTCGCGATCTTCCTGATCATCGTCGTCGTGATCTTCCAGGAGGAGCTGCGCCAGCTCTTCGAGCGCCTCGCGCTGTTCAGCCTGCGCCGCAACCGCCGGGTGAAGCCGCCCGCCGGGATCAACGACATCCTCGTCGAGGCGATGGCGGACCTCGCGCGGGACCGCATCGGCGCCCTGGTCGTTCTGCAGTGCGAGCAGCCGCTCCGGCGCCACGTTCGCGGCGGCATCGAGATGGGGGCGAAGCTCAGCGTGCCGCTGCTCAAGAGCATCTTCGACCCCCACTCGCCGGGCCACGACGGGGCGGTGATCGTCGAGAACGGCCGCATCGCACTCTTCGCGGCCCACCTGCCGCTGTCGACCAACTTCCAGCAGCTCACCGGCGTGGGCACGAGGCACAGCGCGGCGCTCGGGCTCGCCGAGCTGACCGACGCGCTCTGCCTCCTGGTCTCGGAGGAGCGCGGGCGCATCTCGGTCGCGAAGGACGGCACGCTTGCCACGCTGCGCGACGCCAACGAGCTCGCGCGGGTGCTCGCCGCGGAGCTCGACGCGCGACAGCCGGAGCGGAGCTTCCGGCGCACGGTGCGCCAGCTGCTGTTCGCGAACTGGTTCACCCGCCTCGCGTCGCTCGCGGTGGTGCTCGGCATGTGGCTGCTGTTCGTGCCCGGCTCGCGACCGTCCGAGCAGATCCTGCGGATGCCGGTGGAGGTCGTCAACCTGCCCGACGGCGCACAGGTAGAGTCGATCGAGCCATCCGAGGTGCAGGCGACGTTCGCCGGACCGCAGCGCGCGTTCGCGCTGCTCACCTCGCGCGACCTCGCCGTCACCATCGACGCCCGTCGCGCGCGGCCCGGCCAGAAGACGTTCGCGATCGCCGAGGAGAATCTGCGCCACCCGCCGAGCCTGTCGGTGCAGAACCTGCAACCGCGCCGGGTCAAGGTGACGCTGGTCGAGGTGCCGACGGTCCCGGTGCCGGCGCCGACGCTGCCGGGCGCCAAGGCGTCCGCGGGCGACTGAGCGGCGCCACAGATCCGCGAAGGGAGGCCACGATGGAGACCAGGACCCTCGAGTGGGACACCCCGATGTACCGCCTCGCGGTCGCGCAGCTCGACCAGACCGCGCAGCTCATGGGGCTCCAGGAGAACCTCTGGCACCGGCTGCGCACGCCGCAGCGCGCCCACGTGGTCTCGTTCCCCTTCCGGCGAGACTCGTACGACGTGGTGCAGACCGTGTTCGGGTACCGCGTGCAGCACCTCACCACCATGGGCCCGACCAAGGGCGGCATCCGCTACGACCTCGGCGTCGATCTGGGCGAGGTGACGGCGCTGGCGATGTGGATGTCCTGGAAGTGCGCCATCATGGGCCTCCCGTTCGGCGGCGCGAAGGGCGGGCTGCGCATCGACCCGCGGCAGTTCTCGCCCGCCGAGCTGCAGCGCATCACGCGCCGCTACACCTCGGAGATCATCGACGTGATCGGCCCCGATCGCGACATCCCTGCGCCGGATCTCGGCACCGACGAGCAGATCATGGCGTGGATCATGGACACGTACTCGCAGACCAAGGGCTATGCGGTTCCGGGGGTCGTGACGGGCAAGCCTCTGGAGATCGGCGGATCGCTCGGGCGCAAGGAGGCGACCGGTCGCGGTGTGGTGACGTGCATGGTCGAGGCCTGCCGCGATCTCGGCCTTCCGGTCGAGGGTGCGCGCGTGGTCGTGCAGGGGTTCGGCAACGTGGGCTCGGTCTCGGCGCGGCTCGCGCACGCGGCGGGGGCGCGCGTCGTCGCGGTGTCCGACGTGGCCAGCGGCATCCACGATCCCGCGGGGCTCGATCTTCCCGCCGTCGACCGCTGGGTCGCCGAGCACCGCACCGTGCAGGGCTTCCCCGGCGCGGAAGGCGTGAGCAATGCGGATCTGCTCACGCTGCCGTGCGACGTTCTGATCCCGGCCGCGATCCAGGGGCAGATCGACGGCGACAACGCGGCGAAGCTCCGGTGCAAGCTGATCATCGAGGGCGCCAACGGTCCGACCGACCTCGACGCCGATCGGATCCTCGCCGAGCGCGGCATCCTGGTCGTGCCCGACATCCTGGCCAACGCGGGCGGCGTGACCGTCTCGTACTTCGAGTGGGTGCAGAGCCTGCAGCACTTCTTCTGGAGCGAGGACGAGGTGAACGCACGCCTCGTGCAGCTCATGACCCGGGCGTTCACCGACGTGCTGGCCACCGCACGGCAGCGCGGCGTGGACCTGCGCACGGCGGCGATGATCCGCGGCGTCTCGCGCATCGCCGAGGCGAAGCGCCGGCGCGGCATCTTTCCCTGAGCCGGACGTGGCCGGGATGAGCGACGAAGCCGTCGGTGCCGCAGGTCCGATCGCGGCGGTGCGTCACGACGCGTCGCTGCTCGGCGAGCAGGACGTCTACCTCTTCAACGAGGGCAGCCATCTGCGGCTCCAGGAGCGGCTCGGCGCCCACCTCGGCGTGGTGGACGGCGTCGCCGGCGCGCACTTCGCCGTGTGGGCGCCCAACGCGGCGTCGGTCGCGGTGATGGGCGACTGGAACGGCTGGAGCAAGAGTGCGCAGCAGCTGCGCGTACGCGGCGAGTCGGGCGTGTGGGAGGGCTTCCTCCCGGGCGTCGTGCGCGGTGCCGCGTACAAGTATCACGTCGTGTCGCGCCACGGCGGCTACGCGGCCGACAAGGCCGACCCGTTCGCGGTCTACGCGGAGGTCGCGCCGCGCACCGGATCGCGCGTGTGGACGCTCGACTACGAGTGGGGTGACGCGGAGTGGCTCGCACGGCGCGCGCGGTGCAATGCCGTGAGCGCGCCGATGTCGGTCTACGAGGTGCACGTCGGCTCGTGGCGCCGCGATCCGCGCGATCCGTCGCGCATGCTCACGTACCGCGAGCTCGCACCGCTGCTCGCCGAGCACGTCGCGCGTCTCGGCTTCACGCACGTCGAGCTGCTGCCGGTGATGGAGCACCCGTACTACCCGTCGTGGGGCTACCAGACGACCGGCTACTTCGCGGCGTCGAGCCGGTGGGGCACGCCGCAGGACCTGATGTTCCTGATCGACTCGCTGCACCAGGCGGGCATCGGCGTGATCCTCGACTGGGTGCCGTCGCATTTCCCGACCGACGAGCACGGCCTCGGCTACTTCGATGGCACGCACCTCTACGAGCACGGCGACCCGCGCCAGGGCTTTCACCCCGACTGGCAGAGCTTCATCTTCAACTACGGTCGCAACGAGGTGAGGAGCTTCCTGCTGTCGAGCGCGCGCTTCTGGATCGAGCAGTACCACGCCGACGGCCTGCGCGTGGACGCGGTCGCCTCGATGCTCTACCTCGACTACTCGCGCAAGTCCGGCGAGTGGATTCCGAACCGCAACGGCGGGCGCGAGAACCTCGACGCGATCGACTTCCTGCGGCGCATGAACGTCGAGCTCTACGGCGCGTTCCCCGACGTCCAGACCACCGCCGAGGAATCGACTGCGTGGCCGCTGGTGTCACGACCGACCTACGTCGGCGGGCTCGGCTTCGGCTTCAAGTGGGACATGGGCTGGATGCACGACACGCTCGCCTACATGTCGCTCGACCCGATGCAGCGGAAGTTCGACCACGGGAAGCTCACGTTCCGCGGCATGTACGCGTTCTCCGAGCACTTCGTGCTGCCGCTGTCGCACGACGAGGTCGTGCACGGGAAGGGCTCGCTGCTGCGCAAGATGCCCGGCGGGACGGTGCCCGGCGGGACGGTGCCGGGCGACCACTGGCAGCGCTACGCGAACCTGCGCCTGCTGCTCGGCTGGATGTTCGGCCAGCCCGGCAAGAAGCTGCTCTTCATGGGCGCCGAGCTCGCGACGTGGAACGAGTGGTACCAGGAGGTGGGGCTCGACTGGGACCTGCTGGCACTGCCCGCGCACGCCGGCGTCGAGCGCTGGGTTGCCGACCTGAACGCGCTCTACCTGCGCGAGCCGGCCCTGCACGAGCTCGACTGCGACCCCGCCGGCTTCGCGTGGATCGACTGCAGCGACAGCGAGAACAGCACGCTGGCCTTCCTGCGCCGCGGACGCGACGCCGGCGAGGTGCTGCTCTTCGCGTGCAACTTCACGCCGATCCAGCGCCACGCGTACCGCATCGGCGTGCCGCGCGCAGGCTTCTGGGCGGAGGTCCTCAACGGTGACGCGGCGGACTACGGCGGCAGCGGGGTGGGTAATCTCGGTGGCGTACGAAGCGAGGATGTTGCCTGCCACGGACACGCGCAGTCGATCGCGGTCGAGCTGCCGCCGCTGGCGGTCGTGGTTCTGGCTCCGGAGCGGCGGCCGCAGCGCTGACCTCGAGCTCGTGCGTACTCGGTAGTTGACTATGCTCACGGCCCCGGCGTACACGTCTCCGGCGTGTCGCGAGACCCTGCCCAGCCCGATTCCGGAAGCGGCGGTCCGGCCACCCGGCACCGGCGCGCACCCGCGATCGCCGCTGCTGGAGGGTTCCTTCTCGCCGCGCTCTGGTGCCTGCATCCGGTCCTGACGGCACCGGCGACCCTGCTACCGACCGCCAGCGCCGGGTCGCGCCTCGTCCAGCTCGACGAGTCGATGGTGATGTCCGTCGTGGCACGGAACGCGGATCTGCTGGTTCGCGACCCGGGCCGGATCTTCGGGCTTGGGCAATGCTACCCGCTCGACGGGGCTCTCGCGCTCGGCGAGCACATGATCGGTGAGGGCGTCCTCGCGGCAGTGCCGCGGTGGCTCACGGGAGAGCCGATCCTCGCATACAACGTCGCGCTGCTGCTGAAGCTGTGGATCGCGGGGCTGGGGATGTTCCTCTTCGCGCGCGACCTGACCGGGCGCGCCGGGGCCGCGTTCGTCGCGGGTCTCGCGTTCGAGCTCAGCCCGCCGCACCTCGCCGATCTCGTACATCCCTATCTTTCCGGCGATCACTTCACGCCTGCGGCCGCCTTCTTCCTGCGTCGCTTCGTCGTGCGTGGTGGCGGGCGCGACGCGCTCGGCCTCGCGCTCTGCGGGACGATGACGATGCTCGAGAGCCTCTATTCGCTGGTCGCATCGGGGATCATCCTCGGGACGTACGCAGTCCACCTGGCGTGGCGGTACCGATCCCAGATCGCGCGAAGATGGCTGCTGCTCGTCGCGATCCTCGCCTGGGCGGGGCTCGTCGCCCGGACCGTGTTCGGGCCCTACCTGGCGCTGCGAGCCTCGATCGGAGTGCTCGCCGGACGCGCCGCGTTGCTCGGTGTGGTGGGGCTCCTGCCGAGTTTGCACCTCGCCGCCATCCTCTCGGGGGTCGGCCTGGCGGATCGGATGCGCGGCAAGCGTGCGCGCGACGGCGACGATCCCCGACTGGCGTTCCTCGTGGCCGGCGCCGTGTCGACCTGGTTCGGGCACAGGCTCGCAGTCGGCGGTCTGGTCATCCCGTCCGCATACGACGCGCTCGCAGGCGTCGTCCCGGGGTTCGACGCGGTGCGTGCGCCCGGTCTGATGGGGCAGAGTGTGTGGTTCGTCTCCGCGTTGCTGTCGGCCTTCGGTGTCCTCGCGCTTCTGGAGACGCGCCGGACACCCGCGTTCGCGCGGCTCGCCACCGCAGTCCTCGCGGGCGCGCTGTTCGTCGAGCGTGCCACGCCGGCAGCAAGCGCACTGGTGTTCCTGCGGCCGTTCGCTCCGTCCGCATGGGAGGCTCGTCCGCCGGAAGAGGATCTGCGGCTACTGCGCCGCACGACAGGCCCGATCGTGCACGTTCCGACGCTCGCGGTCGGCTACGGCGTGCTGGCGTCGGCCGATCGCCTGCGGCTCGTTGCCTTCGACGGCCGCGACACGTCTGCCTGCTACAACTCCTTCGCCTCACCGCTGGTCGCGCAGGTCGGCGCGCTCGCTCGCGGCCTGCCCGCGAGCGCCGCCGCCGACGCACTTCATGCCCTCGGGTTCGAGACCGTGCTCGTGCACGTGGACGAGATCGGCCCGTTTCGCCGAGCCGCCTTCGAGCAGGGGCTCACGAAGCCGGGTGTCGAGGGGCGTCTGGTCGAGATCGGCAGCACGGAGCGTCTGCGCGCCTACGCACTGAAGAGCCCGCAGGCGGTACGGTCCGACCCCGGCGTGCTCGTACCGCAGCTGCCGCTGCAGCGGGCGACCGTGCAGCGCGTGGCGGCGCGCTCTCGAGTGGTGGTGCGCTTCGTCGTGCGAAACTCGAGCAACGAGACGTATCTGCACCCCGGGCCGCTGGTGCCGACGGCGGTGCGGGTGCGCTGGCTGCGCGGCGGAGTCGAGGTCGCGCGCGATGATCTGCGCACGATGCTCCCCGTCGCGATCGGCGCCCGCGCGCGTGAGACGCTCGAGGTCGAGCTCGAGTCGCCGGGCCCGGGAGAGTACCGCGTCGTCTTGAGTTCGATCGGTGACCGACCCAACCCGATCGCGTTCGAGACCGTGGTCGTCGACGCTAGCGCCGAGCGCGACGCCACGCTCTGACCGGCGTCGCCCGCGCTACGTGATCCCGAGCCGCTCGCGCGCGACCCCCTACGCGAGGCCGCCGCTCGGCATCCGCCTGTTCAAGCCCTGGCGCGATGCGCCCGCGACGCAGCCCTGACTTTCCTATTGCGCGGACCCGTCGCGGTGGTGTTGGCTGCGCCGATGCCACGCAACGACACCGCGCTCCTCCGGGGGCTCTCGATGCTCGCCGTCGTCGCCCTCGCGGGCGCGCTCGTCCTCGGCGCGGTGAGCACCGCCGCCGCCGCCGAGGAGCGCAGCGACGCCGTCCTCGCGGCCGTCAAGCCGCAGCGGCTGAACATCCCGCGCGGCCGGGCGAGCGCCACCCGGACCTTCGCCGTGCAGGTGAGGAACGCGAACCAGCGTACGTCCGGCGTCGGCTCGGGGCCGATCACCGTGAACGTGCTGGCGAGCGCCCTCGACTGTCCCGGCGGGACGGTCGTGACCGGCGCGGACTTCGACCCGAAGGCGGCCGGCGCGCAGCCGGTGGTGACCGTCGCGCAGGGCGGCTCGGCGCGCGGCAAGGTGTCGGTCGAGGTGCCGGCGTCGGCGGTGACGACGCCGTCGCCGCGGGCGCCTTTCCGCTGCCGCGTCCGCGTGCAGGCGGCCGTGACGTCGCCGGCGGGCAACGTCGATCCGCGCGCGACCAACGACTCCGTCGAGGTCGAGCTCGACGTGGTGGATCGCAACGACCGGGGCGTACCGCCCGCGTCCGAGACGGTCGCGAGCCCCGTCAAGCCGCTCCGTGTCACGCTGCCGGCGGCCGGTGCGCCGAAGCCGCTGCCCGTGAAGGTCAAGCTGCACAACGCCGCCACGACGCCGGCCGCGCTCACGCTGAGCGGCGACGACGGCGACTGCCCGGCGGGCACGATCGCCTCGCTCGACGCCGACGCGAAGTCGCCGGGCGTGCAGCCGGGCGTCACGCTCGGCGGGCGCAAGAGCGCGACCGTCACCGCGAGCCTGCTCGTCCGCCCGCCGCTGTGGTCGACCGCGGACGGCGCGTCGCCGGCGCGCTGCACCGTCCGCGTGTCCGCGAGCGGCGCGGTTGCCGACGCCGAGCCCGGCAACGACACCGTCGCGATCACCATCGACACCCTGGTCCCGGATGACGTGTCGGGCGCGGGCTGCCCGTCGTACGCGACGCCGGCGACGTCGGCCGGCAACCCGCCCGCAGTGCTGCCCGAGCTGTCCGGGCTCGCCGCGAGCCGCAGCCTTCCCGGCGTGTACTGGGCGCACAACGACTCCGGCAACGCGTTCGAGCTGTACGCGCTCGCGGCGGACGGCACCCTGCTGCAGAGCTACGCGCTGAGCGGTGCTGCGGCGGTGGACATCGAGGACGTCGCGGTCGCGCGCTGCGGCGCCACCTCGAGCGCGTGGTGCATCTACCTCGCCGACGTCGGCGACAACAACGCCGTGCGCGGCTCGGTCGCCATCTACCAGCTGCCCGAGCCCGACCTGACGCCGGGCCAGACGCTGCCCGTCACCGTGCTGCCGTTCACCTACCCGGGCGGGCCGCGCGACGCGGAGTCGCTGGTCGCGGAGACGCTCAGCGGACGGCTCTTCGTGGTCAGCAAGATCCTCACCGGCTTCGGCGAGGTGTTCCGTCTCGATGGTCTCGGCCAGCCGGGCGGCAGTACCGCGACGCTGGTCGCGACACTGGGGCCGTCGTCACCGAACGACCGCTTCCTGACGGCGGCCGAAGCGCACCCGAGCGGCGAGAGCGTGCTGCTGCGGAGCTACGGTCGCGTGTGGGAGCTGCGCCGGCCGGGCGCGCTGCTGCTCGAGGAGGTGTTCGGCGCGCCGCTGGCGCAGGTCGTGGCGGCGGCGCAGCCGCAGGGCGAGGCGATCGCGTTCACGGCCGACGGGCTCGGCTACCTGCTCGGCAGCGAGCAGCTCGCGCCGATCCGACGCGTCGGGTGCGCAGGCCCAGATCTCGTGACGTCGGGGGCGGCCACCTCCGGGATCTCGCGCGATCGGCGTCCGCTCCTCCACGGGTCCGAGCCGGCAGGTACGGGAAGGCGAGACCGTCGATCCGGTAGCCACTCCGGTCCGTCGCTTCAGCGCCTGTCAGGCGGCACGGTGGCTCGCGGCACGGATCCGAGCCCGAAGCGCGTCGGGGCATAGCTCGTATCCGTTTGGCCACGCCAGCGCACCTGCTTCGACGAAGCAGCGGTCGAAGAGCTGGCCTCGGCGGATCTCGAGCGGCAACGGCCGGCGACCCGGACGACGAAACAATTCGCTCAAACCGACGGTCCCTCGAGATCCATCGATGAATTCGAGGGTCACGCGGAAGTTCTCTACGTCGCAGGAGACGATCCGCTTCAACCGATGTCCAAACTTCATGAGCTACCCCACCCTTCATTCGAGCGGTTTGACCCGACGGGGTGCCTGGCCCGCTTGTGCTTCGAGCCATGCCCGCCCCAGTTCGCTACGCCGCGACTGGCGCCACTCCTCCACGAGGCGCCGCACCCGAGGGGGGAGCCGCCCACCAAGCAGGCGGCCCGTAGCGATCTCGATGACCCCGGCGTACTCCCCATACTCGACATGGATGTCGGCGGCGGGTGATCGTCGTGAAACACACGTATGACGATCCCCAGGAACACGGAGACGATCGGCACGTCTCACGCGTAGCACGAACCCTGAGAGCATCGAACTCCCCGCGAGCGATCGCCCGGCCCTGACGGGGATTGACGTCCGCACCGGCTTCGCCGACCACGAAGGATGAACCGGCACGGCCGATTCATCTGACGACGAGCGGGCAGCTGCGGTCGGCAAGGCGATCTCCGCCCACGCGAACGCCACCGGCAGCGTCGTGAATCCGAGGACGGTGAGGGCCACTTGCGGCGGACGCACCCGTTGCGGGCTGGCAGGGTGGCACATCGCGTGCCACCGTTGGTGGGTCGTGAAGGAGCCGATCCGCATCGTCGGTGCGCGCACGCACAACCTGCAGAACGTCTCGTGCGAGATCCCGCCCGAGGCGCTGACGGTCGTGACCGGCGTGTCCGGCTCGGGCAAGTCGAGCCTGGTGTTCGACACGCTCTACGCGGAAGGCCAGCGCCGCTTCGTGCAGTCGATGTCCACCTACACGCGCATGTTCCTCGAGCGCATGGAGCGTCCGGACGTCGACTTCATCAGCAACATCCCGCCCGCGGTGGCTCTCGCGCAGAAGAACACCATCCGCAACGCGCGCTCGACGGTCGGCACGATCACCGAGATCAACGACCACCTGCGGCTGCTCTACTGCCACGTCGGCGAGACCACGTGTCCGGCGTGCAGCGGACGCGTGGTGCGCGACGACGTCGACGGCGCGCTGCGCGAGGTCGCCGCGCTCGCCGAGGGCACGCGCGTGCTGGTGGTCGCGCCGGTCGACGTCGGCGGGCTGCCGCTGGCGGAGATCGTGAGCGGGCTGGTCCGCAGCGGACAGACGCGGCTCTGGCTCGACGACGCGATCGTGCGGCTCGACGAGGTTGCGGTCGAGGAACTCGCACGGCGGCTCGGCGCTGTCGCGTCCGCCGCGCCGGCACCCGCCGACGCGACGCCGGACGCGCCGTCCGGCAAGCGCAAGCGTGGCCGTCCGGCGAAGGCGAAGAAGGGCGCGGCGACCGCAGCGCCCACGCGCGACGACGAGCCGGC
>VGTK01000195.1 GCA_016874715.1 Deltaproteobacteria bacterium | reverse complement strand
GACCGCGCCGACGGCGGCCGGGCCCGACACCGCGAACGCACGACCGACCGACGCGGCCGACACCGCATCGGCGGAAGGCCGACGCGAACTGGCGGACGCGAAGAAGCTGATCGACGCGGGCGAGGTCGCGAGCAGCGACGACGCCCGAAGGCGGGCCTACGAGGCGGCGAAGCAGCACGCCGACCGGGCCGTCGCACTGATGCCGAACGACGCCGACGCGCGCTTCATGCAGTTCGCCGCCGAGGGGCGCATCGCCCAGCTCGGCGGCATCGCGGCAGCGGCGCTGCAGCTCGTCAAGCTCAACAAGCAGCTCGACGAGGTCCTGCGGCTCGACCCGAACCACGCGAACGCGCTGGCGGCGCGTGGCGGCATGCTGATGAAGCTGCCGCGCCTGTTCGGCGGCAACACCACCGAGGGCGTCGAGTACCTCGAGCGAGCGGTATCGCTCGACTCGACCGCGGTCGGCAAGCGGCTCGAGCTGGCCGAGGCCTACCACATCGTCGGCCGCGACGACGAAGCCAGGGCGACCGCGCAGAGCGCGCTGCAGGTCGCGAAGCAGCTCGACGAGCCCGACCGCGTCGCCACGTGCGAGCGCTTCATCGTCGAGCTCCAGAAGAGCTGCAGCGGTTGCGCAGTGGCGTCGATCGGGCGCTGAGCCCCGGAGGAAGCATGGTCGAGAAGATCATCGATCTCACCGGCACGTCGACGACGTCCATCGAGGACGCGGTCTCGCTGGCGATCTCGCGCGCCGCGGTGACGATCTCCGGCATCCGCGACGCCGTGATCACCGAGACGCGCGCGCTGGTCGAGGACGGACGCGTGACCGGCTGGAAGGTCACGTTGCGGGTCACCTTCGAGATCAAGGACCGGCTGCACGAATGAAGCGGCCGCACCCGCCAGCGGCCCCGATCGCTCGCGATGCGGATCGTGCTGCCGGCGCGCCCTCGACCACGCCGGGGGGCGCGCCGGACCCGGCGAAGACCCGCGAGGTGGCGCCCGGCGTCTTCGAGGTCTTCCTGCCCCTTCCCGCGAAGCCGACCATCATCAACGTCTGGCTTCTGGACTGCGGCGGGCCGTGGGCGCTGATCGACACCGGTGTGGCGCGCGCGGAGTCGCGCGACGCGTTCGCGGGAGCGCTCGCGTCGCTTGGCGTGGCGCCCTCGCAGCTGACCCATCTGCTCGCGACGCACCACCATCCCGACCACTTCGGCGCCTCGCGCGCGCTGCGCGCGGAGACCGGCGCCCGCGTGCACATCCATCCGGCGGAGCTCGAGCGCATCGACTACACGCTGCACGCGGGCCCGGAGGACATGGTGCGCCACTCGCGGCGCAACGGCATCCCGATCCCGACGCAGCCGGTCGACGCCCCGAAGCCGATGGACTTCTGGGCGGCCACGTTCCAGCCGGCGACGGAGGCGGATCACCTGCTCGTGGACGGCGAGGTGCTCGAGATCGGCAGCCGCCGGCTGCAGGTCGTCTGGACGCCGGGGCATACCCCCGGGCACTGCTGCTTCCTCGACCTCGAGGACCGCGTGCTGTTCGTCGGCGACCACCTTCTGCCGCGCATCACGCCGCACGTCGGCGTCTACGCGACCGGGCCGGAGAACCCGCTGGGCGACTTCCTCGCCTCGCAGGAGAAGGTCGCGACGCTCGATGCCCGCCTCGTCTGCCCGGCGCACGGTGGCGTCTACGAGGACCACCGGCACCGCGCGCGCCAGCTGATCCGCCACCACGAGGCCCGTGCCGGCGAGATGCACGACGTCCTGCGCGCGGGTCCGGCGACCGCCTACGACGTCGCGCGGCGCGTCTTCCGCTGGGTGTTCGAGAACCCCAACGACCGTTTCCAGGCGGGTGCCGCGGTCATGGAGACCATCGCGCACCTCGAGATGCTGCGGGAGCGGGGCGTGCTTCGTCGCGAGGAGCGCGACGGGGTCCTGCTCTACCTCGCGGCGTGAAGCGCCGGCGAACGTGAGCGGCAGGGGAGAGGAGGAACCCCACCGCCCACGTCCACCGATCGGAACGGCCCCGTCGTTTACGAGGTCGAAGCACGAGTACAACGGCCGGAGGGGGTGGCGTTCGCCCTTCCTGAACCGAGAACCTCGTACTCACTCGTCATGGACGCACCGTCCGAGTACATATTCGCCTTCCGCCAAGTTTACTCAACCAATCCTTTTACTCGAAGCTCGAGAGCCCGGCCGTCGGAGCCGATCTCGAGCTCGGCCGGCATGCCGACCGTGACCGACCCGATGGAGACCTCCCGGCCGTCGCTGGTGATCGAGGTCCCGGGGACGATGAGCCCCCGGCGCCCGCCGACCTCCACCACCTCGCTCGAGACCCAGGTCACCACCCCGCTGGTCGTCACCACGTCGGCAGAAGGTGCGGACGCCGGCAGCAGCAGGCCGACGGTGCTCAGGAATCCGACGACGCACTGCATCGTGAACCGGTTTCGTGGGCTCATGTTTCTCCTCCTGCCCTACCAGCCCTGGCGCCAGGACACCGGGATCACGTTCGAGACGATCTGCGGCAGCAGCAGCGGCTGCAGGGCGATGCCGCCGCCCTTGGTGACGCCGAAGAAGGCCTTGGTCTCGTTGTCGCCGAAAGTGACCTTCAGCGAGGTCGGGATGCTCTGGCCCACCGCCGCGAAGCGGTCGGCCGCGATGAGCGCGCCGTTGGCGCCCAGACCGTAGCCGCCCCCCGTACCGGCGCCGCCGCCGAGGCCGCCGCCGCTCGTTCCCGCGAGATCGGTCGTCGGTCCGCCGACCAGCGGATCGACGAAGTAGATCCGGGCCGCGCCGCCGGCTTCGCAGACGGCCGTCGACGGGATGAACGTGGAGAACGCCACGTTGAAGAAGACGGTCGGCGGCGAGAGGACCTTCTCACCGTTGCTGCCGAGCACGAGGAACCAGCCGTGCGCGTCGTTCACGTCGTCGACCAGGTCGTCGTACTGGGTGCTGCCGGGTTGCACGACCTGGCTCGTCACGTTGACCAGGTCGTTCTCCTGCAGGTTGTTCGTGCCGTCGTCGCGCACCGCGTAGAAGCGGTCGGTGAAGTGGGTGGAAAGCGGGCTCGAGCGGTCGCCGGTGCCGAAGTAGACCATGACCGACCCGTTGTTGATGACGGCGTCGGGCTGATAGAAGATCCGCTGTCCGCCGGGCGTGCTGAACAGCCGCATCATCGCGAAGGCGTCGCTGATGCGCCACATGTTGCCGCCCATGTCGCCGATGTAGCCGCGATCGAAGATGCCGTCGCCGTTCACGTCGAACAGCAGCGGGTCGCCCGGAACCGCATAGGACTGCACGCCACCGGTCGCGATCAGCGCGCCGGTGGTCAGGTTGACCATGTAGATCGTGCGGCCCATCGGCGAGGTCGTGTCGGGAGCGCTCGTGTTGGGCGTGTCGAAGTGCTCGTCGTAGCCGCCGCCGAACACCGCGACGTCCACTGGCGACCCGCCGTTCGCCGCGCGCGACAGCGCCGGCGCCGACCACGTCTGCCCGAGCTCGCTGAACCCGCTGACCGTGTTGTTGACGCGCCAGAGCAGCGTCGGCGCGGTCTTGCTGGTGATGTCCAGCCCGTAGTAGGCGCGTCCGCCGCGGCCCAGGCCGAACACCAGGACCTTCTGCGAGCCGTTGTTGACGAGCTTCAGCTTCGGCGACGAGTCGACGAAGAACGGGTGGCCGCCAGACTCGCCGGGGCGCAGACTGTTCAGGTTGCCGAGCACGTCGGGCGGCACGAACGCCCAGACCTCGGCACCGGTCGCGTCGTCGAACGCGTGCAGCAAGCCGTCGTTCGCACCGACGATGATCAGCGCGTTCGCGCCGCTCGCGTCGTAGTTCACGATCAGCGGCACGGAGTGGATGATGTCGCCGAGAATCCAGCTGCGCTTCTCGGTGGTGTTGCCGTTGCTGTTGCGGTCGTACGAATCGAAGCCGTAGACGTAGTCGATCAGCGCGTCGCGCTCGGCCGTGGTCGCGTCGCCACCGGTGAGCCCGAGCATCGCCGGCGTGATCGACGCGTTGGTCTTCGCGAAGGCCTGATCCGCCGCGCTCAGGGCGACCCCGCCGAGGTTGCCGGTCGCGGTACCGGTGTAGGTGTAGATCTTGCGGCTCGCGACGTTGCTCTGCTGCAGCACCGCGCCGACGCCGCCCGAGGTGACAGAGCTGCCCGACGGCCCGCCGGTGCTCGCGTCCCAGAACGACAACGCCGTCCCCAGGATCGTGCCGTCCGCGGTCGTCGCCGAGCCCGCGCCGCCCGCCGTGCAGGTCGTCGTGCCCGCGTCGCAGATCGTGCCGTTGTTGCGGTCGAGCTGGTACTTCTTGATGTTGCCCGGCCAGTCCTGCTGCCCCTCGCGTGGCGCGAACAGCGCGACGTACAGCCGATCGCCCGACTCCGTGCGGTTCGTCTGGCTCACTGGCACCACCGGCGCCACGAAGGACTGCGCGTCGTTCTTGATGAGGTTCAGCGCCTCGCGGAGCGCGTCGTCGAGCTCGTCCGGGTCCGTCGCCGACAGGCAGTCGCCGCCGCCGTACTTCTTCGACGCGCGATAGAGCAGCGATCCGCCGCCCGGGCTGGTGTTGCCCGCCTCGGGCGCCTGGCAGTAGTCGAAGCCGAACGACACCGCGTACAGCGAGAGCGGCTGGTTGTTCGAGTCGCCGAGCGGGAAGAGACCCCGGACCTTCTGCATCGCGTCGTCGAGGTAGTCCGAGCCGCAGTTGAACATCTGACCGGTCGTCGCGAGGTAGTTCGGGCTCGCCGGGTTCTCCTTGCCGTCGCCGTTCAGGTCGCCCGGGTCCCCGACGAAGGCCTTGACGCGATTGAACGTGCACGCCGACTGCGGCGAGGTGTTGAAGTCGGCTTCCACCTCCGGAATGCCGTCGGTCACCATGAGCAGGTAGTTGCGCTGGCAGGAGTACTGCACCGGTGAGGTCCAGCCGGACTTGGTCACCTGGCCGTTGAAGTAATTCCAGGCGTCGATCAGGCGATGCACGGTCGGCGTGCCGCCGCCCGCGGTCATCGCTGCGACGCTGTCGGTGATGGTCGATCGCGCCGAGGCGGTGTTGTCCTGCACGGGAACGAGGAACTTGTTCTGGTTGGTCTCGTGCCAGGTCGTGATCGCGCTCGCGCTCGAGTAGTCCATCGAGCCGTAGTTGATGCCCGACGGGTTGAAGTTCATCAGGCCGAAGCGGAGGTTGTCGTTCGCCGGGTCGTTGAACAGCGCCATGACGACGCCCTGTGCGACCGACATCTTGTTCTGCGCCGCACAGCTGTTGCCGAAGCCCGGACAGTCGGCGTCCGTCGTGCACGAGTCGAAGGGCTCTTGCTCGCAGTTCTTCGGCGGGTTGGTCTCGAAGTTGCGCCGATTGCCGCGCTTGCGGCGCGACTCGCGGTCGTCGGTGTCGTCGCCGGACGGCGGCGGGACCTTGTCGACGAAGGTCCCGGCGCACGCGCTGTTGTCGACCACCCAGTTCGTCTGCACGGTCTTGCAGGTGCAGTTCGCGTTCACGTCGTTGCCCGACACGCCGCTCTTGTTGGCGCAGCGCGTGTAGATCGTCCCGGCGGCGAACGCCCCTGCGTAGATGGTGTTGGGATAGGTGTTGTACGCCTGCAGACCCATCGACCCGGAGTTGTCGAAGACGATCAGCACGTTGGGATCGACCTGCGTGCCGGTGAAGATGTCGGTGTCCAGCGCCCGCGCCGGCTTCGCGAGGAAGCAAGCCGCAGTGAGAACGGCGACGATCGCGATGGCGCGCGCGCCGACGTCGCCTCGATGTTTCGAAGGCACCATGCTGCCCCTCGAGGATCCGCGAACGCTCACGACCCGCAATCCGCGCAGGGTCCCGGCTTCGCGGCCTGCATCTGCACCGCGCCTCTCGGATCGATGCCCACGTTGGTCGGATTCTTCACGCCATCCACGGTGAAGAAGAACATCTTGCCGAGGCCCTCGTTCTGGCCGAACTGGCCGGGGCGCACCTTGCCGTCCGTCGTTCGCACGAGAAGGTTGCCGGGCAACGATCGGTGGAGGGCGAACTGGACGTAGGCCTTGCTGTTCATCGCGGTCGAGCCGCCGGCGAGGTCGACTTCACGCGTGGTGTTGTCCGGGATGTAGATCGTCGGGTCGCCCAGCGCGTGATACGCAGCACCGTCGGCCAGGTAGAAGGCGTTGGCGAGGTGGCCCGACAGCGCACCCGTCAGCGTCGACTTCTGGCCGCTTCGCGCCACGGTCAGCGACATCGCAGCGAGACCGAGGACGATCCCCAGCGCGACCACGATCACGATGCCGCGCTCGTTGTGCACCCTGTTCATCACGAATCAGCTCACGGAGAAGCGGAACGCGAGGTTCCGCAGGTTGGCTTCGGTCGAGACCCTAGACTTGGCGGTGGTGCTGCCGGGCAGAGGCGACGGCTCGGCGGTCTCGAAGTTGATCGTCACCGAGCGCACGGTGTCGCCCGGCGTGGCGGTGACCGCGCCCGCATCGTCGATGTACTGCACCTGGAACACCGGCACGTCATCCGCGACGACCTGCCCGTTGCGGCGCAGGACGTTCCTTCCGGCCTCGGCCCCGTAGGTGTAGGTGACGACCTCGATCTGCGTGACGAACGGTCCCAGCGGGTAGGCGTTCTGCAGCTGCCCGGAGAGCCCGAGCTGGATCAGCCCGGCGTTCGTTCCCACGCTCGCGATGGTGAAGATCTCCGACGAGAGCCCGCTGTCGATCAGCACCAGGTTCCCCACGGCGAACGCTCCCGAGGCGGGCGGGTTGCAGCTCAGCGTGGTCTGCCCGACGCTTGCCGCGCCGGCGAGCGTGGTGGTCACGTTGGTGAAGGCGCCGCGCAACGTGAGCGTCGTGACGCCGCCGCTCGCGTCCGCTTCGAGCGGCGGATTGTCCTCGCTGTCCTCCGGTGACGCGCCGAGCATGCCGAAGCCCGCCATGCGCATGTCCTGCAGGAGCAGCTCTCCGGCGCCCCGGCTCGTGATCTGGGCGTCCGCCATGCCGGTCTGGAACGCCGCGCTGCGCCCCTGGACGCGCACGGCGGAGAACACGGTGCCGATCACGAACAGCGAGATGCCGGCTCCGATCAGCAGCTCCATGATCGTCATGCCCGACTCGTCGCGCAGGCGCCCGCGACGCCGCCCGCGATCGAGGTGAGCGCGGCGAGCGGCCGCGCGACGGAAGCCATCGAGAATCGCTGTCGTTCGGATCATGACGGGTTGGTCACCTGGCTCACGATGGTCGTGAGCGTCAGCGAGCGCGGACCGAAGCGGTCGGTCCACGTCGTCGTCACCGTCACCTTGCGGCCCATCGCAACGTTCGCGACGGTCCGGCTGATGCCGAAGGTCACCCCCTGCACGGTCGTGGTGCCGGTGAACGCGCCGATCGCGCCGACCGGCGTGCGACGCATCAGCTCGAGCTGCTGATCGGCGACGAAGCGGGCGAGGCCTTCGTTCTGACCGAGCGCCTGCGCCCGCGAGGAGATCGCGTGTACGCTCGCCATGCCGAGGAACGCAACCGCCATGATGCCGATCGCGACCATGGTCTCGACGATCGTGAAGCCGCGCTCGCCGCGCAGCCCGCGGCGAGTGCCGTGCCTGCAGGTCCGGTTCATCGCCACCCCGCTCCGACCCGCCGGCAGAGTCGTGCGCGTCCGGCTCCGGTGACGGACAAGACGTAGGTGTTCTTGCCGTCGTCGGACCCGACGAAGTACGACGCGGCGGCGGCCGGCAGACCGCGCGAGTTGAAGACCAGCTGCGTGCTCGGCGTCGCGGTTCCGGCGCTGCCTCCGAAGCAGTCGACCGCGACGCCGTTCTGCGCGAACACGACGTGCGGCATCTTCGTGCCGAGCGTGACGGTCCGGACCGTGGGGTCGCTGCCCGGAGCGATGGCGCCGGGGTTCACCGCGCGCTGCACCTTGTAGTTCACCCCGGCGCCGCCGGTGACGGTGATGTAGTGCGCGGTCCCCGTGCGCTGGCTCATGGTGCGCGCGTAGTCGAGGTCCTGCAGAAGCTCGGTGGCCGCGGCTCCGGTCTGGAGCTGGAGGGACAGCGCGTTGAACTGCGGGATCGCGATCGCCGAGAGGATCGCGACGATGCTCGTCACGACCATCGTCTCCATGAGCGTCCAGCCGGCCTGCCCGAGCGGACCCGCCCGCAGGCGCCCTGTCGTCGGCCGTGCACCCGCGATCCCGTCCGCCGTCTCGGGTGATCGCCGTTCGTCGTCCCCGCGCTCCACAGAAATCCTCCCGCCGGAACTGAGGTGCAACCGCCGTTCCGCCGCGCGTCGTCCTGCGCATTTCACAAGCCCTTGTTCGTGCTGCAGATTCCGGTAACGTCCGGTCCGCGCACCGGAAGCCCACCGATAAATTCTTGACGAAGCGCGCGATTCATCACGCTCGCGACGCTCCGGTGCAGCGCGGATCACCATGCGGACGCCAGGGAGAGAACGACCCGCACCGGGGGCGCGCATCGGCCTCGTGCTGCTCGGGCTCGTCGCGGGAGGAATCGCGGGCGAGGTGCTGTCGCGGTGCGTCGGCTTCGAGTTCCGGCCGCACATGCGCAACCGCGTCTACTTCGCCGAGCCGCATCCGCTGCTCGGCTGGCGCAACCGTCCCGGGCTCGCCGGACCTTACGGCGGTGACGAGTTCTCTACGTTCGTCACGATCAACGCCGACGGCCAACGCGGCCCGTCACATCCCGTGGAGCGCGTCCCCGGCAAACGCCGCATCGCCGTCCTCGGCGACTCGCAGACGTGGGGCGACGGCGTCGGCGATGACGAGACCTTCGTCGCGCGCCTCGACGGCGGAGACACCGAGGTGCTGAGCTTCGCGACGCCCGGCTGGGGTACGGACCAGGAGATCCTCGTGCTCGACGCCGAGGCCGCGCGCTGGCGACCCGACGTCGTCGTGCTGGCGTTCTTCCTCGGCAACGACCTGGACGACAACTTGCGTCGAGGATCGTTCCAGTACCCGAAGCCCTGGTTCACCGTCGGCGCCGACGGGGCGCTCGAGCTGCAGGGCGTGCCGGTTCCCTACTCGCGCGCGTGGCACGCGATGGTCGACGCGTACCGCGCGGTCATGCGCCACTCGGCGGTGCTCAACGCGATCGCCGAGCTGTCGCGCCGCGGCTGGAGCGCACCCGACGACGACACCGACGGCGCGCGCGGCGGCAAGCCCGACGGCAAGCGCCCTCCGTACAACAACCCGATGTACGCAGCACGGCTCGGCGACCGCGAGCGCTTCGCGTTCACCGGCCGGCTGCTGCTCGAGTTCGTGCGCCGCGTACGCGCCATGGATGCGACGCCGGTGGTTCTGATGATCCCCGAGCTGTGGCAGGTCGAGGTGTTCGGTGACCCGCAGCGGCGCGCCGCCCTGTGGGAGGTCGGCGGCAGCCTGCAGCGGCCGCAGCGCTGGTTCACCGGGCTGCTCGAGGCGCAGGACGTGCAGGTGATCGACGCCCTGCCCGCCCTCGCGCGCGCGACCCGCACCAGCCGTGCGCGCGGCGGACCGCACACGTACTACCCGGAGTGGCGCCACCTCAACGCGTTCGGCCACGCCGTGATCGCGGACCTGCTGCGCGCCCGGCTCGACGTCGGACGAAGACGCTCCGCGCGTCTCCAGCCTCTCGTGGCCGGTGCAGCCGAGGAGGACCTCAGACGTCGTCCAGGGCCAGCAGCGTCGGGCGGCGCGGCAGGCGCAGAGCCGCATCGGCCGCCGCCAGCGCCGGAGAGTCGAAGCGGAACAAGCAGCCCGTCGCGAGACGGAGGGCCCCCGTCCACGCCATCCCCGTGATGCGGCAGCTCGGGCCGCGCACGTGCAGCGCGCCCGCGACGTAGAGCACACCCTGCCAGTCGAGATCGCCCGCAACCTCGAGGTCGCCCGCGACCAGCACCACACCGTACCCCTGAAGCGACGGCGCGATCCCCGGTGTGAGCCGCAGCGCGACGGGACTCCCGGCCGTGCCGCGCGGTCCGGCGAGATCGGTCGCCGCCTCCTCCGCGAGCGCCGACGCCGCGGCGAAGGCCGCGACGTCGAACGCGCGCGCCCGCACACGGGGAATCCCGCCGACGAGCGTGGCACCGCTGGCGACGAGACTCGCCCACGCGGCCGACGCAGCGTCGGCGGTCGCCGCCGCCATGAGCCCCTGCCCGCCTTCGGCCGGGCTTGCCGCGTCGACGAGGACCCCGCCCGCCTCCGGCGCGAGACCGGAGAGCTCCGGCGCCACCGTGACCGCGCCGGACACGACCACCACCGCCGCCGGCGCGTACGGCTCGAGGTCACGCCCGACCGTCGCATCGATCGAGCGTCGCGCGCCGCGCACCGCGCTCGCCGTCGAGCGCAGCCGCACGCGCTCGGCGTCGAGCGCGTGCACGGTGACCGCGTAGCCGAAGGGGGGGCCCGGGAACTCGACCGCGCCGCCACCCGGGAACGGCAGCGGCCCCGGCACTGCCGCGTCGGAGAGGCCACCCGTCCCCGCGACCAGCGTATCGAAATCGGTGCCCGGCGCGATGACGGACAGCGCGTGCCACGCCCCGGCCTCGGCCGAGTAGCGCGCCTGCGCGAACGCGCGCGCGCTGCCCGCGACCCAGAGCTCGCTGCGCACGAGCCAGAGCGTCGCCGCGCTGACCGCCGCGAGAAGGGCCAGCACCAGCACGGCCG